>JBJMWX010000054.1:0-35037 GCA_045809925.1 Chthoniobacterales bacterium
GGCGATCTGCACTTCTACCTGCTCGCCAGCAAACCAGCCATCGGCACGTTTGATTTCGTCGCCGCCGCGTTCTTCGATCGGAATCTCCGTCAGCCCGTCGCGGAGGGTCCAGTCAAAGGAAGACGACGGGAGGGCGACGTAGAATGGGATTTGGTTATCCTTTGCCGCCAGGGCTTTTAGATAGGTGCCGATCTTGTTCGCGACATCTCCAGTGTAGGTCGTGCGATCTGTGCCGACGATGACGAGATCGACCTCGCCATGCTGCATCAAGTGGCCGCCCGCGTTGTCGGCAATCACCGTGTGAGGCACACCATGCTGACCCAGTTCCCACGCGGTAAGCTTTGATCCTTGGTTACGCGGCCGCGTTTCATCGACCCAGACATGCACCGGGACGCCGCTATCGTGGGCAGCGTAGATCGGAGCCGTCGCTGAGCCGTGATCGACGAAGGCGAGCCAACCCGCATTGCAGTGGGTCAGCACGTTAAGAGGCTTCCCTTTCTTCTTCTCCGCAAGCTTTCTTAGCAATGCGAGGCCATGCTCGCCGATGGCGCGACAATGTTCGGCATCCTCGTCGGCGATTGCCTGTGCGGTCGCGAGTGCGCGCTCGATCCTTTCATCCGCATTTTTGGCGGCACCGATTGCGGCAAGTTGTCGATCGATTGCCCATGCAAGGTTGACAGCTGTCGGGCGGGTAGCTTTCAACCGCTCGGCCGCGTTCGTTAGGTAAGACTCGGCATGAGACGAGGTCGCCGCCTCTTCCAGCGCGGCAAGGTACATCCCATATCCGGCGGCTGCGCCGATAAGGCCCGCTCCGCGAACCCGCATTTCACGAATAGCTGTCGCCATTTCGTCGACGGTGGTGACGTCCTCGACCACAAATCGGTGTGGCAGCCACCGTTGGTCGATCAACTGGACCACGCGCAGGTCACCCTCTTTCAACCAGATGGTGCGAAAGTGCCGGTCGCCTACGTTCATTGTCGTATCACCTCTGCGATCTACCGTTGAATCCGTCAATCACCATGCAGGCTATGCCGAGGTTTTTGTTCGCGCCGGGAGCGGGAGCGCCTTCGTCGCATCCGTGGATGCGGCGCTGGGCGGAGCTTTTGGCCCAGATCGGTCGCGTGTCTCCGTTCGACTACCGCTACATGCGGGAAGGCCGGCACCGGCCAGATCCGCTGCCTGAGCTCATTGCCGCCCATCGCGCCGCGCTCGCGCAGATCCGCGCTGACGATGTGGATGCGCCCGTCGTTCTCGCCGGGAAAAGCATGGGAGGCCGGATCGGCTGCCATGTTTCAGTTGAGGAGCCGGTGACGGGACTGATCTGCTTCGGCTATCCGCTTTGCGGCGGCGGCAATACGACGAAATTGCGCGACAAAGTTCTGCGCGACCTGAGCGTCCCGATTTTATTCGTGCAGGGAACGCGTGACCTGCTTTGTCCACTCGAGCTGCTGGAGCGCGTGCGCAATGAAATGAAAGCGCCCAATGCTCTGCATGTCGTGGAGGGTGGGGACCACTCACTCTCCGTTCTGAAGCGGCAGCTCGCAGCACGAGGCGAAACACAAGCTGATGTCGATCAGCGGATACTCGGCGCCATTCGTGCATTCATCGCTCAACTCGGATGACTCTCGCTGAGCAGCTTCGTGCATCGCAGAACGCGTTGATCTTTACCGGCGCAGGCATTTCGACCGCCAGCGGCATTCCAGACTTCCGCGGTCCGCAAGGTGTCTGGACGCGCCGCCAGCCGGTTTACTACGCCGATTTCATGAGCTCTGAGGCAGCGCGGCTGGAGCATTGGGATTACAAGCTCGAAGGTTACGAAGCCTTTCGAAATGCGCGGCCCAATGCTGTCCACACCGCGATCGTTCAGCTGGAGCGAGCGGGAAAAATTGCGGCGGTCCTAACGCAAAACATCGACGGATTGCACAGCCTTGCCGGAACGAGGGCCGAACGCCTGGTTGAGTTGCACGGCACCAACGCGCTGGTGGAGTGCCAGTCGTGCGGATGGCGCGACGATCCCGAGTTGCACTTCAATTACTTCCGGGACCATCGCCGCACGCCGATCTGCCGATGCGGCGGTTTTCTCAAGCCGGCGACGATCAGCTTCGGCCAGAGTCTGGATCCGCGACAACTGCAGCGCGCGGCACATGCGGCAGGACACGCGGATCTGATCGTTGCGCTGGGCTCAACCCTGTCCGTGTATCCGGCGGCATCGTTTCCCCTCATCGCGGCCCGGCGCGGCGTGCCTTACATCATCGTCAATCGCGGTCCGACCGACCACGACGGTGAGAAATGCGTCACTCTGCGGCTTGAGGGCGAAGTGGGCGAAATTTTCCCGGCAGCCGTGGCTGCTGCGCTAGGCGAGACCTGACGCTTCGTCCGAAGCGCCGAAGAGCGGCCGGTGTTTGCGCTTCGCGCGCTTGTCTTCCTTCACCTTGACCAGTTTGCCGGCGTCAGTCACCGCAACCTTGAGCATGTTGCCACCGTGCTCCTTCACCTCGGCCGTGTAGATCGTGATCCCGTTCTTCGTCTGCTTCTCGACGGTCTCGACCTTTCCGCCACCGGCGTTGGTTTGGATCGCGCTCTGTGCGACCGCCGGCACGTCTTTCCAGTCCACCTGGTTGGGCGAACCCTTTTTCGGTTTGTGCTCTTTTGCGGAGGCGATTGCCGCACCCGCGGCAAGAATGACAGCGACGAATAGCGCGATTGCTCTGGGGTTCATAGGTGGATCGGGTTTGCGAAATACGCTTCGTCCCGACGAGCGACCGCCGCAAATCCGAAAAATCTCGCTGGTGGCCTTGCAGGAGAGGAGTGGAACTGCTAGAGGCACCGCGAACACTAACCATGAAATATCTTCTACTCGCTGCCACCGCCCTCTTCGCGCTCGGTCTCACTACCGCCGAGGCGAAAACCTGCAAACTTCCGAACGACGAGTTCTCGATCGCCACGATCAATATCCCTGACTCGTGGGAGCCCGAGGAAATCAACAACGGCGTGGCCGGGACGAGTGCGGACAAGGCTGTTTACCTGGCAGCCGTCGCGGTGGGGAACGAGAAGGGGATGAACGCGGAGATCGAGGACACGTTCGCGATGTTGAAGGAGCACAACGTCGACCTCGATCAGTCTTCAAAGAAGGAAAATAAGTTCAAAGTTAACGGGCTCGACTTCGAAGAGATGCTCTTTCAGGGCAAAGATGAAGACGGGCCGGCGGCGGTCAGCATTACCTTCGTCCCGATCAAGGATAAGGTGCTCGTCCTGACCTATTGGGTCTCGACCGAGCAGGAATCCAAGCACCAGGACGAGGTCATGAAAATCATCAAGAGCATCAAGGCCCTGTAGTCGGCTGTGCTGCAGCGCGAATCCGCCCGGACGCGTTAAATCACTTTGACCGCGGCGAGCGAGATGTGTCATGCTCGCCACCCGCTTCGATGACCAAGACTGAATCGGCTGACGTATTCACCCCTGACGGCGCAATCGATCTGCACGTTGCGCCGGAAGTGCGTGCGCAGCTCAACGCGCTCATCGATAAGGCGCCAAAGCGGCTGGTGGTGGATCTGTCGAAAGTGCCCTACATCGACAGCTCCGGTCTGGCGGTCCTAATCGGCGCGATGCAGCGGCTCGAAAGTGAGGGCGGCTATTTCGCTCTTGCGGCTGCGCGCGAAACGGTGCGGCTGATTTTCGAAAGCGCGCGCCTGGATCAATACTTTCATCTTTTTTCTGACGTCGGCTCGGCGGTTGCCGGGTCGTAAAACGCGCCTGCCAGAGTCGTTAGGCGCGATCGCGCGCAGCCCGCGTAAAAATCTGCACATCAATAGTTTGCGAAGTGCTTGCGTAACGACTTTGCGCGGTGCTTTACTCGGCGAATCGTGCCCGCGCCCGCTTCGCTCGATACCCAACTCGCCGCTTTGCGCGAGCGCGTCCGGCGGGAGCGCAGCACGGTCGCGCGACCGGATGAGCTGCGGGAGATCTGCGGCGACGATGCCTCAGCTGTTTATCAGTTCACCCGCATTGCTGAGATCGCGATCATGGAGAGCTGGAGTTTTGAATTCCTCCAGGATGGTTCCGTGGTCTTTGCCGACCTGGGCTACGCTGACTAGTGCCCGGTGGCGCCGCGCTGAAGTCACTTGCTCCCGGGCTTGATCGCCGGCCGCGCCGCGAGATCAGGCGGCAGCTTGTCGGCCTCGAATGTCTCCACATTCATTTCCACCAGGCTTACGAACGGGCAGCCGAAGTTCGCATGATTGCCGCCGCTGCGGTCTACGATTACTCCCGCCGCAACAACTTCAGCACCGTGCGCGCGCACGATCTCGATCGTCTCCTGCACACGACCGCCCCGCGTGACAACGTCTTCCGCGACCACGAATCGTTCGTTCGGTGCGATCTTGAATCCGCGCCGCAGCACGAGCCCGCCCGCGTCCTTCTCAACGAAGATGTGACGTTTGCCCAGGGAACGGCCGACTTCCTGCCCTACGATAATGCCACCAAGCGCTGGGGAGATAACCGCGTCACAGTCATATTCGCGCAGCTTGTCCGCTAACCGGCCGCAGACCTCGGCAGCGATATCGGTGTGCTGAAGCAAGAGTGCACATTGGAAAAATTGCCGGCTATGTAATCCAGAACGCAGGACGAAATGCCCATCAAGTAGCGCACCGGTCTGGCGGAAGAGACCGAGAAGGTCGCTCATCTGCAAATGAGGAATGACGAATCACGAATGGCGAATGAATGACCAACACCGACTGACGAAGGACCGGCAGCAACCATTCGCCGTTCGCGCATCTCATTGATTGCGACAATCGTCATTGGGCATTCCTGCTTCGTCATTCCCACGTGTCGACGGTTTTGCCGCCGCTTTGCGAATCGTCGAAGGCGATGCATTCGATTTCCACGCGCGCGGCTTTGGGCAGTTGCGCCACGGCTACGGTGGAGCGCGCGGGCGGGGCGGCCGTGAAGTAAGTGGCATAGACCTCGTTCACCGCCTGAAAATCGCTCATGTCGACGAGGAAGATCGTTGTCTTGACGATCTGGCTGAAGGTGAGCCCTTCAGCCTTCAGGACCGCAGTGAGATTTTCGAGGACGCGTTTGGTTTGCGCCGCGATGTCGCCGTCCACGATCTGCCCGCTTTGTGGATCGAGCGGAATCTGCCCGGCGGTGAATACCAGCTTGCCAACACGCACCGCTTGCGAATAGGGGCCGACCGCGGCAGGCGCTTCGCTCGTCGAAATAATCTTCTTCATCTCGCGACGGTAGGAGAGCGTCTGCGCCCTCGCACGCGGTTTTTGACCGCGAAACATGCGCATCCTCGCGGGTCGTTCCGGCTGAAAGGCTTACGGCGGCGGGTGCAAGGAGCGATCCAGGCTTCTGTGCTCCCCGGAATTGCGACTCGGTGATTCTCGTCGATAGTTAACGTCCTAAATGGTTGGTTGGATTCTAAAGAAGATTCTCGGCTCGAAAAATCAGCGCGAGCTCAAGCGGCTCATGCCGATGGTGCGCCGGATTAACGAGCTGGACGAGCAGTTCAAGGCCCTGTCGGACGACGAACTGCGCGCCAAAACTGCGCAGTGGCAAGAGGAACTGCGCGGCATCGAAGAGGTCGCCGACCGCTGGCGGAAGCTCGACGAAATCCTGCCGGAGGCATTCGCGCTCGTGAAAAATGCCGCGCGTCGGCTGACGGAACGCCAGCACGAATTCACCGTCTGCGATCAGCCCATGAAATGGGAGATGGTCCACTTTGACGTGCAGTTGATTGGCGGAATCGTGCTGCATCGCGGCCGCATCTCCGAGATGGCGACGGGCGAAGGCAAGACGCTGGTCGCCACCCTGCCGCTTTACCTGAACGCGCTCAGCGGACGGGGCGTTCACCTCGTCACCGTGAACGATTACCTGGCCCGACGTGACGCGGAGTGGATGGCGCAGCTTTATACCTTCCTCGGCCTGACCGTCGGTTGCATCCAGCACGACCAATCGCCGGACGAACGTCGCGAGCAATACGCCTGCGACATTACCTATGGGACCAACTCAGAGTTCGGTTTCGATTATTTGCGCGACAACGGGATGGCGACCACCCGCGAGCAGCAGGTCCAGCGCGGTTACAATTACGCGATCGTTGACGAGGTCGATTCTATTCTGATCGACGAAGCGCGCACGCCTCTGATCATCAGCGGGCCGGCGACGATTTCGACCCACCAGTACGACAAATGGAAACCGGTGGTCGACCAGCTCGTGCGCAAGCAGAACATGCTTTGCAATCGCCTGGCGAGCGAGGCGAAGGAGGCGTTCGAAAAAGGGGAGATCGAAGAAGGCGGCCTGCTCATGTTCAAAGTGAAGCTCGGCCAGCCACGTAACAAGCAGCTCCTCCGCATGATGGAGGATCCGGAAAAGCGGAGGGCGGTCGACAAAGCCGAGCTGTCGTTCTACCAGGACACGCGAAAGGAAGAGCTCTTCGCGCTCAAGGAAGAACTCTTCTTCACCATCGACGAGAAATCGAACGAAGCCGACCTAAGCGAGCAGGGTCGCACCTACTTGAATCCGGATGATCCGGACGCCTTCGTGCTTCCGGATCTGATCAGTGAGTTCACCGAGATCGACCTCGATCCCGAACTGTCGCCGGAGCAGAAGGAGCAAAGCAAAACCGCCCGCCAGGAGCATTGCGACGCGCAAGGTGAACGGATTCACAACATTTCGCAGCTGCTCCGTGCCTACTGTCTTTTCGAGAAGGATGTGCAGTATGTGGTGGAGGAAAACAAAGTCGTCATCGTCGACGAATACACCGGACGCAAAATGCCGGGCCGCCGCTGGAGTGATGGTTTGCATCAGGCCGTCGAAGCCAAGGAAGGTGTGCAGATCGACCGCGAGACGCAGACCCTCGCCACGATCACGATACAGAATTATTTCCGGCTTTATCACAAGCTCGCCGGCATGACCGGTACCGCGGAAACCGAGGCGGCGGAGTTTCACGACATCTACAAGCTGGATGTGAACGTTATCCCGACGAATCGTCAGGTTCGGCGGATCGATAATAACGACCGGATCTACAAAACGCGGCGCGAGAAATACAACGCCGTCATCAACGAGATCAGAGATTGCCACGCCCGTGCTCAGCCGGTGCTGGTCGGCACGGTGAGCGTGGAAGCGAGCGAGCTGCTCTCGCGCATGCTGAAACGCGAAAAGATTCCGCACAACGTGCTCAACGCCAAGTTCCACATGCAGGAAGCGGAAATCGTCGCCCGGGCCGGGCAGGCCGGGACTGTGACGATTTCAACGAACATGGCCGGCCGCGGCACGGATATTAAGCTAGGCCCCGGCGTGTCGGAGAGAGGCGGCCTCTTCGTCGTCGGCACCGAGCGTCATGAGTCGCGCCGCATCGATCGGCAGTTGCGTGGACGTTGCGCGCGCCAGGGCGATCCCGGTGGTTCGCGGTTCTACGTCAGCTTTGAAGACGATCTCATGCGCAACTTCGGTGCAGCCGATCGCATGACCAAGATCATGGAGCGGTTCGGCCTCGAGGAAGGACAGGAGCTCGAGCATCCGTGGCTCAATAAATCGGTCGAGACAGCGCAGAAACGCGTCGAGCAGCGCAATTACCTGACGCGCAAGCGCACCCTCGACATGGATGACGTGATGAACAATCAGCGCGAGGTCATCTACGGCTGGCGCAACGACGTCATCGATACGGAAGAGCCGCGGCAGATGATTTACGAGGTGATTGACGAAGCCGTCCCCGGCAAGGTCCGCGAATTCCTCGGGAGCGGTGCGGCAAGCGACGAACCGAACTACAGCGGATTGCTGAACTGGGTGAACACCACGTTCCCGCTCGGCCTGACGAGGGAGAAAGCGCAGTTCGAAAACCGGTCGCCCGATGAGAACGCACAATTCCTGATCGAACGCATCAAGGAATCCTACGAGCGCAAATCCTCGCACGAAGAGCCGAGCGCGGTCAAAGGGCTGGAGCGCTACATCATTCTCAACGCGATCGATCGTTTATGGCAGGAACACCTCTATGCCATGGACGCCTTGCGCGAAGCGGTTTACCTGCGCGCCTATGCGCAGAAGGACCCGCTGATCGAGTACAAGACCGAAGCCTTCGAGATGTTCACCGAGTTGATGTCGAACATTAAGAACGAAGTGCTGCACAACCTCTTCCGCAGCACGTCGAACCTGCAGGCCTTCGAGAATTTTCTTTCGACTCTGCCGCAGTTCCTGCTCCGCGAGACCGTGCCGACGGCGCCGACCGCGAGCGGCCCGCTACCGGGACGGCAGATGCAGCCGATCGGATCACACGCCGCGACTGTGGAGGGAAATGGCGATGGTGCGGGCGAAGTGAAACTCGATCTGGCGCCGGTCCGCCGCGAAGTGCCGAAGGTCGGGCGCAACGAGTCGTGCCCGTGCGGGAGCGGAAAGAAATTCAAGAACTGCTGCGGACGTGTGGCGTAGTCGTCGGCCGAAGCCCTACAATTCGTAGGTCGTGATCTCGATTTCGTTCCGATCGGGATCGTCGAAGTAAATCGAATGCGAGATTTCGTGGTCCTGAAATTCGAATTTGATCCCCCGTGCGGCCAACTCCCGCTGCGCGGTCTCAAATTCCGCCCGTGAAGCGCGGAAGGCGAGGTGGAGCATGCCGATGTGATCTGGCCGGCTGCTCGCTTCGGACGCGGCCCGCTGCGCGGGAAAGAGCGCGAGCGAGGTCGTCCCTTTGCCGATGAAAACCGGCACGCCTTCCCACATTCCTTCATGCCGCGGCTCGCAGCCAAGCACCTCGATGTACCATTGTTTCGACCGCTCCGGGTCCTGGACGGCAAGCGCGACGTGATCAATCCCCTGAAGTTGCATCACAAATGAACCTTTCTGCGCATTCCATCGCACGCAACCGGCGCAGTTTGCAGTTGCGAAAACCGATTCCGCGCGTTGCATAACCACGCATGGCACGCCTCGTCCTTAGCTTTCTTGCTCTCGCACTCGCGCTGAGCCGATCCCATGGCGCCGAGGTGCAGGTGCAAATTGGCGAATCCAAGCTGCCAATGTACCGGCCGGCGCTGGTCGGAAATGGCCCGACTGCAGTCATCAACACGATCGATACGAAAGAGCTGATCAAAGAGGGCCAGAAAGATGCCGCGATCATGTTCTCGTGCGCGCTCGCCAAGAACGGAGACGTGGTTTGGAGCGGCACCTATCACGGCACGCCGAATTCGCAGTTACTCGAGCGCGAGGTGCTGCGTCGGCTGGACGGCGCAAAGTTTGTTCCCGCCGTTTATAATCATCAGCCGGTGGAGGCGATTTTCTACGGCAGCGTATTTTTCGCCGTAATCGACGGCAAACCGCGGCTCCGGATCTTCGCCAACCAGGAAGGCGAAGAATTGAAGCACGAGAACGACTTCGTGGCCCCGCAGCCATTCATGGGGGCCGACTCAGGGTTTACCGGTTTCCATTATCCGGAGAGCATGGCTGTGCAGGTGCGCGGCGAAGTCAGCCTCAAAGTCACCGTGACGGCAACCGGGGTGTTGCAGGATGCGAATGTCGTGACGGAAGATCCACCGCTGGCCGGGTTTGGTGACGCCGCGATCAGCGACTTTGCCAAGGCGCACTTCATTCCGGCCTTTCGCAACGGCCAGCCGGTCGAAAGCACGGTCACGATCCCGGTCTTTTTTCACCCGCTTTAACAGCGCCTCTGCATGCTGCCCGCGGCTTTTTTTCAGCGGGATCCGTTGCTCTGCGCCCGCGAGCTCATTGGCACGACGCTGATTTGGGGCGGTTGCTCCGGGACGGTGGTGGAGTGTGAAGCTTACCTGACCGAAAACGACGAGGCCTCCCATACCTTCAACCGGGCAGGCACACGCGCGTTCGTTGCACGCAACCCGCCGGGGGCGATCTACATCTACCTCAATTACGGCGTCCACTGGATGTTGAACGTGCTGGTCAAGGGCGCGCCGCGAACCGGGTTGATCCTCGTCCGGGCACTCGAGCCGACGGGAGGAATCCGGCTGATGAAAAAGCGTCGCGGTAGTGACGATGTGCGTCAGCTTTGCTCCGGGCCAGGCAAGCTGACCCAGGCCCTCGATATCACCGCGCGGCATCACGAGCTGAGCATTTGTAGCGACCGACGCCGATGTTTTCTCGCCCGGGCCGCGGACGTTGCGGTAATTGCTGACCAGCGCATCGGGATCACGCGCTCGGCGGATCTGCCGTGGCGGTTCACGCTGGCGGAGAGCAAATTTGTAAGCCGCCCGCCGAAGTTGTAATTTCCGTCGATGTCTGCAGCCAAACAGCGCGTTCTGCTCGGAATGAGCGGCGGCGTCGATTCCAGTGTTGCCGGCTACCTGCTGCGCGAGCAGGGCTACGACGTGGTCGGCGTGACGATGAAAGTGTGGCCGCAGGACTGCATCTCACGCGCGGAGGACAAATGCTGCGGCCCGCAGGCGGTGGCGGACGCCCGCAACGTCGCGCATTCCTTAGGCATTCCGCATTACGTCGTGGACGAGGCAGACCAATTCGAGCGCCTCGTGATTGATTATTTCTCGAGCGAATACCAGGCCGGGCGGACGCCAAATCCGTGCGTGATGTGCAACGAGAAGCTGAAATTCGGCAATCTCTGGTCCAAGGCTGAAGCGCTTGGCTGCGATTACATCGCGACCGGTCATTACGCGATCGTCGAGCATCACGCCGAACGTGCGGTGCTGAGGAAAGGTACTGATCCGCGCAAGGACCAGTCGTATTTCCTCTTTAGCCTGCGCCAGCCACAGTTGCGCCGTGCATTGACACCGCTTGGCGCCATGTCAAAGCCGCGGATTCGCGAGATCGCCCGTTCCTTAGGACTGAAGGTCGCCGATAAGGTCGACAGCCAGGAGATTTGTTTCGTCCCGGGCAACGACTACAAGGCGTTTCTGCGTTCTCATCTGGGCGAGGATGAATTCCACCGCGGCGGCATTTTCGATTTGGGCGGCAACTATCTCGGTGAGCACGAAGGAATCGAGATGTTCACGATCGGACAGCGGAAAGGCTTGCCCGGCGGCTCCGCGACGCCGCGCTACGTCGTCGATATCGACGCGGAGACGAACCGCGTCCTGGTTGGGACGGCAGAGGATTTGATGACCGATGAATTCGAAGTGGATCGTATCAATTGGCACGAGGGGCCGGGCGTGGGCAACGCGGACCGGGGGGCGTCGAGCGCCGCGGCGGCGCCCTTCGACGTGACGGTTAAGATTCGCTACAGTCATCCGGGGACAAGAGCCACGCTGGAACGGCTGCCGAACGGTCGCGCGCGCGTTTCCTTGCACGATCCGCAGAAGGCGGTGAGCCCGGGACAGGCGGCGGTCTTTTACAGAGACGATGTCGTGGTAGGTGGCGGCTGGATTTGTCGAAACGCGGTCATGGCTGCTGCCTGAGATGAGCGAAGAGGTTCGGGTCGCATGGACCACGTTTCCCGATGCCGACGCAGCGCGAAGGATCGCGGAGCAGCTGGTGAATGAGCGCTTCGCCGCGTGCGCGAATATTCTGCCATCGATCGGTTCCGTGTTTCGGTGGCAGGGGAAGGTCGAGCAGACGAACGAGACACTGGTCATTTTCAAACTCGCCGCTTCGCGCTATGAGGGGTTTGCCGCCAAACTAAAATCCATTCATCCGTACGACGTGCCGGAGATCCTCGTGCTTCCAGTGGTCGGCGGCTGGCCGGATTACCTTCGCTGGGTTTGCGAGAACAGTTAGCGACCGGCCGAGTTGCCGCCCTGCCAATGGGCGCTATCTCGCCCGCGCGCCCGGTGGCTTGCGCGGAGGAAGCACGTTCCGGAATTCGCGGTGCCGAATCTTTCCGCCGGCATAGCCGATGTACCCGCCGGCTCCCAGCGCAATTGTGGAGAGCAGAAGCGTCGCGATCACGAGCGGCGCGGCCGAACGCGGCCATTTTTTCGGCGCGAAGATCGCCGCGGCCGACACTGCGGCGAGGACATAGAAAACCCACACCAGAACGTCGGCGCGGTCCTGGTGTGCCTCCAGCCATGCCTGACCGGGCTCGTCGGCCATCGCCACAACGCGGTCAAATGCTGCCTCGCCGTAGTGCGCCACCGGCCACGCTGATGCTGCGGTGGCGAAAACGAGCACGAGGGCGGTTAATTGCCCGCCACGGCTGCGCAGATAAGTAGCCGCGATCAATCCGAAAAATGCGATGGCGAGCCCGTAGACGGGCAGCGGATTGAGGAGAACGTGGAGGTACTCTGGTTGCGCAAGATCGCGCAGCAGTGGTGCCATCAGAGGGGACGCGGCTGAGCCCCCGCGACGAACTGCACCTCAGTGACAGGCGGATAACTTTTCCAGTCTTCCGCACAAAAGTGCCACCACTCGGTTCGCAGACCGTAGAACCCGGCCCGCGCCATCGCGCGCTGCAGCAGAGTGAGATTCCAGCGCACCGTCCGATCGTTGCCCTGGTAGAAAAGCATTGCCGCCGGCGTGAAGCTGTCGAAATCAGTCGGCATGGCGACGTCACGGCCCCAGCTGTCGACCAGGGTAGCATCGACCGCCACCCCGCGAGTGTGCATTGAGCCAACGCTGCCATTCGGATCGGAAAGATACGCCTCGTTTTTCGCCGCCTCCCACAGCCTTTCCTGCGCGCTCTTCGGCCGATAGGCATCCCAGATTTTCAAACCGAATCCCTGGGTGCGGAGAAATTTTTGAGCGAAAACGAGCCGCTCCGCGACACTCGACCTAACCAGTGCCGGCATGTTTGCCGGATAAATCGCGTGATGGGCGAGGTTGTTCTCCGTCGCGTAGCGCAACTGCACGATGATCGTCGGCTCGATCTTTTTGACGTTGACCAGGTCCGGCTGGGCCGTCTGAGCACACGCCAGTCGCGCTGCGGATGCGCAGCAGCCAAGAATCACAAAGCCGCGTCTCAGTAAGTTCACTGCTTGATTAACACCGGGCCCGCGGCGGGATCAGCGAGCCGTCACCTGGGGTGGGGTGTCGGTTTTAGCGATCCGCTGTAAGACAAGTCGAGCACTATTCTCCGGCACATCGAACCGCACCTCGACATTGGTCCCCTGCGTGGTCTGCGTCTCGGGCGCGGCCATGGCGAGAAGCAGGTTGGAATCTTCCAGCCGGAGCCAGTGTTGCCAGTCGGTGCGCAGATTCTGCGCGAGTTCCTGCGCAGCGGCAGGCGTTTTCGCCTTCAACAAGAGACGGCCGCGTACCGGGTTTTGCAGGCTGAGGGAAAGGCCGAGAAGCTGCGACGACCGCAGCAGCTCGGGCGTGAAGATGGGACGAAACGACTCCGGCAGCTTGGTCGGCTCGCGCGAGATCAGACGGAGGGCGCTGCCCTGGTCCAAGGCCTGAAACCTGTCCCAGAGCTGCCCGGTAGTTTTCAGGTCGAGCTTGATCCCAAGCCGCACCTGGACCAGTTCGTCGACTTCGGGTGGTGCGCCGACGGCGAGCGTCTTCGGACCGACGCGAGCAAGAGCAAAGCCGGACCGTTCCCAGATTGGCAAACCGCTCAGCGGGCGGCGGGAGAAACCGTCCTCCTTTTCCACGTTCCGCAGGACGCGGGAGAGATCTGCGCGCGTTTCGACAAGCACGAAATCCCGAGTCGCGCCGCGCTCTGAAGTCATCGCCCGGGTTACCCGGACGGCATCGCGCGGCAGGTCGAGGGCCGGCGCTTTGCTTGCCGCGGCGGCGAGACCGCTCCACACATTCTGCCATTCGTCCGGCCGTTCCTTCCGCCAGCGCCTCGGAAGATCATGCCGCTCAATCTGATCAATATTGAGCGACAGAATTGCTTCTGTTTCCTGCGGCAGCCAGTCGCGCTTGGGCGGCGATTGGAAAACCAGCGGGACGATGATGGCAAGGAGCACCAGGACCGAGACGATGCTGAAATAGAATTTCCGCAGCTCCTGCTTGTCGATCTGGCTGGAGAGCACCGCGAGTTCCTGGGCATGCTGCGTGTGGCGCTCAAGGCCTTCGCGATGCCGGTGTACCTCCGTCAACAGGTTGGCGGCGTTGGGTGGAGCGATGCCTTGCGACGCGAGGTGACGGCCAATGTTTAAATAGGCCGGATTTTTGCGCTCCTCGACAGTCTGATGTTGACCGCGCGCTTCCTTGAGCGCCTCTTGTTGCGCCCGACTGTTTTCGTTGAGCGCCCGGTCCTTTGCTTCGTACTCCGTCCGCACGTTCTCGATTTCCTTGTCGATCGCGCCGATCTCCGACTCGACGACGGTGAGTTTTTCCTTCGCTCGCCGACATGCGTCCGCCGCGCCGAGACGCGCCTGCATAACCTGCGCTCGTTCGTCCGGCAGCCGCGCACGCTTCGAGCTGATCGCAGCGCTCTGAGCGTCGAGATCCGCCGGCGGTGGAACGACCGCATGGAGTTCCGACAACTTCCGCAGCAGCTCGCGGTCGAGATCGTCGTTCGATTGCAAGCGTTTCTCGACCCCGGTTAACTCGCGGTCGCAAAGTTCGGACGCAGCCTTCGCTTCGTTCCTCTGCTGCACGAGCGGCTTCTTCTTGTCCTCTAAGTGGGCGATTGCGGCGTTCTGTGCCTTGACGTTCTCCTGCCGCCGCGCTTCGATCTGTCGCAAGGCTTCCTCGACCTGCGCAATCCGGCTCGCGACCTCCTTCTGTTCCTGCTCAAGTTTCTTGAGGGCGACAATTTCGTTCCGCAGCTCGGGAAAGTTGCCCGCTTGCTCGACTCCTTCGCGCCCCAGCGTGATCTCCGCGCGCTGCAGCACCCGCTTCTGGTGGCGCAGAGCCATGCGAGTGCGCTGACGACGCACCTTCAGACCGATCTCGCGAATGCCAGTGCGGATGAAGCTCACAAGAGAAGGCTACGTGACTTGGACGGCCGAGACATGAAAATCGCGCGGCTATTCTTCCGGCCCGCTCAGTTTCGCCAGCACGCTGAAATCTTCCAGTGTTGTCGTATCTCCGGTCACCGTTTTCCCGCCCGCGATTTCCTTCAAGAGCCGGCGCATGATTTTGCCACTGCGCGTTTTGGGGAGCGCCTCGGCGAATCGCACTTCGTCTGGTCTGGCGATTGCCCCGATATGTTTTGCGACGTGATCCCGCAGATCGCGTTTCAGTTCGGCATGGGGCTCTATGCCGCCTTTCAAGGTGACGAATGCAACCACCGCCTGGCCTTTCACCTCGTCCGGCCGGCCAACCACCGCAGCTTCAGCGACCTGCGGGTGGCTGACCAGGGCGCTCTCGATTTCGGACGTGCCAAGCCGATGGCCGGCAACATTGAGCACGTCATCGATTCGGCCCACGATCCAGAAGTAGCCATCCGCGTCACGCCGGGCGCCATCGCCGGTGAGATAGTTTCCCGGAAACTCGCTGAAGTACTGTTTCTGAAATCGCTCCTCATCCCGGTAGATCGTACGCAGCATCGAGGGCCACGGTTTCCGCAGAATCAATTTGCCCCCCACATTCGCCGGCACTTCGTTTCCTCGCTCGTCCACCACCGCGGCGTCCACCCCAAAGAACGGCAGCGTCGCGCTGCCCGGCTTCTGCGGGACCGCGCCGGGCAACGGCGTGATCATGATGCCGCCGGTCTCCGTCTGCCACCAGGTATCGACGATCGGGCAGCGGCCGCCGCCGACGACGGAGTGATACCAGATCCACGCCTCCGGATTAATCGGCTCGCCGACTGATCCCAGCAGCCGCAGCGACGAGAGATCGTGTTTCCTGACCCAGTCGTCACCCCAGCGAATAAACGCGCGGATCGCCGTCGGGGCGGTGTAGAGAATGTTGACGCCAAATTCAGCGATGATCCGCCAGAACCGGTCCGGCTCCGGCCAGTTCGGAGCCCCTTCGTACATCAAGGTGGTCGCACCGTTGGCGAGCGGGCCGTAAACGACATAGCTGTGACCGGTGACCCAGCCAATGTCCGCCGTGCACCAGAAGATGTCCTCCTCGCGCAGGTCGAAGACGTATTTCATGCTCGAGTAAATCCCGAGCAGATAACCGCCGGTAGTGTGGAGAATGCCCTTCGGCTTTCCGGTCGACCCGCTGGTGTAGAGAATGTAAAGCGGATGTTCCGAATCGAGCGGCACTGGCGGACAAATCGCATCCACGTACTCGAGTTCGCGATGCCACCAGACGTCGCGGTTTTCCTCAATGTGGACATCGTTTCCGGCCCGGCGAAAGACGATCACGCGCTTGACCGAGGTGCCGCCGCGTAGTGCATCGTCCACATTGCGTTTCAGCGGGACGAGCGTGCCGCGGCGATAACCGGCGTCCGCGGTGATTAATGCGACCGCGCCGCTGTCGGTGACCCGATCGCGAATCGCATCCGCGCTGAAGCCGCCGAAAACGACGGAATGCACGGCACCGATTCGGGCACAAGCCAGCATCGCGATCGCCGCCTCCGGGATAGCTGGCAGGTAAATGATGACGCGATCGCCCGTCGTGACGCCGTGTCGCTTCAGGACATTCGCAAAGCGGCAGACTTCCCGGTGCAATTGCTGGTAGGTGAGGGTCCGCGTCTCGCCCGGTTCGCCTTCCCAGATAATCGCAGCCTTGTTCCGCCGGCTGCTGTTCAGGTGACGATCAAGGCAATTTTCGGAAACGTTCAGCTGGCCGCCGATAAACCACTTGGCGAAAGGCGGGTTCCATTCGAGCACACGTTCCCATTTGCGGTTCCAGACCAGCTCTTCGGCCTCGCGGCTCCAGAACCGCTCCGGGTTGTCGATCGACTCGCGGTACAGCCGCCGGTAATCGGCCAGACTGCCGATCCGGGCCCGCTGCGCGAACTCGGCCGGGGGCGCGAAAACACGATTCTCAGTCAGGTGCGATTCGATATTACTTTCCATGCCGGACAGGAAGGATAAGCGCGGATTTCGCGGATTACAGGGATTCTGAGAACGACCACTTCATATCTGCTATTTCGCCGTTTGGTTTCTTTCCAAGTTTCGTTTGTTCGCGCCGCGAAAAAGGGTCACGCTTCGGTGCATGAGCGATCACGTTTACAAGAAAATTGAGCTCGTCGGCTCGTCGCCGCGCAGCATCGAAGACGCGGTAAGCAACGCGCTGGCGCGGGCGGAGAAAACGATCCGCAACATGCGGTGGTTTGAAGTGACCGAAACTCGCGGCCACATCGAGGACGGCAAACTGGCGCACTGGCAGGTGACCGTGAAGGTCGGCTTCACGCTCGACTGAGTTGGACGGCAGGGATGGCGCGCCGAGCCGTCCCGTGCAGGATGATCGGAGGAACTCCCGCTACCTACAGCTCGTCCGTCTGCGCCGCGCGGTAGAGTTTGCTCACCCCGTAGGCAAGCACAGCCGGCTTGAGCGCGATGAAGAGCAGGCGCACGATCCCTGACAGGATGCGCCCGAGCGGCAGCCGGTTCAATATGAAGCCGGCGAGCACTGCGAGTCCGACTGCACGCGCCGGGTTTTCGCGCACGTAGCCCTCCGTTTGCTCCAGTACTTCCTCAAATTGATCCCGCGTATAGCGGAGACCGCGCTGCGCAATATCGACGTCGTCTTGCATTTACTTGAACGTTCGCATCCTGCCGCCTCTTTGCGCGTCTATAAACGCGCTAACGCATTTTCAGCCAGAGCGTCGACGCCCCTGAGCGTGACGGAAAATCCGGCAGGGCCGGTTCGCGGTGGAACGTCGCCGCGCGCCGGGTGGCCTTGAGGCAATAGCGCGCCATCACCTCAAGGGCGCGTTCATCGAGATTGGAGCAATTGGTCGAAACCAGAATATGGCCTTCACGGGCGATCAGCTCGATGGCAGCGAGCAGCAGCGTCTCGTAATCACTCTCTACCTGGAAGGTTTTGCCCTTATGCGAGCGCGAGAAGGTCGGCGGATCGAGAACAATGATATCGAACTTCTCTCCTTTGCGACCCAGCCGCGGCAGGACAGACATGACGTCGTCGCCGATGAATCGGTGGTCGTTTGTCGGCAGCGCGTTCAGAGCGAAATTCTCGCGGCCCCGCGCGAGCGATTTCTTCGACAAATCGACGCTCACCGTCTGCGCCCCGACGCTCGCCGCGGTGACCGAAAACGAGCAGGTGTAAGCGAAACAATTGAGCAGCGAGCGCGGCTCGAGATCCCGCACGAACCGGCGATTCTCACGCTGGTCGATGAACAGTCCGACCGAATAGCCCGCACTGAAGTCGATGCCGTAGCGCAGCATGCGCTCGGTCGCGATCGTCTGGAGGTTGGCGCCCGCATCGCCGAGCAAGAGGCGGGGCGACTCTCGATCGGCATTCTGTTTCGGCAAAAACCGAGCGAAGATCCGGCGAAAAGTGTAGCCGGCGTTCAGCGTCCAGAGATACAGCTGGGTCGACATGCGTTCGAGCGCCGCATCGTTTTTGTGGGAGATCAGAACATCAACGCCATAGCGTTCCACCCAGCCATCCGGCGCCGTGTAGAGGCGCAGCGCGTCCGTCTGCTCCGCGGCAAAAGCGCGGTGCAAATCTGGTTCCATCCATTGCAACATGTCCATGGGCGCGAAGCTGGCGTTGGCGTTCGTTATGTATCGGTTGCCGCCGGCCATCTGCGCCCGTCGGTTGCCGCGAACCCCGCCAGCAGTAAGGTGGCGGCGCTTTTCGCCCTGACGACTTAGACGGATATGCAACAGGTCACCGTCCGCGTGCCGGGGAGCACTTCGAACCTCGGGCCCGGGTTTGATTGTCTCGGCCTCGCCCTGCGAATCTCCAATGAAATCACCGTGCAGCGAAGGAGAAGGGGTTCGGGCAATTCGATGATACGAGCGGCAGGCCGGAGATTTTTTGAGGGCGCCGGTCTGGCCTCCTTCGCCTTTGGCTGCGAGGTGCGCGGTGACGTTCCGATTTGCCGCGGGCTGGGCAGTAGCGTGACCGTGCGGCTCGGCACACTGCTCGGGTTGAACGAGCTGACACGGCGCCCACTAACCCGCGAGCAGGTCTTCACTCTCTGCGCCGAGCTCGAAGGTCATCCGGACAATGCTGCTCCGGGCCTATTCGGCGGGTTCACGGTCGTCGCGGCCGGTGCATGCCAGAAGATTGATGTTTCGCCGCGTTTGAAAGTAGTCCTCCTCGTTCCGCCCTTCCCGGTCGCGACTGAGCGAGCGCGCAGGCTCCTACCGGCGAAAATTTCGCGCTACGATGCTGTGCGAAACATCGGCCATGCTGCGCGTATCGTGGCCGCGTTCGGTTCTGGCAGGCACGAGCAGTTGCGGGGCGCCTTCCACGATCAGCTCCATCAGCCGTATCGGCGCAAGCTCGTCCCGTTCCTCGATACGGTGATCGCCGCGGCTGAAGATGCCGGAGCTCTCGGCGGATTCTTGAGTGGGTCAGGCTCGACGATTGCCGCTCTCACGCTCCGCAGGCCGGACCAAGTGGCGGACGCGATGATGTCCGCCGCGGGTCTGCGAGGCGCGCGGACCATCATTACTACGGCGGATAACCGCGGCGCGCGTATTTTACCGGCTTAACGAATGACGACACGCTCCGAAAATCTCGAGCAGTTTGCAATCGACGTCATTCTTGGCCGGCGGCACGGAGTCCGCGCGAGCATGCTGCGCGGCGTTCTTCGTGCGCTCTCTCTTCTTTACGAGCAAATCGTGCAGGCGCGGCTCTACCTCTACCGCCGGCGGGTTTTTCGTGAGCGAACCCTCGGATGTCTCGTGATCAGCATCGGCAACCTGACCGTTGGTGGCACTGGTAAGACTCCGATCGTGGAGAAATTTGCCCGGGCTCTGCGCTCGGGCGGGCGGCGCGTCGCCATCCTCAGCCGCGGCTATAAGAGCGTTCCACGCCGTAAGCCGACCTTGTGGCAGCGCATCCGCGGGATCGATCCGGATCCGCCCCGGGTTGTCTCCGATGGCAAAGAGCTGCTCCTCGACTCGCGCACGGCCGGAGATGAACCCTATATGCTGGCCCAAAACCTGGAGAACGTCGCCGTGATCGTGGACAAGAATCGCGTCAAGAGCGGTCTCTACGCCATCAAGGAGCTGAACGCCGATACGTTGTTGCTCGATGACGGGCTCCAGTATCTCCACCTCAAACATCGCCTCGACATCGTGCTCATCGACCGGCAGGCGCCATTCGGAAATGAATTTCTCCTCCCGCGCGGCACCTTGCGTGAGCCGCCCCGCAACCTGCGCCGCGCGAGTTACATTTTCATCACCAAGAGCACCGCGGAATCGAACGGCGCCCTGATCGAGCGCATCCGCCGCTACAACCGTACCGCCGAAATTATCGAATGTGCGCACCGGCCGCTGCACTTGCAGAACGTGATCACGGGGGAACGGCTGCCGCTCGAACGCCTTCGCGGCACTTTCATCGGCGCCCTTTCCGGTATCGCCGCTCCCGACAGTTTCGAGGAAGCGCTCCGCAAGCTCGGCGCCCGAATTGAGATCGCGAAACGGTACGCGGACCACCATCGCTACAGCGAGGCGGAGCTGCAGACCTTCATCAACCGCTGCATCCGCCGCGACCTTGCCATGATCATCACGACTGAAAAGGACGCCGTTCGGCTGCCGTCATTCGAGAAGCCAGAGGTGCCGGTTTATTTTCTCCGGGTTGAAATCGAAATCCTCACCGGCCAGGAAAGCTGGGAACATTGCGTGGCGCGGATTTGCCAACCGCAGCCGATGGTTCCGCCGGAGCGGTTTTTTGCCTGATATTGCCCCGCACCAGGTCCACTACGGATCACAACCGAAATCTCTTTCTTGGACTGCCAGGTCTTTGTGCTCCTTTGTGCCCGTTGTGTGATGAAAGTTCCGAACGATGCCTGACAAAGCCCAACTCGTCGTAGGTGGCAGGAAGCTCGGGGTCTCGAACCTCGAGAAGGTGCTTTATCCAAAGGCCGGATTCACGAAGGGGCAGGTGATCGACTATTACATCCGGATCGCCCCGGTCTTGCTGCCGCATCTCAAGGACCGGCCCCTGACGATGAAGCGTTACCCAAACGGGGTCGATAAGGAGTTCTTCTACGAAAAGAACTGCCCGGCACACCGGCCATCGTGGGTGAAGACAGCGAAAGTGTGGAGCCACGGCAACCAGCGCGACATGTACTACTGCATG
Organism: Chthoniobacterales bacterium; assembly: GCA_045809925.1. Taxonomy (GTDB): domain Bacteria; phylum Verrucomicrobiota; class Verrucomicrobiia; order Chthoniobacterales; family UBA10450; genus CADDYX01. The sequence continues at coordinate 20,989 of JBJMWX010000054.1, forward strand.
ATCCAGGACCTGCCGACGCTGGTCTGGGCGGCGAACCTCGCGGATCTCGAGTTGCACACGTCGCTCGCGAAAAAGAAAGACGTGGCCAAGCCGACCATGATGGTCTTCGATCTCGATCCGGGCCCTCCGGCGGATATCGTGCAGTGTTGCCAGGTCGGGATTTGGCTGCGCGACCTCCTCGAGCAGATGCGCCTGAAAAGCTTACCGAAAACAAGCGGCTCGAAGGGGCTGCAGGTTTATGTGCCACTGAACACGCCTGCGACCTTTGACCAGACGAAAGCGTTGTCGCGCGCTCTCGCCGAGCATCTGGAGCGGGAGCACCCGGAGCTGGTTGTCCATCGCATGCTCAAATCGTTGCGCGGGGGAAAAGTGCTGGTCGATTGGAGCCAGAACGACGAGCACAAGACGACCGTGAATGTCTACTCGCTGCGGGCCAGAGATTTTCCCACCGTCTCGACACCGGTCACGTGGCGGGAAGTCGAGCAGTGCCTGAAGAAGAAGGATCCGGACCTGCTGCGCTTCACATCGGACCAGGTGATCGAGCGCGTCGACCAGACCGGCGATCTGTTCGAGCAGGTGGAAAAGCTTAAGCAGAAGCTGCCAAAAAAGTGGGATCTGTGACGCGCGAACGTCCTCTTCGCCGGCCGCGGTAAGAGCCCTCGGCACCTCCCGCCACGCGTCACCTGGCGCCCGAATAAAGTTCCGGCCGCCGGTGCTCGAAGACCCGAATGGTTTTCCGTACCGATTGCACGGTCGAAATGGCTGCGTCGGCGACGAGCAATTGCTCCTCATGCGGCGACGCGGCCGCGATCAACAAACCATAGGGATCGATGATGCACGACGTCCCGCAGAGCGTGACTCCGCCATCGTTGCCGACGCGGTTGGCCAGGACGAGATAGCATTGGTTCTCGATCGCGCGCGCCGTCGCCAAGACTCTCAGATGTTCGATCCGGGGGAAGGGCCACGCCGCCGAGATCGCGAACAGATTCGCGCCATGTTCGCTTGCCAGCGTCCGGTGAAATTCCGGAAACCGCAGGTCGTAGCAAATGCCGAGGCCGCAGCTGAATTCTCCAAGTGGCACGTTGGCCAGCTCTTCACCCGCGCTGCATGTCAGGTGCTCCTCCGTCGGCGCTGGAGCGAAGAGGTGAGTCTTCCTGTATTTGCCTGCAATCGCGCCGTTCGAGTCGATAACAACCTGAGTGTTGAAAATGCAGTCATCCACTCGTTCAGAAACGCCGCAGATGATGCCGATCGATAGCTGCTTTGCTATCGCCTTCAGCTCGGGTACCGCGCCGCGGTTCCAGTCAGTGGCACATTCTCGAATCGCCGACATGACATAGCCAGTGTCGGACATTTCCGGAAAGACCACCCATTCGGCGCCGGCTCCTTGTGCGCGCTCGGCGAAGGCGCGAATCTTCTGGACGTTGGCGGCCACGTCGCCGACCACACAGGCGATCTGGGCGGCGGCGATTTTCATCGCGCCGGTGATCGTCTGGCAACTCGACGGCGCAGGAGCAGGAACGGTCGCTCGACGGCGAGGAAGAGGATCACGCCGCCAGTGTAGATCATTAGTTGGACGAGCAGAAGCGCCGGGACGGAAGTCTGCGCAAGGTTCAGCTTTTCGCACAGCGCAATTGCACCGTGAATCACGAGCTTGTGACTCAAATAAACGCTGTAGGCGATACTCGCGAGAAACGCCGCACCGGGAATTCGCACGTGCGCCAGGGGCATCGTCGGACCGACAGCGGCGATGAGGAGTGCACTCATGCCGAGCGCGATGAGCGGGAACTGCCAGACACACGCGTTAACCGTGAGCTGATCTTCACCGAGATAGAGCGCGAGCGCGACCAGGGCGATTCCCGGCAGCCAGATCCAGGAAGCGAACTTTGCGATTCGCCGCCAGACGTGCGGTCGAAACCGTTCGAGTGCCGCGCAGGAAACGCCGAGCACGAGCGGGTCGAGACGTGTCCAGGTTGGATAATAGATCAGTTTCTGGAATGCGCGGAATGAAACGCCGTCCGGCGTAAGGTTTGCCTGCGCCAGGGACCAGCGCAGCGCGAACCCCGCAACGATCATTAGACAAACAACGGTGATCGCAGCGCGGGGGCGGCGGGCGAGAAGAATGAGGATGAACGGCAGGAGAAGGTAAAACTGGTCTTCGATCGCGAGTGACCACGCGTGCGAAAACGCCGTCCCGCCGCGCATCCCGATGTTTTGCAGCGAGACGACGAACTTCCAGAGCGGCGTCATCTCCGGAAACTCGCGCCAGCCTGGCAGCGCGGCGTAGATCGCGAGCACAACGAGGTATGCCGGCATGATCCGCAGCGCACGCCGCACAAAAAAGCGGCCGAGCGGGATCGCACCAGTGCGCGCGATTTGGCCGAGCAGCTGACCGCCGATTAGATAGCCGCTCAGGACGAAGAAGAGATCGACGCCTACCCAGCCGAAGCGATGCACACGATTCGGCAGCGCGAACCCAAACAGCCCCGCGTGATAGAAAACCACAACGACGATCGCCAGCGCGCGCAGCAAATCGAGTCCCGGCTGCCGCTCACGCTCGGCGAAGCGTGGATCGATCGCAGCGTTGTCCGGCTTCAAAATCGGCCCACCGTTCGGAACCAGCGCAAGGCCTCGCGCAGATCGCTGCGATCGAGCTCGTGGCCTCCGTAAAAGCTGCTGAGTCGCACGTTGCGGAATCCGAGGTGGATCAACGAGCCCTGCACTTCGCGTTCCGCATCAGGCCTGGCGATCCCGTCGTTGCGACCGCTGCTGATCGTTCGCGACGGCGGAGGAGCGTTCGGCAGGGTGGCGGCGGACCCCATCGCGGCGACAGCGAGCAGCGAGAGAACTGCGCGCCGACTAATATCCCGCAGCTTGCCCGTCCTTCCGCGATTCACTCGCGCCGACGTAAACACGCTCGCCATCGTGCATTTCAACTTTAATCGCCTGATATCCGCCGTAGCCGCCGAGGTCGTAGCGCACGCTGTGCCCGCGTTTCATCAAGTCGCGCGCGGCTTCGTACGGAATTCCGCTTTCGAGTTCAACGTAGCCGCCGGTCGTCATCTTCTCGTCAGTCGGTTCGTTGTCGCCTTCGTGCTGCCAGCGCGCGGCATCGCCGGCCTCCTGCACGTTGAGCCCGAAATCGATCTGGTTCGTGAGAACCTGCACGTGCCCCTGCGGCTGCATACCGCCGCCCATTACGCCGAACGCTTCCCATGGTTTTCCGTCTTTCATCACGAAACCGGGAATGATGGTGTGGAACGGCCGTTTCCCGGGCGCGTAAACGTTGGCGTGTCCCACTTGCATCGAAAACAGTTCGCCGCGGTCCTGGAACATAAAGCCGAGTCCCGGCACAACGATGCCGCTGCCCATCCCGCGATAGTTGCTTTGAATGAGCGAAACCATGTTGCCTTCGTCGTCCGCGGTGCACATGTAGATCGTGTCGCCGTGATCGAGATTTCCGGCCGCGACAGTTTTTGCGGCGTGCTGCGGATCGATCAGCTTCCGGCGTTCGGCCGCGTATTGTTTCGAGATCAACTGCGCAACGGGACTCTTCGCAAAATCCGGATCGGCGTAGTACTTGGCGCGGTCGGCCCACGCCAGTTTCTTCGCCTCCACCATGGCATGCAGTGTGTCGGGTGAATTGCGGCCCCACTTTGCGAGATCGAATCCTTCCAGAATGTTCAGGATCTGCAGGGTGGCGATTCCCTGGCCATTGGGCGGCAGTTCGAAAACGTCATAGCCGCGGTAGTTTGTGGAAACAGGGTCGACCCACGTCGCGGTGTGTTTTTCGAAATCGGTTTTGCGCAGCCAGCCACCATTCGCCTGCATGAACGCGTCGATCTTCTCGGCGATCTCGCCTTTGTAGAACGCCCCGCCGTTTGTCTCCCCGATCGATCGCAGCGTCCGCGCGAGATCGGGATTCTTGAAGATGTCGCCCTTCGCCGGCGTCCGGCCTTTGCCGTCCAGCGTGTAGGTCTGCAGGAACGCGCCCGGTTGATTCTTGTAAATATCGGGGCCGAAGTGCCAGTAGAACGCGATCAGCTCAGTTACCGGGAAGCCTTCCTCGGCGTAGTGGATCGCCGGCGCGAGGTCGTCGCTCAGCTTGAGCTTGCCGAATTTCTGGTGCAGCTCCGCCCAGCCGCTCACACAACCGGGCACGCTGATGGGCAGCATTCCCTGCGCTGGAATCGTCTGGCGATGGAGCTTGTCCAGCTCCGCTTTCATTTGGTCGTAGCTGAGTCCGAGTGGCGAACGACCGCTCGCATTGAGTCCGTAAAGCTTGTTCTCTTTCGCGCTGTAAACGATGGCGAAAAGATCGCCGCCCACGCCATTCGAGACCGGCTCCATCAATCCGAGGGTGGCATTGGCCGCAATCGCGGCGTCGACCGCGCTGCCGCCGTGTTTCAAAACATCGAGCCCGACCTGCGTCGCGGCGGGAACGCTCGTGCAAACCATCCCATGGCGCGCGAGCACTTCCGAGCGCGTTGCGAACGGCTTTCCCGTGATCCGATCAATCTGCGCCTCGACAGGACGGCCGGGGAACAAGAGAACGAGAAGACTGAAAATCGCGGCGCGCATCGCGTAGCGTAACGCGCGATTTTGCATCGACAAAGGCAAAGCCGACGCATACCACGGCCGCATGAATCACAAGCGTGGTTTCGTCGCGTTTCTCGCCGCCTTCGTCTTCATTTTTCTCTTCGGCTTTGTCTGGCATGGAATTTTGATGAAACCGTCCTACATGGAAACCGCGTCGCTTTGGCGCGCTGAGGCTGACTTCAACAGTCACTTCCCTGTCCTTGTCCTCGGGCACGCCGTGATGGCTTTTGCTTTGACCGGGCTCTACGTCCGCAAAGTCGGAATCAACAGCGCTGCTACTGGATTCGGCTATGGGATTGTCATTGGGATCTTCGCGATCGGAGTTGAGCTGATTCGTTTCGCAGTCGAGCCGCTGACGATGAAAATCCTCTGCATGTGGGTCCTCGGAGATCTCCTCCAGATGGGCGTTGCCGGCGCTTTGATCGGCGCGATTTACAAACCGCTCCAGACAAGCCCGGTCTGAAGATCATCTCCGGCGGCCAAACCGGCGTCGACCGCGCAGCGCTCGATGTCGCGCTGAAACACGGGATTCCGTGCGGTGGGTGGTGCCCGGCTGGTCGGCTCGACGAAAACGGCATAATCCCGGCGCGCTATCCAGTGGAGGAGTTGCCCGCCGGCGGATTTGCAGAGCGGACGCGACAAAATGTGCAGGATTCAGATGCGACGGTGATTTTCTTTGCCGATCGGCCGCGCGGCGGTACCGCCGAGACGGTGCGCCATTGTGGGGAGCTCAAGCGCCCCTGCCTCCTGATAGATGCGGCGCGGATCGGTCCAACGGAAGCCGTCGAAAAGGTGCGCGTGTTTATCGGCGCAGAAACTCCGGGCGTCCTCAACATTGCCGGACCGCGTGCCAGCGAATGGCCCGGCGGGTACGAATACGCCTCGGCAGTGCTCGAACGAGCGCTGACTATCAATTAACGGCTGGACGGCCGTTTCGTCGTCCGCGTTCTTCCCGTCGGCCGGGCATCCACTTCGCGCTGCCGCGCGCCCTGGCCGCTGCGCAAATTGCCACTGCCGATCCGCCGCTCCTGAGTTGTGCGGCCACTGGTCAGGCCGGGAGCGTTCTCCACCGATCCCGCCACATTCTCACGTCCGCTCTTTTTTCGTGTCGCCATACGACGCAAAATCGCGCCGCGTAGCATGACCGCGCGGGCAGGCTGGCCAGCAGGCGCGCAGCACGCGGAATGCGAACCGCAGATCCGAAAACAAGTTCTTCACCGGCGGAGGCTAGTTTGCGCAGCTACTCGTAACGTAATGCCTTTACCGGATCGAGGCGCGCGGCGCGATAGGCGGGCAGGAGGGCAAAGATCCAGCAGATCACGAATGCCCCGATGCAAATGATTGCAACATCACGCGGCACAACTTCGGCGGGAATTTCCGAGAATTGATAAACCTGCTTGGGGAAGATCTCGATGTGGAGGGTGTTCGCCAGCCAATGGCTGAACTCATTCCGGTAGCGGATCAGCAGCATGCCAAGCCCGAGCCCCGTGGCCGTGCCGAAGAGCCCAACCACCACGCCCTGCCCGAGAAAGACCCAGACGATCTGCCAGATGTTTGCGCCGATCGCTTTCATGATCCCGATGTCGCGCGTCTTCTGCACCGTGACCGTGATCAGCGTGTTCATGATCCCGAAGGCCGCGACGATGATGATGAAGAAAAGGAGAAAGAACATCACCGTCCGCTCGAGCCGCACCGCCTCGAAGTACTGATTGTTCATGTCGATCCAGGTCTGCGCGTACTGCGGCGGGGTGAGGTATCGCTCGATCTCGTGCTTCACCTTTTCGGCGCCGTAAGGATCGGTCGTGCGAACCGTGATCCCGTGGAGTGAATCGCCCAGCCCATAGAGTTCCTGGCCGATAAAGAGCGGCACGAGCAGGAACTCGGAGTCGTGCAGGTAATGCCCGGTCTCAAAAATCCCGGTCACCGTCACCTCCTTCGGCAGCACGACTTCGCGCAGCTTGTCGACCGCCTTCTTTTCTTCCGCGCCTTTGCTTTTCTCGAGGTCCTTGATGCCGTCCATGATTTCGCCCAGGTTCCCGGGCGAGTAGATGGTCAGCTTGTCGCCGACCCTGATCATTAACTTGCGAGCGAGCTCCGAGCCCAGCACGGCGGAATCGCCTTCCAGGTTCAGCTCGCCTTTCTTTATGAACTTCTTCAACGGCACGACGTTCTCTTCTTCGGCCGGATCAATCCCGCGGATCATCGGAGCGAGCCGACGGTTCTCGAATTCAACGATCACCGGCCCTTGCACGTACGGCGCGGTCGCGACCACGTCGGGTGTGTTGCGGAGTTTGACCGTCAGGTCGCGCCAGTCATGCAGGACATCTTCGGTCGTGACCAGAATGTGCGCGTCCCAGTCGATCACTTTCCGCCGCAACTCCCGATCGAATCCCGTCATGACCGAGATGACGAGAATGAGCACAGTCACGCCGAGCATCACGCCGAGGATCGAGATCAGGGTGATGATCGAGACGTAGGTGCGCTTCGGTTTGAGATACCGCAGGGCGAGGAAAAGACTGAAGGGGAGTTTCAAATTCGCTCTTCTGTAGCGGCGATTGTCCGCGTTGTCATCCTGAGCCGCGCAGACGGCGAAGGACCTCTCGCACTGGCGCACGCTTCCCGCAGTTCAACGAAATCAACGACAAGGCAGCGCCGCGTAGCTCGTCACGCGCGCTTTCCAAAACCCGAGCTGTTGGGCGAGGTGCTTCCCTCCGCTCAGGGTGCGCGCTGAGAGGTAATCGCGTTGGCCTTCAGCTCTTCCAGCGACACGAACTCGAGCGCGGAGGAATGCGTGGCCTCGAGATCGATCGGCGCCGCGCGACCGCGGCGGAGCGCTTCGACCCAGCGCGTCACGCAAACGCACCAGCGGTCCCCTGGCTTCAATCCCGGAAAGTTCCACTCCGGATGCGGAGTCACGAGGTCGTTGCCGTCGAGAACTGAGAAATCCAGAAACTCCTCCGTTACCTCCACGCATACCGTGTGCAGGCCGAGGTCCTCCGGGCCAGTGCGGCAGTAACCGTCGCGGTAAAAACCGGTCAGAGGTTCGCGACAGCAACAACGCAGCTCAGTGCCAAGGACATTCGTCGGCATACAATCGTAACCCCTTACACCGATGCCGGGTCTTCCGCTTCGGTCGAAACGGTCGCTTCGCCCGCGGTTTGTTCCAGTGCCTGCTCAAGCGCGCGCCATGGCAGCATCGCGCATTTCACGCGCTGCGGAAACTTGCGCACGCCTTCCATCAATCGGAGATCACCCAGCTCGCGCGGTGCCTCCCCTGAATCGGTCGTCACCATCTCGTGAAATGCATGCAGCATCTTCTCGACTTCGGCGCGCGGCTTGCCCTTCGTCTTCATCGTCATAAGCGATGCGGAAGCCTGGCTGATCGCGCAGCCGTGTCCGGTAAATTTGATTTCGTTCAGCGCGCCATTCGGGTCCCACTTTACCCCGAGATGAATTTCGTCGCCGCAGGCCGGATTATCGCCATGCACGAGCACGGCTGCGTCTGGGAGCGGCCCGAAATTCCGAGGTCGGCGCGAGTGATCGAGAATGACCTGCTGATACAGCTCTTCGAGTTCTGTGTTCACGAAAAGAAACGCACCGCCTTCTGCAGAATCTCGACCATCTGGTCGATCTCATCCGTTGTGTTGTAGAAATAAAAGCTCGCCCGCGTTGTGCCGGGCAGCCGGAACTTTCGCATCAGCGGCTGATTGCAATGATGGCCGCCGCGCAACGCCAGGCCGTATTGATCGGCGAAGGTTGTCAGGTCGTGCGGATGCGCGGCCGCCATCACGAAACCGACGATCGCGCCGCGCTCGCCAGCCGGCCCGAGGATCCGCATGCCCGGGATGCCGGCCATCTGCGCGATGGCGTAACCGGTGAGCCGCGCATCGTGCTCGAAAATTGTTTCCCGCCCAATCTGCTCGATGTAATCCATCGCCGCAGCGAGCCCGACCGCGCCCGCGATGTTCGGCGTTCCCGCTTCGAAGCGATGCGGCGCCGGTTTAAAGCTGCTCTTCTCGAGCGCGACGCTCAGGATCATCTCGCCGCCGCCCTGCCATGGCGGAGTAGCTTCGAGAATCTCGGCCCGGCCGTAGAGCGCGCCGATCCCTGTCGGTGCGCACATTTTGTGTCCGGAAAAGACAAAAAAATCGCACCCGATCTCGCGCACATTGACCGGCAGATGACCGGCGCTTTGTGCGCCATCGATCAATGTCACCGCGCCGACCGCGCGCGCGCGCTCGCATAACTCGGTCACTGGATTGATCGTGCCGAGCGAGTTCGAAATATGGGCAAAGGCAAAGAGTTTGACTTCGCGCGTGAGTAACGCCGGAAGCTGGTCCAGGTCGAGCGTGCCATCTTCGCGCACGGGAACGAACCGCAGCTTTGCGCCTGTCCGCTCGGCGAGAAGTTGCCACGGCACGACGTTGCTATGGTGCTCCATCTCCGTGAGCAGGATCACGTCACCGGCACGAACGAATTTTCCCCCCCAGGCCTGGGCAACCAGGTTGATGCCTTCGGTTGTGCCGCGGGTGAAAACGATCTCCTCCGCGCTGGCCGCTCCGATATAGCTCGCGACCCGGGCGCGCGCCGCTTCGTAGGCATCGGTCGCGCGCGAGCTGAGTTCGTGCAGACCGCGATGCACATTGGCGTAGCTGTGATCGTAGAACTGCCGCACGGCATCGAGCACCGGTCCCGGCTTCTGCGTGCTGGCCGCACTATCGAAATAAATCAGCGGATGACCGTGGACGCGCTCGTGAAGAATCGGGAAATCCTCGCGAATCGCCGCCCAGTCGGTCGTCTCCGTGGCGATCTGATGCACGGCGCTAATCTGCTCCGCGTCGGGTCCGCTTTCAATGTTGCCTGCGTGCATCGGCTATCGCTAACATTCGCCTTACCTCAAGATAAAGAAAGGCAGCCCCTTATGTTCAAAGTAACGGTCGGACTGTTCGTCTTCCTCTTCGCGACAGGACACGCGTTCGCTCAAACTCCGGACGCGAAAAGCGCGCCCGCTTTCGCCCCGATCAGCTCGATCCACGCGCACGTCTGCGGAATTCATTTCTACAGCGGCGATGTGAAACGCCAGGTCATGGCCGAGCATTTTTGCTCTCACTTGAGCGACGAAGTCCTGCAATGCGTGCTCTATGATTCGGACAAACCGGGCGCGCGCCTGATTGGGGTGGAATACATCGTCAGCGCGAAAATCTTCGAATCACTTCCCGCGGAAGAGAAGATGCTCTGGCACAGCCACAACTACGAAGTGAAATCGGGCGTGCTCACCGCGCCGGGCATGCCGGACGCGTCCGAGAAAGACCTGATGAAGGTCTTGATCGGCACCTACGGCAAGACGTGGCACATGTGGCAGGTGGATCGCGGCGACAAGCTGCCCATGGGTATTCCGCAGCTGATGATGGCATTCACTGCGGACGGACAGGCGAATCCGGCGATTGTTTCCCAGCGCGATCAACTGCATGGGCCCTCCGGCGCGAAGAAATCCACGCGCTCTGATATTCCCGACACAAAGATCGATCCGGGTGCTGATGCCTGGCAGAGGAGCGCTCCGCTGCAGCTTGAGTTGAAGACGCTGGTCAGCGCCGCTGCGAAGCCATAACGTCAGGGGCGCATCTTCGAGGTGTCCGCCGTATTGCATTGCAATGATCGGCTACTGGTTATCGCCGGCCGAACCGGCGCGGGCGTGGTTCGTTTCGACAACCGGAGAACTGGCGCGGAAGTACCACGCGCCGGTCTTCGAGCCGCACGTCACGCTCTATTCGGGCGGCGACGAAGAAGATGAGCACGCTCGAAGTCTCATCGACCGCATCGCGATCCGCACCGGCGCGATCGAGTTGCAAGTCGGTGGCGTCGAGCATTCGGAGAAATTTACCAAGACGCTTTTCGTTCAGTTGAGAGCGAGCGAGAGCGCACGGCAGTTGAGCGACGCAATCCGCGCCGGGTCGGAGTCACCGCGCGACTACCATTTTAACCCGCACGTGAGCCTCCTCTACGCGCACATCCCCCACGTCGCCAAAGTTGCCGAAACCGAACGCATCCACGTGCCGTTCGACCACGTCCGCTTCGATGCTCTCGCAGCAGTCTTTTTCCCGAAGCCGATCGAGACGGGCGACGACGTGGAGAACTGGCGGATAATCGGCAAAGCAACGCTGTTGTAGCTGCCGCCGTCACTGGCGCCAGAACCAACCACCGTTACATCCACTCCTTTAGTTTTGGCCAGAGATCTTCAAACCGTGATGAAAGCCGTCGTCTTGACGCCTGGCCAATAAGCCTGCGGCAGGCGAGACCCGCGCTTCGTGCGCTCATCTTCTCTGCATTTCGCGCTGGCGTAGCCGCCGACCGGTTTACCGAGCCGGCTGCGGGAGACGCCAGCGCGTTGTGGCGTCGGGGCGTTTGCCGTTGCGCCGCTTCAGCTCCTCGAAGAACGAAGCCTTCTCGGTCATGGCTTCGCGAAAGTCTGTGGCATTTGCACCTTGAGCTTCTGACACAAGGCGACGAAACACGGCTCATTGCGGTAAGGGTAGAAGAACGGTGTGACGGCTAGTTGAACCACCCCGGCGTCCTGGTTGGCGGAGGCCGTTTCGATCCATTTGCACATCTGCTCCGGCTCCTTGCGGATGGCATAAAGCACGGCAACCTGAAAGGCGCCGCCGGTCGAATCCTTCGCGATGAAGTCCTTGAGAGCGCTGTCGGCCGCAGATCGGTCGGCCTGCGCCTGTCGCGCCAGGGCGATCGCATAGTCGCGCCAGAAGCCCTTCGTCTCCAGCTGTGCGTTGGCCATCGCCTCTCCAGGACGGTTTTGCAGAATATCGAGCGTAGCGAGGTAAGTGCGAAAACGGGAAGCGTTTGGCTGAAGCTCGAGTCCTTTGCGCAACGCCTCGTCGGCTTCCTTGTAGTGGAGGGCCGCGACCGTGATTCGTGCCAGGTTATACCACAAAGACGTCTGGAGAGGGTCTGACGAAAGGGCCTGCCGACAAGCTTCCTCGGCTTCAACCAGTCGACCCTGCGCAAGGAGCGCCACGGTAAGCCCGCTTCTCGCGGCGGCGTTATTGGGCGAGGACTGTAGGACGCGGCGGAGCTCCTTTTCGCCGGCTTCGAAGTCGTGGCCGGGGTTGATCGCCATTAGACCATGGACAACTCGCACTTCAGTCAGGTCTGGCGCGAGGCTAATCGCCTTGTCCGCGGCGCGCCGGGCCTCGTCGTAGGATTGGGCGGTATCGTCGATCGCAAAACTGGCGGCGTACTGACGCCAGGCCTCAGCCAGCTTGGCGTAAGCCAGTGCATAGTCAGGTTCCAGATGAATCGCCTCTTGCAGGAACGCGATGGACTTGCGAACGCTTTCAGACGTCTGCTGCTGGAAATAAAAATCCGACTGGAGAACTGCGTTATAGGCCGCAGGATTTCGACTCGAAGCCGCTACCTCAGGTCGTGCGGATTGCCCCAGCAACTTCACCTTCATCTGATCCGCCACCGCCGTAGCGATCTCGGTTTGGACGCCGAACACATCCTTCAATTCCCGATCGTAAGTCTCCGACCAGAGTGAGCGTCCGTCGGCCGCGTTGATCAGTTCGGCAGCGATGCGAACCCGATCGGCCTGCTTGCGCACGCTGCCTTCGATGAGGTGGGCCACACCGAGCTTCTGCCCGATCGCAGCAGAATCGCTCGCAGTTCCCTTGAAGAAGAAAGACGAAGTGCGACCAATAACTTTGAGCTCGGGAACCTTAGTTAAAACGGCAATCAGTTCCTCGGACAGGCCATCAGAAAAATACTCATTGCTGGCATCGCCACTGGTGTTGACGAGCGGCAGGACGGCGATCGATTTCGGATCAACTTGATCAAGGGACTGATTAGCTGGGGAGCGGCCCACGACTGCGGCTTCCTTCCCGGGTGTGCGCACGAACTTATCGAAACAGAAATAACCGAGCGCCAGCAGCAGCACCGCAATAATCATCCTATCCATGCGGCGGCCAGTTTGCGGCGCGATCGAATGCTCAGGAGCCACGTCCTGATCACGCTTCAACCCCTGGGGTGTTAGCTCAAAGACCCAGCTAAAGATCACTGCCGGGACGAAACCGAGGGCGAGGAGAATGACGATACTGCGGGGCAGCCATTCGGGCGCGCCGAACATGGGCAGCACTGTGCTCGAGACCTGCACGAGCAACCAGGCGCCGACCAGATAGAGCCCGGCCATGCGGATGACATTGCGCCGCTTCAGCTCGGCCAGAAAGTTCCGCGGGTTCAGGATGAGGCCGGCCACGGCGCGAGGGTACTCGCGCGGTCGAAGCTGCGTCGATGGAATAAATGGCGTTCCGGACCCTTGCGCGGCTACCGCATTGGCCGCCCGCCGAAAGTGGTCTCTCGATCCTCCTCCCGACGGCTTTTCAGGTTCGACGAAGCGCTCGCGCGTCTTTGTTTCGAAGTAAAAGCCTCATACAGTTCGGCGAACTCGCTCCGCAATAACATCACCGCGTAAACCACAACGAAGTAACACATACCATGAGCAATAACATTGGACGATCGATCGCCGCGGTCATGGCAATCGTCGCAGCACTCGGTCTTCTGCTGGCGCCGCATCACTCGCATGCCCAAGCGCAGACAACTTCGGCTAAACCGATGCGCATTGGCGTCATCGGCGCCGGCTCGTTAGGCGGGACGGTCGGCAGCGTGCTGGTGAAGGCTGGACACGAGGTGAAGTTTTCGTCCCGTCATCCGGAAGAGCTCGCCGCGATGGTTCGCGAGCTGGGCCCACGCGCTTCCATCGGCACTCCGCGCGAAGCGGCGGAGTTCGGGACGGTGCTGTTGTTCGCCGTTCCCTATGACGCCCTGCCGGAACTCGGGCGCGACCTGAAGAATGCGGTTCGCGGCAAGATTGTGCTCGATGCCTGTAATGCGCGAGGCGACAGCGCCACCGCTAAAGAAGCGGAGGCGAATGGCGTCGGCCCGACATCCGCGAAGCTCCTGACCGGCACACGACTGGTGCGCGCCTTTAGCGCGGTCGATGCCACCGCGGTGGAGGCATCGTTTAATCGCCAAAGCGACAAGCTCGGTGTACCGCTCGCCAGCGACGACGCCGAAGCGATGCAAGTTGCCGCACGATTAGTGCGCGATGCCGGGTGCGAGCCGGTGATCGTCGGCAATTTGACGGCGGGAAAAAGCTTTCAGCGCGGTACGGTCGGCTTCCGCGCGAACACGACAGCACCAAAGCTGCGACAACTGCTCAGCTTGCCGGAAGGGAAGTAGCAACGGGGCGAGCTGAGGAGTTAGCGCTTTACCTGCAGCGGCGCCAGACACCAACCACCGTTACATCCACTCTTTTAGTTTTGGCCAGAGATCTTCGAACCGGCCTTTGAGCCCGCGGCACACATAGATGTGCAGCCGTGTCTCCCACGGCATCGCCCAGGGGCTGCTTCCAACCAACCCCCGATCTTCGACGGAGGTAAA
>JBJMWX010000055.1:0-12987 GCA_045809925.1 Chthoniobacterales bacterium
CATGGGTCAAGGCGCATGGACTGCCCTCGGGCAGTCACGGAGACATTTATGACACATCCGTGCTCATGTACCTCGGAGGAGACACCTACGTGCGGAGGGACAAGCTTGTGGCAGGCGACCCGGAACTCCAACCGGCGGAGAAAACCGACCGCAGCAAGCCACTGATAGATAACGGCGTTATAGGTGATCCAAGACCTTCAACACCGGAAATGGGCAAGGTGTTTTTCGAGATGAAAGTTCGAAATGCTGTGGAGCAAATCCGTTCTCTGCTGTCCGCTGAAGCGCGCGCACAATAATGGATGGCTGCTCTCAAACCGGCCAAGACCGCGCTCGTATCCCTGGCACTGATCAAAAGAAGTCGTTCTTCAGGGCTTATGACAGAGCGTCAGTTGGGCGCCGAGTTGAACGCGCTCCCCTGCCAAAGACGGCGCGGCGCACCTCTCGCGCGCCGGTGACCTGCTACTGTGGCTGCGGAACGATCCGCAGGTAAGGCTTCGGCGCTTTCCAGCCGTCCGGGTAACGCTTCTTCGCTTCTTCATCCGAGACCGATCCGGCGATGATCACGTCGTCGCCCGGCTTCCAGTTCACCGGGGTTGCGACCTGGTGCTTCGCTGTCAGCTGGAGTGAATCGATCACGCGCAGCACTTCGTCGAAGTTGCGGCCCGTGGTCATCGGATAAATCAGAATAAGCTTAATCTTCTTGTCGGGACCGACGACGTAAACGTTCCGCACCGTCGCGTTATCCGCTGGTGTCCGCTTTTTGGCCTCGCCCGAAACATCGGCAGGAAGCATTCCGTAGAGCTTCGCGACTTTGAAATCAGCGTCACCGATGATCGGATAATTGGGCGCGTGACCCTGTGTCTCCTCAATGTCTTTGGCCCAACCTTTGTGGTCGCCGGTCGAATCGACCGATAGCCCCATGATCTTGACGTTTCTGCGCTCGAATTCCGGCTTGATCCTCGCCATGTAGCCGAGCTCAGTGGTGCAAACCGGAGTAAAATCCTTCGGATGAGAGAAGAGGATGGCCCAGGAGTTGCCAATCCAGTCATGAAAGCGAATTGGCCCTTCGCTTGTCTCCGCTTCGAAATCTGGTGCTATCTCGCCGATCTTCATAATTTTCCTTCTGTTCTGGGCTAGCAGCGATTGTCTTCCGACCAGCGATTGGAAGTCAACACCGGCGGCCTTCAATTAGCCCGGGCCCGAACCTAGCTGCCATTCCTGCCACGTTTCTTTTCCACCGAAGATCGGCAATGAATCGGTAACGGGCTCACTTTTTCGTAAATAGAAGTGGCCGCCAAAAATCTCCAACGCCTTGGATTCAGTTAACGGGAAAGGCGGCGGATCGGATTCTACCCCGTAAAAGAAAAAGCCGGCGAGCACAGCACCCGGCCGCAACAGCTCCGCCACACGCGCGGCATAATCATTCCACAACCGTGGAGGCAACGAGCAAAGAAATGTTCGTTCGTAGACCGCATCGAAAACGGCGGCGCCGAAATCGTAATTGAAAAAGTCCGCGAGAATAATCCTGTCCGTCAGTCTCGGCAGACTTTCCTTCGCGCGCTCCACCGCGACCGGAGAAAAATCGATGGCTGTGACGCGATGGCCGGCGCGATCGAAGGCAGCTACTGCCCGCGGGTCATCGCCGCAACCCGGAATTAATATCTTCGAGTCGCGTTGGAGCGATCGAATGAAGGCGTGGAGACGCTCCGGCAGATGGCCAATTTTCCACGGCGTTTTCGCAGTGGCATACCGTTTCGACCAGAAATCCGGATGCGTGCTGGGGGGTTCATCTTCCACAAAGATTTGAAGGTAGTGCCGAAGCCGGTGCCAAATGAATTACCGGACCTCTACTTCGGTCGGCAGGAGATGGTTGATCATGTACGTCCCGCGATCGCCGCCACGGCTGGTGGGCTGCGTTGCGCCCCGGGAATCGGTCGCGCGCGCAATGATGGTGTAGCGGCCAGGCCTGGCGGGCGTGCGCCACTCGTACTCCCACAGACGCCACGCGTTTTTGACCGCGTCCCCGAGAAGCTTTGCGGCATTCCACGTTTGGCCCGAGTCGATGCTGACTTCGACTTGCACTACATCGGCTGTTCCACTCCAGGCGGCGCCGCGCACTCGGTAGCTCGAGTTTGCCGCGATGGTCTCGTTTTCCTCGGGGCGCGCAATCTGAGCCTTGGTTTGTAGTTCCGTCAGTGGGATGAGGGTGGGCAGCGCGCCAGAACGGTCCCAGTAAGAGTAATCGAGTGACTGATAGAAACCGTTGAAGGGTTTGTCGCTCACGATGATTCGGCGAAGCCATTTCACCGAGGCCATCGCGTACCAGCCGGGCACAATCGCGCGGAGCGGGAAACCGTGCGCCGCCGTCAGTGTTTCCCCGTTCATTTCATAAGCTAGCAACACATCCGAGCGCGCCTTGCTCAACGGCAGACTGCGGCAGAAGGATATTTTCCCGGCCGGCGTCGGCGTTTTGTCGACTTCGCCTTCATCAGCGCCGTCGAGAATAACTTCAATCGCACTCGCCTTCGATTTGGCGCGATCAAGCAGAGCGGCGAGAGGCACACCGGTCCACGATGCGTTTCCGACTGCGCCCAGTCCCCATTGAACCCCCTTCGCTTTGGGCTTGAGATAAATGCGATTGTTCCCCGCGCACTCCAGCGTTGCGCTAATCGTTCGCGGTTCCATCGCGCGCAGATCGTCATAAGTCAGCTCGAAAGGCGCGTCGACGTCACCTTCGATTCTCAAACGCCACTCTTGCGCGGCAACTTGGGGAATCGGAAAATGACACCGCACATAGAACAACTCGTTAGGCGTGATGAATCCGCCGAGGCTCGAGAACGGCATCTCGAGATTGAGCGGGTCCTGCTCGCGAACGATGAGGTCGCTCACTTCTCGACCGGCAGCTTCGCGGCTTTCCAGGCGTGAAAGCTTCCCGGGAGGTTGCGGACATCGTCGAACCCTTCCTGCTGCAGCATGCTCGCCGCGAGGCTGGCGCGGTAGCCGGTGGCGCAGTAGACGAGCACCGGCCGTTGCCTGTCGAGTTCACCGAACCGCTTCGGCAATTGCGGGAGAAAGATATGCGTCGCGCCGGGGATGTGGCCATTTCTCCATTCGGCCGGTCCGCGAACATCGAGGAGCTGGAGACCGTTTCGCGACGCCTGCAATTCGTGGACGGTCATCTGAGGCAGCTCGCGCAAGCGATAACCAGCGTTCTGCCACGCGCGCATTCCCCCAACGAGATAGCCGGCAAATTTTGTGTAGCCGGTTCGGACAAAAAGCTGCGCGACTTTTTCAACCTCGGCGTCGCTTTCGAGGACAAGCAGGATCGGTTTTTCCGGATCAAGCAGCCAACCGGCCCAGATTGAAAGGATGGGTGACGCTGCAATGTTGAGCGCCCCTTCGATATGGCCGCCGCCGAAGGCCAGCATCGTGCGGGTATCGACAAGGTGAAATTTCTTCTCGTCGACCATTTGCTTGAAGGCCGACGGGGCGAGCGCCGGAATCATCGGCAGGTTTCCGAGCACTTCCGGACCGGCGGCGTTCACTTTCTTCATCCGCTTGTAGTAGGTCGGTTCCGGTGGAGGCGTAGCCAGCGCATATTCGACGAATGCCTCGCGCTCATTGCGCTGGTAATACGGATTGAAACGCTTTTCGTAACCGATCGTGCTGTCGAGTCGCTCGCCGATGTCAGCTCCGCACGGTGAGCCGCTGCCGTGCGACGGATAAATGATCACGCCGTCGTGCAGCTTGGCATAGAAATTCCAGAGCGTGTCGTAGAGCTGCGACGCGAGTTTGTCCGCATCGCGGCCGAGGAGATCAGGCCGCCCGGCGGAGCTGACAAAGAGGGAATCGCCGGTGAAAACCCCCCATGGTGTCTCGGCGTGATCTTCCTCCGCGGCGACGTAACTGACGTGTTCCGGGGTGTGGCCAGGGGTATGACGTACCGTCAAAATGAGCGACCCAAACTTGAACTCATCGCCGTCTTTTACGGTCTCGCGATCGAAGCCGTATTCCGCTCCTCCTTCGCCGCTCGCGTAGATTTTCGCCGTGCCGGTGCGAGCAGCGAGCTCGCGTGAGCCGCTTACCAGATCGGCGTGAATGTGGGTTTCGAAGATGTGTGTGATCGAAACACCGCTCTTGCGCGCCAGCTCGAGGTAAATTTCGACGTCCGGCCGTGGGTCGATCACCGCCGCCGTGCCTTCTTCGTCATCGCCTATCAGATAAGATACGGCGGCGATCCCGTCCGTTACGATTCGTTCAAGAATTAAAGACATAGTGTTCCGGCTTTCTCCCGGCGCGGCGCGCAAACGCCAGGGCCTTTATACAGCGACAAACGGGCTGCTGTCTGTTCAAAAGTTGCGGCGTGAGAGATGATCGTGGAGCGTGATGTGTATCGTGTTGCCGCCGGCCATTGGCTCAGGTTGTTCTCCTAAGACGGTGAAGCGCCTTCTCCTCACCTGTGTGATGGCTCTGGCTGCGGCGATGTCATTGTCCGCCAGCGCAATCACGGACGAAGACGATATCCTGCGGCTGCATAGGTCACTGATTGACGCCTGGCACATGAATGACTTTGCCACGCTCAACTCGATCATCGCCGACGATTTTCAGTTTTGGTCATTCAAGGGTGAGCGTCGAAACAAGGCGGATCTGTTGAAGCTTGTGGCAAGAAGCCAGACGAGTGGCGACACCCGCCTGCATACGGAGGTGGAAGACCCGAGGGTCCGCGTCTATGGAGACAGCGCAATCTTGACGTGCAGGATCATCGATACGGGGAAGCATGCCGATGGGACGACATTTACCGGAAAGACCGCCGACACCCACGTCTTTGTGCGACGCGGAGAAAAGTGGGTGTTGGTGGCCGAACATGAAACCCTCCTTCAGCCGATAAAGTAACAGGAGGAGGTATGTCGCCAGACGAGCTTGTTCTCGTTAGGCCTGTTGCATCCGCGATCAGTCTTGACTCAGCAGCCGGCGGCGACACAATCATGTCCACCTCGCTCCGGACTCACCTGCCTCCTCTTATGCCTAAGATGATTGTGTTGTACCCGCCGCCGACCGACGCGGCCACCTTTGAAAGGCGGTATCGGCTGGAGCATACGCCGATGGTGCTGGAAAAGATTATCGGGCTGAAAAAGTTTGTCGCCGCTCGAGTCATTGGCACTCCCAATACTACTACCGGAGTCGCTCCTTACCAGCGAGTCTCGGAGTTGTACTTCGATTCCGCGGATTCGCTTCAGGCGGCAATGTCATCGGCGGGCGGCCAGGCAACTGTAGATCACGCCCTCGAGATTTCGACAGGCGGCCCGCCGTTGGTCTTGATCGCGGAGGACGACGCCTGAGACAAACCGGGGCGACTGGTGCGTACCGGACGAGTTTTTAAAGAGCGCACGCCGCCACTCGCGCCCATCATCGCCGAGCGCCTCTAAGATGCCTTTTTCGATGCGATATCCCCTTTGTCGACGACAAGGCGCCGAAAGAGGACGTGGTGCTTAAGCTAGTTGATTACCGCTTCGGAGTTTGCGGGCAAGAGCGAGCCGATACTGACGACGGCGTTCCTCCCGTATCCTGAAAACAAAGCGAGGCGGAAATGGTGTCTCCGCCTCGCTCCGACAAAAACCTAGTTCGCGCTATTTGACCTTCTCGTAAACGGCAACGCTCTGTAGCCGTTTCTTCCCACGCATCGCCGTAGTCGTGACGGTGCGGGTTTTCCCGTCGGGAGAAACTACCACGACGCCGCTGTAGATAACCTGTCCGCCGCTCTTTCCCGCGAAGTTCAGTGTGTGGTCGTTCACCTTTGTATAGGCGCGCGCGTCCGAGGTCGGATCACCGGTGACAGGGTAATCGTGGCCGTCGAAGTTGCCTTTCCATTCGCTGTGCATCGGCTGGCCATGAGCGTCAACGCCTGAGACGGTGACCTTGGTCTTAAAGAAGGACCACTCGTAGTCCACCATATCGTTTCTACCCATATAACGGCTGAGCTTCGACCTGGCCGGGTCCAGCTTCCACGTGCCGATTTGCACGTCGCGTATTTCCGCAAGACAGGCGGCGGTGGTTAAAAAACAGAGCAGCACTGCCAAACCAAAAGTTTGTTTTTTCATGCCGGATGATGAAGGCCGCAGTTTGGTTTGCGGTCAATACTTTTTTCGTGATAAGAGACTGGCGGTGAAACATTTGTGTAATATCAGGTAAAATGAGCAAAGCCGATTGCAGGATCCGTTTCCGAGCGACACTCTTCCGGCCGGCGGCTACGGCAAAGGGCAGCTCATGGAGCTTTCTTACCCTGCCAAAGAAGGCGAGCGCGAAGCTGCCCTCGCGGGGCATGACCGCGATCGAAGGCACCATCAATAGCTTTCCCTTTCGGGCCACGCTCGAGCCAGACGGTCAAAAAAGCCATTGGCTCAAAGTGACTCGGAAAATGCGCGAAGCTGCGGGGGCAGAAGTGGGCGATGTCGTCACGGTGGAAATCGCACCGGCCGGACAGCAACCGGCGCCGCGCGTTCCGGCAGATCTGCGGAAGGCTCTTGCGGCCGCCCCGAAGGCGGGGGCGTTGTGGTCGGGCATCACGACGATCGCGCGCAAAGATTGGATCCACTGGATCGTCTCCGCGAAACAGCCGGAGACTCGCGCGCGCCGCGTCCGGAATGCCTGCGCAATGCTCGCTGGCGGCAAGCGACGCGTTTGCTGCTTCGACCGCTCAGGGTTCTATAGCAAGAGCTTCAGCTCGCCTAAAGCAGCGAGCTAGCCGGGCAGCGCGAGTTTTTCTGAAGCTGCACCAAGTCCAAGCGACCGCTGAACCACCTGCCGGCTAAGCCCGCGCGACCGCCTTCGACGGTGATCGCGCTGGCTACAAGCCTGCGTGCTGCCGTGTTACTGGACCGGTGTTAACACCACGGCCCGGGTGACGCCGTTGCGGGTAGCGAGAGCGGCCATCTGGCCGAGATTGTTGATGCTCATCACCTGATTGATCGTCCAGCCGTCCGCAGCTTGCGCCACAAGTGACTGAAGTTCATAGGGAAGCCCGCCGCTCCAGACCACGATTCGGCTTGGCCCGACGTTCCAGGTGCCGGGTTCGCTCACGGCACTCCAGCCAATAATCGTGCCGCTGCTATTGATAAGCTGGGCGGCGCCGTAATTATCACCGGGCAGGAACGGGAGTGCGACCGCGGTGTGGGCAGCATCGTTCTGCCAGAGAACTGGACGGCTGCCAAAAGGTGGGTGGCTTTCGCCGACCACCTGGCCGAAATCGTTGAGGCTATTCGCGACACTGGTCCAGTCGCTGCCGTATACTCCGAGATCAACGATCGTATGCGCCGCATCGTTATTCCAGAAGGCGGCATGCTGGCTGATCTCCGGGTTAGTAGCCCAGCCGGCGGCCTGGAGTGACTTGTTGAAGGCAAAGGAGATCGCGGAAGCGTTCAGCGGGTCGCTGCCGGGCAGTATCGGCAGATCGGTCTTGGTCGACTTGCGAGCATCCTTGGGATCGATTTTCCAGATCGCGCCACGCCAGGTGCTAGAGAAACCTTTGACGTAATAGCCGCCGATGACGCCGGCGTCATTGATTGCAACCGGTCGAGTGTTGCCTCCGTTATTCGAGAAGAAGTTGACGAGCTTCCCGCCACTCGTCACCCAGCCAAGCGGGCGGCCATCACCGTCGTCGCCTTCGCCGGCGACGACGCCGGTGGAATTGACTGCGTTGGCAATGCTGTAGGTGCCCTTGTCGAGCTTGCCCAGCACTTGCACGCTGCCGCTTTTCCATACGGTCGCTACCTGGCTGCCTCCCCGGCTCGACGAACCGGCGACAAAGCCCTGATCGTTGATCTGATAGGGAGCACTGGAATCGTATCCGAGGGGGGTCGGCAGCTCAGTCAGGAAGTAGCTCGGCTGGGCAAACGCCGCGGCGAAGGGTGCGACAATCACTGTGGCCGTCACTGCCCAACTAGTGAGACGCTGCCGCCAGCGTGTTTGTTGAAAGAAGGAGGTTGTTGAATTTCGATTGGTGGTTAGGTGCATGGCACACCTGAACCATTTCGTTGCGGAGCTGACAACGAACCGACAGTAACGTGACTGTTACCTGCCGGACCTCCGCGACGAGACCGACCGGCACGGCGGCGTGTAAGATGGTAGAGACGCATCTCCCAAGGCGGCCGCGATTCCGCCGCTGCGGCGGAGAGAAATATCCCGACCGGGTCTATGTTGGCGTTCGCGACCTTCGGGCAGGTGAGGACGTGTTGAGTTCGACGGCGGCGCGGATGAGCGCCTTCAACGCCTCGCCATCGATATTATCGCCCTCATGCAAATCGATCGCGCGCCTGGTATTCCCTTCGAGGCTGGAGTTGAAGAGGCCTGACGGATCCTTCAATGACGCCCCCTTCGCGAAAGTGATCTTCACGACATTCTTGTACGTCTCGCCCGTGCAGATTATGCCGGCGTGCGACCACACTGGAACCCCTCTCCACTTCCACTCCTCCACGACGTCGGCGTCGGCCTGTTTGATCAGCCTTCGGATGTGTGCCAGCGTCTCGCCCCTCCAATCACTCAGCTCCTTGATTTTCGCATCTATGAGCTGAGAGGGAGAGTCTCCAGCTTGTTTTTGTTTCGAGCCGCTGCTCGTTTGTTTCGTCGCTGTTGCCGATTTCTTCATGGCTATTGTCGGGCCCTTGAGTTGAGTATCGCTAGTCAGCGTCGCATTTGCTAAGACGACGTTCAATCGGTTACGAATTCCGCGAGCACCACCGTGTAAGCTGAGTGATGCATAAGCGCGCAACGGAACTAATTGCCGACCTCGGCCTGCAGCCGCATCCGGAGGGTGGATACTTCCGGGAGAATTTCCGATCCTCACGCAAGGTGCAGCCATTGGATGAAAGATCCCCGCGTTCAGCGTTGACCACGATTTACTTCCTACTGGTAAAGGGCCAGCACAGCCGCTGGCATCGAGTCGCTTCGGATGAGGCGTGGCACTTCCATGAAGGAGATCCACTGGAGGTCTACTGGATTGATGAGCAGGAGGAGCTGCACGAAGAGCTGCTCTCAACCGATAGTCCAAACGCTCGTCCGACCTGCGTCGTCCCGGCGCGATGCTGGCAGGCCGCGACGCCTCGCGGTGATTACACTCTGGTGGGATGCACGGTCGGTCCCGGATTCGACTTCCAGGATTTCGAAATGATTTCGGCGGGATCAGCAGTGCTTACAAAGATCACGGCACTCGGTGCCAGGCTTTCCGGCCTCGTCTAGGTCGTTCATACTGATAGCCAGCTCCTTAACTCGCCTTAGCGACTACCGCGTCAACGTCTGCGACAAAGGGAGGGGGAAACGCTGTCGTCTTCGCGTTGTGCCACCAGGCGCTGCCGCGCGTGGTGCGGAGCAAGCCATTCAGGTGTGACCCGGTGCTAAACTCGAAGGTGCCTTTCGGGAAAACCCCGCGTTGCGTTCTATCCCAGATGTGAAAAGCCGCCCAGAGTTGCTCGGACAGAAAGTGCTCGAGCCGCAGCTGGTCCGCTGCATCCAGGACGCTCTCTCCACGCAGGCCGGTCGTCATCAACTCGGCAATATCGCGATTACCGGCAATAGCCATGCGGATCACGGTCCACTGCGCCATGGTGGAATTGTGTTCGTTGCGCTGGAGGGCGGCGGTATTCTGTCGGATCTGGAGACCGACAAAGACAAGTGACAGAACGAGTCCAACCGAGCCAATGATTTGCGCGAGGTAAGACAACTGCTCGAGCGACATAATGCTTTTAGCTGATCTTGAATCCCACGAGACCGATCTCCTATGAGCGAAGGTACAGAAGCGCCTGCCAGAAGGCGCGTGTCACGCTTTTTGTGCATAGACCTTCGCCTTTTTTGTCTTGGGCATGGCAATCGTTAAGAAGGCAGCACGCTCGGCCGCTATCGCAGTTGCCTTGCTGTTCATCGGCCTGAGCCTGTTCGGGATTCTCGGCGTGTGGATGGCAGATCGCCGGGCGACGGAAATTGCGCGGAAAGGGTTTGGCATCGTCAAGACTGCCGTCGGAGTCGTCGATGCGGGAGGGACGCGGGCAAACAATCTCATCGCCACGACCCGGACGGAAGTGCGGCAGGCCTTTGACACCGTTACCGCTGCAGGGGCACGAGCGGAGGCGAATGGCCGGGTGTTGAATGCGTTGAACGAGCAGCTCGAAACGACTCTGGCGCCGCGGATCGCGCAAATGCAGGAGGTGCTCGCTTCTGTGCGCGATGCATCGCGGCGAATCGGCAACGCGGTCAGCTCCTTGAACTCGCTGCCATTGATGGCAGACCATGCCCCGGGGCTCGCGGCCTTGGACGAGACCTTCAACGGCCTCGCAGGGCTATCTGCGGACGCAAGCGAGTTACGCGGCACACTGCAAGAATTGGTGTTAGCACAGACGAGCGACGTCTCCGCCGAAGCGATTGTGAGGCTCAGCAGGCTCACGAAGCGCATCGATACGCGGCTGGGAGAGGCGCAGGCCAGCGTTCAGGGGATGCAGGCGGAGTGCGCAGCGTTGCAGGTGCGACTGGACATGCGCAAGTCGCGGCTGGTGTTGATTTTCAACCTGGCTGCGTTGCTGGCGACGCTGATGCTGGGCTGGATTCTTTACTCCCAAATCATTGTTATCCGTCAGTACCGACGCTGAGCAGATGATGCCGACCGCGACCTCTAGCGTGCTGCAAATCCTACTGAATCGGCTGGCCGAAGACCTGCCAGACGATGACCCGCCCACCAACAAAGTCGGTATCCGGCTGATACGAAAAGCAGCGGTCTCGTTCCGACCAATCGAGCAGCCGAGGAAGATTGCTGTGGTTAGGATCGTACACAAGGTAACGAGTTGTCTTCGGATCCCCGCGGTCGCGCACGGCATTACGCTTATAAACGAGGACCGCGTGGTTGATACTGAGGCTTGTCGGAAACGTGGTCAGATAAGCGACGAAAAATCCGTCGCCGGATTGTAACGCGCGCTGAAGGGCCAGATGAGTGCGCGCCTGCCGGGCAGGATCGTGCGGCAGAACGATCCGCCAGTTACCGGGTCGAAAATAGGTGGGCCATCCCAGCCCGATATTTTCCTGGACGATGCCGGCCCGCTCGCGACTGAGCGTGCGCAGGTTGCCGTAACCGGGGATCACGAGTCTGTCTCGCTCTGGAAGCGGTGGCCGCCACGGTGGTTGGCGGGTTACCTTTCGAATCCGGACTGCCAGCTCGCTATCGTCGAGCGCTGGCCGGGAGGGATCGAACCGGGCGAACTTTCGGAACTGCACGACAGCGCGGCTCATGACGAAACAATGCGACGTGAAGCGCCTGGGCCGATCGCCGGAGGTCAGCCAACGCGGCGAAGCGTGCCCGGAATGATATTCGAAGACTGTCTCGTTCTCGAACGCGAACGTGTCGCGATCGAAATTGAACGCCTCGCTAGCGGCGGCATTCGCGACGAACAGGGCAAAGCAGAGGCCGACAACCAGCCCCACGTTTCCGCGCACCCTCACCTGCTCCCTCCGAACGGCATGCCCACGCATTATTATCGTGA
Source organism: Chthoniobacterales bacterium (assembly GCA_045809925.1). GTDB lineage: Bacteria > Verrucomicrobiota > Verrucomicrobiia > Chthoniobacterales > UBA10450 > CADDYX01. The sequence continues at coordinate 11,517 of JBJMWX010000055.1, forward strand.
GAGGGCTGCGCCGGGGATTGCGCGAACCGTTCTGGTTTTGGCTGTTCTTCGGCAATGGGTTGCTTATTCTCGCGGTCCGAACAGCGCCTACGCGAATCGCTACAGACTCGGTCGATGAAGCTGACGCACCTCAACCCGCCCGAGCTGCCCGACTGGAGCTCATTCTTCTCGCAAGTGGTAGTCGCGGAGGGGTCGCCGCTTCGTATCGCGGTCGTGTCCGGGCAGGTCGGCGTCGATCAACGGCAGATCCTCGCCGGCGACGGCAGCTTCGCGGCGCAGACAGGTCGAGCATTTGCTAATCTCATGGTCGCGCTCTCTGCCGCCCATTGCAGCGCGGCTGACGTGGCCAAGCTTACGATGTACGTTGTCGAGCTTGAGGACGCGAAGACGGGAATCATCAAAGATGCCGTGAGGCGGCATTTCGGCGGCGGAGCCCTGCCGGCTTGCAGCTTGATCGGTGTTGAGTCGCTCGCCAGGCCGGAGTTTCAGATCGAAGTGGAGGCGCTTGCGATTTCCGGTTGCGAAGCCGGCGGCTGATCGACTGCGACGTGCCGCGAGGCAAGCTCAGGAGTATGATGTTCGCCATCAAAGCCGAGGTAGCCGATGCGTCGGCGGCAACGTTCGCGTTCAATGCGCAGAAGACGATGTATGATGGCAAGCGGATCGCGGCAGGCGACACGCTCTTTGTCTTCGCGAGCGAAAACGAAGGAGGGCGCGGCCTGATCGCGAGCGGCGTCGTCACCTCGGCCGAGGCGCTGCCAAGTAAACATGGGACCGCACGGCAAACGCCGCGCGTAAGTGTCACGATCAGGCGCACCGCGCTCGCCAAGCGGTGCCTGGGGCGGCGGGAGCTGAAACTGTTTTCGGACTGGAAAGACGGCCGACCCGAGACGGAGCTGAATTTCAAATTCTATCGTCAGGCAACCAACAAGATCGCTGGCATCTCGGACGAAGCGGCAGCGTTCCTCCGCAAGTTCTTTTAGCCGATGATTGGCAGATAAACATGACTTGCCCTTCGACAAGTGCTCGGGCACAGCGGTATCGGACAGGGGCGGTCGGCTACCTTATCGGTGGCCCTGCTTGCCTATTCTGGTGAGGTGGATGCGCTTTACACACTAGCGAATCCGTTTGTTGGCCACGCCTTGCGTGCAGCCTTGGTTGCACTGGTGTGGTTAATCGCTGGCGCATGCGTATTCGCGATGCCAACGCGCTTGAAGGTGCCGGCGTGGCCGCTGCTCACCGGCGCTGGCGCATGGGGGCTGTTCGCTCTCCTTGAGGCTGAGGCAACGCGCGAAGGAGCAGACATCCGGGTCGACTTGCTTGTTACCTGGCCGGCGCTCTGCGCGATCAGCATCGGTTGTGCTGTTGCGTGGATTGTATTGGTCTGTCGACGCCGCGCGCCCTGACTTCTCTCCGGCGATTTCTGCTGGCCATGCTTCCTGCTAGCTGATCTCGTTCTCTTCAGGTCAAA
>JBJMWX010000056.1:0-11231 GCA_045809925.1 Chthoniobacterales bacterium
GGCAGCGGGATCATCCTGCCGGAAGGTCGCCGCATCCCGATCGCGAGCGACGGCACGCTGCTTGTCGCGCCCAACGCGGCGACGAAGGCGGCGCGGATGTCGCTGAACGACCTGCTGGTGGCGGCGCAGCAAAACGATCGTGGGGAGCAGGCGAACGGCCAGTTCGATACGCTGCGCGACGCGATCGTGCTCGCCCGGACGCCGGCCAATCCGCTGTCGCCGCCGGATGTATTCGCCGCGACGCTCGCGACCATCCAGACGAATCGCTACATTCACCGGGTCAGCATTATCTTCGATTGTGTTGTGCTGGTGCTGGCTGCCGCGGCTTGCAGCGTCTTGCAGCGGATTTCACGCATCGATCTCCTGCTCGGCGGGATTGCGATTTCCGCGGCTTACATTCTGATCGCGCTCGGCGCAATCTCGCGCTCGCAGCTATGGCTGCCCGGCGTCCTGCCGCTCGGCGTACTCTGGCTTCTGGTCATCGCTGCGCCGATGCTGCCGAGGACGCGCAAGGTTGCTTCTGCGAGCGCAATTGCGGCGCCGCCACCGATTCCGTAGCGGTGGCGAAGTTCATCAACCTCACGCGCCGGACGGAAATCGGCGCGAACTGCTACTGCCTCGAAATCGGCGGGCGCCAGGTGGTGCTCGATTCCGGCATGCATCCAAAGATGGAGGGCGAAGAAGCGCTGCCAAACTTCGCCGCGATCGGCGAGCGCGAGATCGATGCGCTGATTCTTTCCCACGCGCATATGGATCACATCGGCACGTTGCCCGTTCTGATGCGGCGACATCCAAACGCCCGCATTTTCATGAGTGAAGCGACCGCCGCGATCGGGAAAGCGCTCCTGCACAATTCCGTTAACGTCATGACCCGGCAGCGTGAAGAGCTCGGCGTGACGATGTATCCGCTCTTCACCCATCGGGAGACGAACCGCGCCTTCGATCTTTGGCAGGCTTGTCCGCTGGCGCAGCGAATCACTCTCGACGGCGAGCGGGCCAGCGCAGCCGGCGAAGAGGAGCTGACTTTTGAATTCGTCGACGCCGGTCATGTGCTCGGCGCGGCCGGAGTGATTCTGCGCGCGGAAGGCCGTGTCATTTTCTACACCGGAGATGTCAACTTCGATGACCAGACGATTACAAAAGGCGCAACGTTTCCCGAGACGGGCGTCGACGTGCTGATCATTGAATGCACGCGTGGCGACCAGCCGTTGCCGGAAGGATTCACGCGCGCGGGCGAAGAGCAACGATTGGCGCAGGCAATCGACAGCGCGTTCAGTCGCGACGGCTGCGTTCTCATGCCGGTCTTCGCGCTCGGCAAAACCCAGGAAGCGCTTGGGATGTTTTATCGTTTTCGCCGAGAAAAACTGCTCGGCGAGTGTCCCATCTATATCGGCGGGCTGAGCGCGAAGATGACCGAGATTTACGATCGGCGCGCGATGACAACGCGTCGCAATCTGCCGCGCCTTCAGTTGCTCGAAGACATGGAGCCGTTTGTTTTGAACGGCGAATCCATCCGTGATGCGCCGGCGCGGTCACGGCGCATCTACGCGCTCTCCAGCGGCATGATGACGCCGAAGACACTCTCGAACATTTTCGCGCGCCGTCTGGTGGAGGAGCCGCGACATTCGATCTTTTTTGTCGGCTACGCTGATCCGCAATCGCCCGGCGGAATTCTGCGCCGCGCAGCGCGAGGGGATCGGATCACGCTGGATCCCGACGAACCTTCGCAGGAATTGCGCTGCAACATCGAGCAGTTTCAATTTAGCGCTCACGCTTCCCGCGAATCGATCGTCGCCTACGTGAAGAAAGTTGCGCCGAAAACCGTCGTGCTCGTGCACGGTGATGTGCCGGCGGTTGCGTGGGTGCACGCGCAGCTGACGGCGGAATTGCCCGGCACGCAGGTCGTTGTTCCGCCGCCAGGTGTGGAGATCGAGCTGTGATCCCAATTGTCATGTCGAGCCAAGTCGAGACATCTACGGGGATTCCTCGACTGCGCTCGGAATGACAGACTTCACAAATGAGGATCGCTTCCTGGAACATCAATTCACTACGGAAGCGCGCCGATCGTCTGCTGGCGTGGCTGGCTGAAACGCACCCCGACGTCGTCTGTCTCCAGGAAACCAAGTGCACAGACGACCAGTTTCCGGCGATGGAGTTGCGGAACGCCGGTTACCACTCCGCCGCGCATGGGCAGAAGTCCTATAATGGCGTGGCGATCTTATCCAAGACAGAGCTGCACGATATCCGGGTCTCGCTGTGCGATGAGGAAGACGATCCGCAGACGCGCGTCATCGCAGCGACAATTGATGGGGTTCGCGTTTACTCGATCTACGCGCCAAACGGTCAGGCGGTCGGTTCGCCGGCGTATCAGTACAAGCTGAAGTGGTATGCACGCCTGAAGAACTGTTTGAGCGGCGAGGCCACGGCCAATGGGCTGGTCGTCTGCGGAGACTTTAACGTTGCGCCGACGGACACCGACGTTTTCGACCCGGAGCTGTGGCGGGGCGCCATCATGTGCTCGGATGGTGAGCGCGCCGCGTTCGCCAGCTTGTGCGAAGTTGGGCTCGTGGACACGCTGCGTCTGCATCACCGCGAGACAGGGCTGTTCACGTGGTGGGATTACCGCATGCTCTCGTTCCCAAAGAACCGCGGGTTGCGTATCGATGGCGTCCTCGCGACTGACAAGCTCGCGCAACGGTGCACCGCGTCCGGCATCGACCGCGAGCTGCGCAAAGGCAAAGACCCGTCTGATCACGCGCCGATCTGGGCGGAGTTTCAATTATGAATCCGCCTGGAGCGGGTCGCGTCGCGAATCCTCCGCCGCGGCCGCTGATGTTGTTCGATGGGAACTGCCATTTCTGCCGGCGCTGGATCGAACGCTGGCAGGAAAAATCCGAGGGCAAAATCGATTACGCGAGTTCGCAGGAGGCGGGATCACAATTCCCGGAGCTGAGCGGCGATGATTTCGCGCGTGCGGTGCAGCTGGTCGAGCCCGATGGCACGGTGACGAGCGGGGCTGAAGCGGTCTTTCGCGTGTTAGCGCGCGGCGGGCGCGGCGGGAGATGGTTGCACGCGCTTTACCACCGTGTGCCGGCATTCGCAGCGACAACGGAAACTCTCTATGCGCTGATCTCGCGCAATCGCTCCACGGCGTCGCGCGTTACACGATGGTTTTGGGGCGACGATGTTCGGCGGCCAACTTATTTCACGAGTCGCCGTTGGTTCCTCAAAGCCGTCGGGCTGACCTACCTCTTCGCGTTTATTTCACTCTGGATGCAGGTCGAGGGCCTAATGGGCGAGCACGGAATCATTCCCGCAGGTGAGATGCTGACGGCGGTCCGCGACGGGCTCGGCGCCGGCACGTTCGATCGTCTCAATCAATGGCCGACGCTTTGCTGGATTGACGCCTCGAGCCCAACTCTCCACGGACTCTGCGCCGTCGGCACGATTGCGTCGACCCTGCTCACGTTTGGGTTCGTTCCGATACCCGCCCTGCTTGTCTGCTTCGCCTGCTATCTGTCGCTCATTATTCCGGCGCCGAATTTCTTCAGTTACCAATGGGACATTCTGCTGCTGGAAACTGGTTTCCTCGCGATGTTCATCGCGCCAGCGCAGTGGCGACTGGTCCGGGGCCGTGATGCTGCGGTCTCTGGAGTGGGGCTCTTTCTCCTCAAGTTTCTGCTCTTCAAGCTCATGTTTATGTCGGGCGCCGTGAAGCTGACGAGCGGCGACGATTCGTGGATCAGGCTAACCGCGCTGGATTATCACTATTGGACGCAGCCTTTGCCGACCGTGTTCGCCTGGTTCGCAGACAAGAATCCCGAGTGGCTGAAAAAGTTTTCCGTCGGCGCGACGCTCTTTGTCGAGATCGTGGTGCCGTTTTTCATCTGGGCGCCGCGCCGAATCAGGCTGATCGCGGCGACGTTGCTGGTCGCGCTGCAAATCGCGATCGCGATCACCGGAAATTATTGCTTCTTCAATCTCCTGGCGATCGCCCTTTGCCTGCTGCTCATCGACGACGTGAGCTGGCGTGGTCGTACTGTAGCCGCGGTCCCGGGCCGCGGCTCGCCTGTTGCAGGATCCGATCTGGGCACAGCCGGCGAGCGCGGCTACAGCCTGAGGACCGCGGCCGGTGTCGCGGCACTGGTCGTTACGCTGCCGCTCAATATCTGGCTGCTTTACACCAGCGTTTCTCCAGAAGCGGAATGGCCGCGGCCACTGGCAGCGATTTACTCGCGCCTCGATCCATTTCGGATCGTGAATGGCTACGGACTCTTCCGCGTCATGACGAAAGAGCGGCCGGAAATCATCATTGAAGGCAGTGCCGACGGCGCGGACTGGCGGCCCTACGAATTCAAATGGAAACCGGGGGATGTGCTTCGCGCGCCGCAGTGGAATGCGCCCCACCAGCCACGGCTCGATTGGGCGATGTGGTTCGCAGCACTCGGCTCGCAGCGAGACCGCGTCACCGTGGAGCGGTTGGTGGTCGCTCTTTTGCACAACGAGCGAAGCGTCGTCGGTTTGCTCGGCCGAAACCCCTTTCCCGACCGGCCTCCACACTTCGGTCGCGCGACGCTCTTCAGTTATCGGTTCACGACGTCAGAGGAACGCCGGCAGAACGCGGCGTGGTGGCGACGAACGGAGCGGGGTGAGTATTTTCCTGCGGTATCGCTGCGGGACTTCTGAGCCTGCCGGTTGAGAGCGGCAGCCAGTTAATGTACTTTTTGCCGATGCCGAAAGAAGAGCAGATCATTACCGAAGGAACGGTAACGCAGGTGCTCCCCGGGACGATGTTTCGGGTCGATCTGCCGGGCAGGCGCAACGTGCTGGCCCACATCTCGGGCAAGATGCGCAAACACTTCATCCGCATCGTGCCTGGCGACAAAGTCGAGGTCGAGCTCTCTCCCTACGACCTGACGAAGGCGCGGATCATCTTCCGCGAGAAATAAGGCGGCGGAGCTCTCAGCGGTAGAAGAGGCGAGCGGAGCGTGTTCCCTATCCGTGTCATCCGCGGTTCTCATTCCGTTCCTGTTTTCAGCTCCGCGGTAAGCGCATTCGGCCTTCGAATTACGTTTCTGGCAATGAAGGTCGCGCTGGCTTGCGCCGGATGCGATGTTCGGGACGTTTAGGAAAGGATTGGAGACATTTATGGCCGAAGAAAACAAATCACAGCAACAGCAGCAGGGTGGCAACGCCATTCCGGCGGCCGCCACAAACAAACTGGAGAGCAGCCGAACGCACGCCCGTCAGGCGGCGGAGGATCTGCGGACCGCCGCCGGGGCGATGGCGGAAGATTATCGTGACCGTGCCGAGGAAGTCTGGGATCAGGCCCGCAGCCGGGTCCGCACTTTCCAGGAAGACAGCGAGCAGTACGTGCGCGAGAACCCGACGAAAGCCGTTTTCACCGCGCTCGGAATCGGGTTCGTTCTTGGACTGATTTTCCGCCGCTAGGCAAGGCAGTTTGATGGCAGGCGAGCCGATGCGGTTCCGCAACCCTGCGGGCCATGCGGGGCTGCTGACTAATCTGATCGCGCTGCTGAACGCGCTGGTCGGCTTTTTTGAAAGCCGGGCCGGCCTGTTCGCAGCCGAATCAAAGTCAGCGCTCGTCCACGTGCTCGTGCTTGTCGGCTGCCTCGTGGCCGCGCTGCTCCTGGTCGCGTTTGGCTACGTCTTTCTGCTCGTAAGCGGGATCGTGGCGATTGCGCACGCCGCGCATTTGTCGTGGGTCTGGGTGGCACTGGCGACAGCCGTTTTGCATTTCGTGCTGGCATTTGTTTGCGTGATGATTGCCGTCAGCCGGATGAAAGAGAAAATGTTCGAATCGACCGCAGCGGAACTTAAACGAGATCGCGAATGGCTAAAAGAACTGGACAAAAGAAGCCGCTACACGAGCTGAGACAGGAAATCGCGCATTCACGCGATCGGCTGGCGCGCGAGATTGGCGGGCTCCGTTACGAATTCGACTTTCCGCTCAAATTCCGGAAGTCGTTCCAGCGCAGCACTGGCGTCTGGATCGCGGCCGCTGCTGTCGCCGGAGTGCTCTTCACGATCGTGCCCCGGAAAAAGAAGGTGGTGATCAAGGCGAAAAAAGGGGACGAGGAACAGAAGAAGGGCATTCTCGAAGCCGGATTCGCAGTCGCCGCGCTCAAGTTCGCCGCCACGTTACTGCGGCCGGCACTTACGAGTTACCTCACGCGGCAGGTAGCGGCGCGCGCGGCGGGGACCCGCAGCCGGCGCTGGTAACCACGCTTTCTGGTTTACGTGCTGGCGCCCGAGGGGTAGAACTCGGCTGACGCCGCATGCCCGCAGATACCCCCGAACTGCCCGGCGCTCCGCCTGTGGCGGCGACAGCGCACGTCGACGATTATTTGACCGTCGCTCAGCGCTTCGACGCGTCCGACGTTCATCTCGGAGTAGACGCGCCGCCGATGTGGCGGCTGCAGGGCATGCTGCGACCGATCTGGCCCGACGCGCCCAAATTGAAACCGGAAGAGACGCAGGCACTCGCCGACCGGTTTCTTTCCGAGCTACAGAAAACGCAAGTGGCCGAGCGCGGCGACGCCGATTTCGCCTACGCAAACGCGACTGGCCGTTACCGGACGAGCGTTGTGCGGCAGCGACTCGGGACGGAAATCGTTTTCCGGATCATCAAGACGAACGTCCGCACGATGGATGAGCTCGGCCTGCCCGAGCATTTGAAGCTGCTCACACGTTATCAGAACGGACTGATCCTCGTTACTGGAAGCGTCGGCAGCGGCAAGTCGACGACGCTGGCCGCATTGATCGAGCACATCAACCGGGAGCGCCGCGAACATATCATCACCCTCGAGGACCCGATCGAGTACGTCTTCGAATCGAAAGGCTGCCACATCACCCAGCGTGAAGTGCACACGCACACTAATTCCTTCAGCGTCGCATTGCGCGGCGCGCTTCGTGAAGATCCGGACGTGATCATGGTCGGCGAAATGCGTGACCTGGAGACCATCTCCCTCGCTATCACCGCCTCCGAGACGGGGCATCTTGTTCTCGGCACGCTCCACACCGGCAATGCCTCCCGCACGCTCGATCGTCTGCTCGACGTATTCCCTGTCGACCAGCAGGAGCAGGTCCGAATCATGGTGAGCGAATCCCTGCGAGGCGTTATCAGCCAGCAGTTAATCCCAAGCGTCGATGGCCGCAGGCGCGTGCTCGCGCTCGAAACGCTGACCAACACCCCGGCGGTCGCGAACGTAATCCGGGAAGCAAAGACTTATATGTTGCCTGGAATTATCCAGACCGGCAAGAAGCAGGGCATGCAGCTCATGGACGACGCGCTGCTCGAGCTCTGCCGGCGCGGCCTGATCACGCCGGAAGAAGCGTTTGCGCGCGCCGAGCAGAAGCAAACAATGCGCGAGTATCTCGCGGCATGACAGAATTGAACCGCGGATTACGCGGATTTCACGGATGGGAAGAATCCTTCATGAAGAGCTCAGCCGCGCAATTATCGGCGTCGCGATGGAAGTGCTAAATGAACTCAAACCTGGCTTGGATGAAAAGCTCTACGAACGGGCAATGGTAATCGAGCTACAGCGTCGCGGGCACTCGAGCGCAGTGCAAAATCCATATCCAGTATTCTACCGGGCCGAACTGATCGGAAGGCTTATGCCCGATTTAATCGTCGACAACAAAGTCGTCGTTGACCCGAAGGTAATCTCGGCATTTACGGAAACGCACATGGCCCAAATGGTCGGTTACCTGAACATCACTGGGTTGGAATTGGCGCTGCTTCTGAATTTCAAAAACGCCCGCCTGGAGTGGAAACGGGTCGTGCGGCAAGCAAATGCTGCGGGCTTAGAGCCTCCGGATTTGCATGGTTATCCTGGCCGATCCGTGTCATCCGCGTAATCCGCGGTTCAAATGGCTTACATCGATCAACTGTTTGAAGTCATCGTGCAGGAAGGCGCGTCCGATCTGCACATCGGCGAAGGGCAGCCGCCGAAAATGCGGCGACATGGCGACGTGATGCCGATTCGCCCGGAGCCGGTCACCCGCGAGGAGGCGGCTTTCATGTTGAGCGAGATATCGGGACCCCAGCTCTGGGAACGGTTCGAGCGGCGCGGCGATCTCGATTTCGCCTACGAGATGGATGAACGTTCACGGTTCCGCTGCAATTTTTTCAAGCAGGCGAACGGCTACGGCGCTGTCTTTCGATTGATTCCGACGAGAATCTCGTCGCTCGAGGAACTCGGCATTCCGCCTGTAGTGAAAGAATTCGGTCACCTGCGCGGCGGTCTTGTCCTCGTCACCGGCCCAACCGGCTCCGGCAAGTCAACCACGCTGGCGGCATTGATCGACTACATCAACGAGCGGTTTGCCCGGCACATCGTGTCGATCGAGGAGCCAATTGAGTACGTGCACCAGAACAAGCGCAGCGTCATCACGCAACGCGAGGTGCCGACGAATACGATTTCCTTTCCGATCGGCTTGAAAGCGGCGTTGCGTGAGGACTGCGACATCGTGCTGGTCGGCGAAATGCGCGACCTGGAGACGATTTCGCTCGCGTTGACCGCGGCTGAGACTGGCCTCCTCGTTTTCGGCACGCTGCACACGAACAACGCCCGCAAGACAGTCGATCGTATGGTCGACGTTTTTCCGGCCAACAAGCAGCAACAAGTGCGCACGATGCTGGCGAATTCATTACGCGGCGTCCTCGCGCAGTTGCTGCTCAAGAAAACCCCGGAGGCTGGCGGCGGCCGCGTTGCCGTGAATGAGATCCTTATCACCAGCCCCGCCGTTTCGGCTATTATCCGTGAGGGGGCGACGCAGAAACTGCAGGATGTGATCGTGGCCGGCAAAGGCCAGGGGATGCAGTTCATGGACGACGCGATATTCGCGCTGCTGGAGCGCGGAATCGTTTCACCGCACGAAGCCTTCATGAAGGCGATCGACAAGCATCGCTTCAAAGCCTACCTCCCGGCGGCTGAGGCAGCGCTCGGAAACGCCGCCGGGTCTACGGCCGAGGACGAGCAGCGATTGCCGGGGGATTTCACGAAGACGGCGAAGCGGGCTACGAGGTTGTCCCGTTGACAACGAAAATGCGAAATGCTATCCGTCGCGCACATTTCTGAGCGCGATACTTAATAGTCAGGTGCTCGTGCTAAACCGCCTCTGGCAGGCGGTTAACATCTGTTCGGCCCGTCGCGCATTCGCCCTTGTCTACGCCGGACATGCCCAGGTTGTTTCCTCCGACCCGGAGAACAACTTCCTTACTCACGACTTTGACAGCTGGCTCGATTTCTCCGGAACGGCGCCGGAGCACGAGATGGTAACGACCATTTCGTGGAGAATTCGTGTGCCGCGGGTCATTGTTCTGCTGCTCTTCGACCGACTTCCAAAAAAGGAAGTAAAGTTTACCCGCCATAACGTTTTCGAGCGCGACAAGAACACCTGCCAGTATTGCGGAAAGGTTTTCGATCGGACCGAGTTGAACCTGGATCACGTCCTGCCGCGCGATAAAGGCGGACTGACGACGTGGGAAAATGTCGTCTGCTCCTGCGTGCCGTGTAATACGCGGAAAGGGAATCGCCTCCCGCACGAAGCGCACATGGCGCTAATCCGAAAGCCGAAGCGGCCCAAGTGGCGGCCGTTCGTCCACGTCACTTTCTCGGCCCAGCAGCACGAGAGCTGGAAGCACTTCGTCGATCTCGCCTACTGGAACGTCGAGCTTAGCGATTAGCGGTTGCGACCTCGCGCGGACGCAGTGCGTTCAGAATTGGGGTCGGGTAGACACCCAGGATCACAATCGCGCCGATCAGCAGCACGATCGCAATGCGCGTCAGGCCGGTCAGGGCCAGCGGCGCGTTTGTTGTCGGTGGTTCCCAATACATGGCGCGAATCACCTTCAGGTAATAATAGAAGCCGCACGCCACCGTGATGATGCCGACGGCGACGAGCGCGAATTGATGCGCCCGGATGGCTGCGTCGAAAACAAAGAACTTGCCGAGGAAACCAGCCGTAAACGGAATCCCGGCGAGTGACGCCATCGCAATCAGCATGGCGAAAGCAAGAAACGGGGACCGCTTTGCCAGACCCTCGAAATCCTGGATCGCATCGCCGCCGCTGCCGGCGACAACGACCATGACCGCGAAGCTGAGCATCGTCATGAGCAGGTAGGCTACGAGGTAGAAAATTACCGCCGCGCCTGAGAGCGAAACGATCCCGACGAGGAGATAGCCGGCGTGGGCAATACTCGAATAGGCAAGAAGGCGCTTCAGATTGTTTTGCGGAAGCGCGGCGATGTTTCCGTAGATCAGCGTGAGGATGGCAATTCCGACGAGCAACCGTTGCACTTCCGGCAGGAGGAAGAATGGCTCGAGCACGCGCAGCAGCACGACCACACCGGCAGCCTTTGAGCCGACCGAAAGATAGGCGGTCACCGGTGTTGGCGCGCCTTGGTAAACATCAGGCACCCAGATTTGGAATGGCACCGCCGCGATCTTGAAGCCAAGCGCTACGAGAACGAGAGCGATCCCGAATAACGCCGGGATGCGGTCGACACCCGCGCTTAGAGCGCCTGCGACACGCGCGAGATTCGTTTCGCCGGTCGTCCCGAAAATCCAGGTGATGCCGTAGACCAGGAACCCGGTCGAGACGGCGCTCAGGATCAGGTATTTTGTGCCGGCCTCGAGGCTGAGCGGATTGCGCCTCGTGAAGCTGACGAGCACATAAAATGAGACCGTCACGACTTCGAGCGACACGAAAATCATCACGAAATCGATCGCCGAACCCATCCACATCAGCCCGGCACAGGTAAAGATCGGCAGAGCAAAAAACTCGCCGAGCCCCGCCTGCGGCTTCACGCCGTGGATGAACTCCGCCACGAGCGGCGCATAATCGATCATCATCAGGAGCACGAGCGCCGTGGTGACGAGCGCGAACCTTTTGAAGAACAATGCGAGCGGGTCCGCGGTGTAGAAGTTCCAGAGCGGCGCGCCTGCTGAGGGGATCGACGTAACGAAGAACGTTGCCGCGAAAATAAACGCCAGCCCTGCGATGCCTAAAAGCGCGATCGAGCGGCGATTGATTCGCTCGGCGAATGCTTCGATCAGGAGCATGAGCAGACCGAGCGTGACGGTTGCCGCTTCAAGACACGGGGCCGGAATCATCGCTCTTGCGCTGCGAAGTAGGTGCGGAACGTCGGCGAGACGATTCGCACGATTGATTGCGGGAAGAAGCCGACCCAGAGCGAGACA
>JBJMWX010000057.1:0-10340 GCA_045809925.1 Chthoniobacterales bacterium
ATCCGGGGCATCGGGCCAAGCCTCGGAGGAGCCGGAGTTGCAAACCCGTTGCAGGACCCGATCCTCGAGCTGCACGATGGGAATGGCGCGCTGCTCCAGACGAACGACAACTGGCGCACTGACCAGGAAGCGGAGGTCATCGCGACCACAGTTCCGCCGAGTAATGACCGTGAATCTGCCATTGTTCGGACGCTTGCTCCGGGTAACTACACCGCGATCGTGCGCGGGGTAGGGGACACGACCGGCGTCGCGCTCGTTGAAGTTTACGGGCTGCAGTAAACCAGGCCGTTTGCGTAGTCGCTAATCGCGGCTACGAGTCGATCCGGTGCAACGGATCGTGATCATTGGAGCCGGTGGGCGGCTTGGCGCTGCGCTGGTGCGGCAGGACGCGCAGGACTATGTCGTCATCGGATTCAATCACGCGCAGCTCGACATCGGCAATTTTGAGCAGGTTCGCCGCACCGTCGGCGAACTGGAGTTTGACGTCCTCATCAACTGCGCGGCGCAGACGAACGTCGATCGATGTGAGAGGGAGCGCGACGAAGCGTTTCGCCTCAACGGTGAAGCTGCCGGAGTGCTCGCACAGATCTGCTCCCAAAAGGACGCAAAGCTAATTCACATCGGCACCGACTACATCTTTGACGGGGAGAAGCGCCAGCCCTACACAGAAGAGGACGAAGCGCGCCCGATCAGCGTCTACGGCGCGTCAAAGCTGGCCGGCGATCTCGCCGTCCTGGAGAACAATCCGAACCACGTCGTGGCGCGGGTTTCCTGGGTCTTCGGTCCGGACCGTCCTAGCTTTGTCGATGCATTGATCAAACGCGCACGCGCCGAAGAACACGTCGATGCGATCGGCGACAAATGGTCCGCCCCGAGCTACACGGTCGATTTAGCCTCAATGCTGCGCCCGCTGATCGAGAATCGCGAATTCGCGGGCATTTTTCACCTGAGCAACAGTGGCGAAACCACCTGGCGCGATTACGCGCAATGGGCCATCGACTCTTGCCGTGCGGCCGGCGTGCCGTTGAAGGCCAGCGTTGTCGACGCGTTAAAGCTGAGCGACATGAAAAACTTCATCGCGCGGCGGCCGGTATACACCGTCCTCTCCGCGGAAAAATATGTTCAGGTCACCGGGATTAAGCCGCGGCCGTGGCAGGACGCGGTGGCGGAGTACGTGCGGGAATATGTAGCCAGGCTGCGGTAGGCCTTTTTCTGTAGCGGCTTCGCACGCCATTGGCGGGCTGGCGAAGCCGCCCTAAATAGAGGCGGAACGTGCCATGTTGGCGCGGTTTTAGCTCCCCCACACAGTTGGTGATCAAGGGCTTCGCTCTCTCTATTAGTTGGCTGGTTGCTTTTTGCGGGGTTCTCCGTGCGCAAACGCCGCCTGTTGCGCCGCCGCCTGCACCGCCGATTACCGCGACCGCGCCGCAGGTAATTGGCGCAACTCGCAGCCTCGTTGCGGCTCCCGCGAGCCAGCTTTATTCGATCGGGAGCCCCACGAATGAAGAGCAGCTCTACCTCGAACTGATCAACCGCGCGCGTGCTAACCCGGCAGCAGAAGCGGCGCGGCTCGCCGGCACCGGTGACCCGGACGTGCTCGCGTCCTATCGGTATTTTGGAGTCAGCCTCGGAATGATGCAGACGCAGTTCGCACTCATTGCTCCCCTTCCGCCGCTCTCCATGAATGTCACACTGCTGAGTGCGGCGCGTGGCCACAGCGCGGACATGCTGCAGAACAATTACCAGGCACACGAGGGTCCCGATGGGACGGTCGCTCAACGCATCGCCGCATACGTGAGTGGTGCGAACGGTTACACCTACGGCGAGAACATCTATTCCTACGCCAAGTCAGTCTTCTACGGTCATGCGGGGTTCGAAGTAGACTGGGGCGGCACCGCCCTGACCGGGGGAATGCAATCGCCGGCCGGACATCGGCTGAATATTCACGGCACGTTCCGGGAAGTAGGCATCGGCGTGGCGCTCGGCAGCAACGGATCGGTTGGACCGCAGCTTGTCACTCAGGACTTTGCGCTGCGTTATGACACGCCCGCGTTTGTCACCGGCGTCGTCTATCGCGACAGCAACAACAATGGCGCATACGATCTCGGCGAAGGCGTCGGAGGTGTGAGTGTGACGATCAACGGCGACGGCTACTATGCCGTGACCGCGCCTTCCGGCGGTTACTCGGTTCCGGTGCCCGGAAACGGTACGTATACGGTAAGTTTCAGCGGCGGAGGAGTCGCATCCAACCAGCAGACTGTGACGGTGAGCGGCGGGAATAACGTGAAGCTGGATTACGTAGCGAACACAGCCGGTAGCACGCCGACGCCAACACCTGCGGCATCGGCCACGCCTCCGCCCGGCCCCGCGGTGCTAGGTAACATTTCCACGCGCGCAATGGTCGGTAACGGATCCAACGTCATGATCGGCGGATTCATTGTCACAGGCACGCAGCCAAAGAAGGTGATGGTTCGGGGCATCGGACCATCGGTAAATCTCAGCGGCAAGCTGCTCGATCCGACGCTCGAATTGCACGACGCGACCGGCGCGACAATCGCGGCGAACGACAACTGGGGCGACAACGCCAACGCGCAGGAAATTGTCGCAACGACGATCGCACCGAGCGATACGCATGAAGCTGCCATCCTGATTAGCCTTAGCCCGGGGCCCTACACCGCTACGGTCAGTGGCGTGGGGCATACGACAGGCACCGCGATTGTGGAAGTCTACGACCTCGATCGCATGGCCGATTCGCAGTTGGCGAACATCTCAACACGTGCGCTCGTGCAAGCAGGCGACGAAGCGCTCATCGGCGGCGTCATTGTGCTCGGCCAATCGCCGCGAAATGTGCTGATTCGCGCGATCGGTCCTTCGCTCGACATTACGGGCGCCCTCGCAGATCCGTTGCTCGAACTGCATGATGCGAACGGCGCTCTTCTAGCGCTGAACGACGACTGGCGAACGAGCCAGCAGAGCGAGATCATGGCGACAACGGTTCCGCCAACGAACGATAAGGAAGCAGCGATCGTGACGACACTTTCGCCGGCGTCCTACACGGCGATTGTGCGTGGTGTGAACGACACCACCGGAGTCGCGATTGTCGAAGTCTACGCGCTGAACTAGCGCTATTTTGGCGCGAGCGAGGCGACGATCTGGTCGAAGCGCGGATCGCCGCGGAGCGCGTCCCACGCTGGATCGAGTTTCAATTCGCCGTAATGAACACCGCCCGGCAGTTGAGCGGATGTCGTGAGCTGCTCGAAGGCGCGGTCTTTCTCGCTTACGGCCGCATAGACGAGCGCAAGATTGGTTACCATGACAGGGCCATACATTGCATCTTTAGAAACAGGCAGCAGTTCGCAGGCGCGCTGCGCTTCGTGGATCGCTTCGTCGTGGCGTCCTAGTGCAGCGTCGATCCGGCTGAGAACGACCCACACACCGAACATGTTCGCCTCCCGCTGCACCGCGGCACTTGCTCGTTCGCGCGCTACTTGCAATTGAGCTTGCGCGGCAGCGTTGTCATTGCGCACCGAGGCAGCCAGAGCACTGAACCACTCACGCGGAGCGGAAACTCCGAGGTAACCGAGACCGACCCCTCCGTCGGGCAACAAGGGGAGGACCTGCTCCATCCGGGCCGCGTCACGTTCTAGAACAGCAACCTGACAAATACGTTCAAGCTCATCGAGAGAGGGCTTACCTTGGCTCAAGGCGCGCGATGTCTCAGCACGGACGCGCGTGAGATCAGCACGTTCGTAGAGCGGCTCAAAGGCTGCCTCGAAGCTGCCTGTCTCAGCGGGATGAAAGAGGGCGGCTGAGAGATCAAAGAGGCGTTCAGCATCGCGGTAACGTCGCAGCCACTGGTACGCGACGGCGAGATGTGTCGTATACATAGGGTCGCGCGGGTCGAGTTGCACCGCGCGCTCGAGATTGCGCAACGATTCCGTCCAGCGGCCCTGCCGACGATCAATTTGGCCCGTGCGCAGATAAACCTCAGGCGAGTTCGGCAAGGTCCGCCGAGCGAGTTCTAGCTCCGCGCGAGCGCGATCATAATCGAGTAGCCCGAGATACGCGTAGTCTGCCGCGGCGAGATGGACTGCTCCCGCTTGCGGCTGCAATCGCATGGCCGACTGCAGAGCTGCATTTGCTGCGTGGAGTCGCGCCTCGGTGTGATCGTCATTCTCGAAATAGAACAAGACGTGGCACTTCACTAATTCGCAATAGGCTGAGACAAACTGCGGGTCGCGTGCGACGGCTTCTTCCAGCAGTTCGACCGCACGTTGCCTCGTGGCCGAGCGGTTTTTCAACGGCAGCGCTTCGGCGTAGAGCGTGGAAGCGACAACGTCGGTGGTAGAAGGCTGCTCGATCGCGGCCTTCTCGCCCGGCGAGATTTTTGCGCGGAGCTGCTCTGCGATCGTAGTCGCAATGTCGTTTTCCAGGGTAAAGATATCGCGCAGCTCGCGGTCGTAGGTTTGAGCCCACAGATGCGAGTCCGTGTGGGTATCAATAAGCTGTGCGTGAACGCGAACGTGATCGCCTATGCGTTGCACGCTCCCCTCAACCAGGTGTGCCACTCCAAGCTCTCTGCCTATGTCGCGGGCATTACGCGTGCCGTCGGCGGGATAACGATCAGCAGACATGCGGCTAATCACTTTTAAATCCGCTATCTGCGCCAGGTTCGTGAGGATTTCGTCTTGCACCGCCACGGCGAAATAGGCGTTTTGTTTGTCGTCGCTCAGATTGGTGAATGGCAGAACCGCGATGCTTTTCTCGCGCGCGAAAACGTTCGGCGATTGCGGCGGTCGCGTGGAACTGCGCCAGTAGAGGAGCGCAGCACCGATCGCGAACGCCAACGCAGCAACGACGATGGCCGCCCGCGAGAAGCGGTTGCGGTCTCTTACTGCCGCGGGAAGAACGCACTCCGGCAGCACTTCATCCTTAGCAGGCGTTCCGGCAACAATCTTTCCGCCTGAGCCGTTCAACAGCGATTGGGCAACCGCGCCGTCGACCGCCTTTACGCTGGCAACAAAGCGGTAGCCGCGGCCCGGCACGGTAACGATAAACTGATGCGACCCCGGTGTTTCGCCAAAGAGCCGTCTGAGCGTCGAGATGTTCTGCGAAAGATTATTCTCTTCGACGATCGAATCCGGCCACACGGCTTCCATGATTCGCTCTTTATCGAGGACGCTGTCGTGGTTCTCGACCATGTAAAGCAGCGTATCGAAGACACGTGGCGTCAGCGGCAGGACTGTCCCATCGCGACGCTGGAGCACACGTCGGACGGGATTCAGCCGGAAATCGCCGAATTCGAAAACGGGGGCTGGGGGAGCGTGCACGATTCGCTTTCAGAACATTTCAACAAAGTTCAACGCGCGATTAAAGACTTTCATGAACCGCCAAAGCAACCTGGCTGCATGAACAGAACCACATTCACCATTAAAAAACGTAACTTCATCAAAGCTGCGCTCGCGCTCACATGCAGCGCCGCGCTGTTAATCTCACCGGGCAGCACGCGCGGCGACGACAGCGGCAGCCTGGTCGGCGTCTGGCGCGTGACGCGGCACGGCATGGACTGCGCCAGCGGGCAGCTATTCAACTCGTTCCCGGCTCTCATGACCTTCCACCAGGATGGAACGCTGCACGGCGATGCCGTCGGACCGGGCTCGACTGCGGCAGAAGGCACTGCCGAACACGGCGTCTGGACCAGGAATGGTAAGGATTACTCGTTCCGCTTCATCAGCTATGGTTGGGATGCGAACGGCCAACTAGAAGGCCGCGCCGAGATCACGGCGAATCTCCAGCTCAATGGTCCGAATAGCTTCGTCTATGCAGCGAGCGTGTGCTTCTTCGGCGCGGATGGTACCCCGTTCGGTTGCCACTGCGCGCGCGCGGAAGGAACGCGCTTCTAGTAGCAGCGGCGAGAACAGGCAGGCGCTCCTACCGGTAAGATGACGAATCTCCACGGCTAGGAGCGCGCACCTGCTCGGGCGTTGTTCTCGTGCAAATTCGCGCGCTCAGGTGAGCGTTGCCGCCGGCAGACTAATGCACGATTGTCCTCGGTATGACCGCGATTAAGGGGCTCATCTTTGGTGCGGTCTTTGGTTTGGCGGCGATTTCCAGCGGCATAGGGCAGACGCTCTATTCCATCGGGACACCGACAAATGACGAGCAGTTCATGCTCGAGCTCACGAACCGCGCGCGCGCCAACGGCAACACGGAGGCGACGCGGCTCGGGATCAGCGGCGTGAATGAGGGACCACCGACCCTCGGGCCGGACCAGTGGACAATCATGGCGACGGTGCAGCCGTTGTCATGGAATCCGAAGCTGCAAAACGCCGCGCAGGGCCAGGCTGATATTCTGAACAACGGCGACCAATTTTTCACAGGCACCTCGCCGCATACGTTTGGCGGCACGACGCCACAATCGCGCATTGCCGCCGCCGGTTATCAGCAGATGTCGTTTAACACAGCGCGGAAGAGCGCCAGCGGCTTTCTCCCAGGGCCAGAGGCCATTGCAGAGGAGGTGTCGCAAGGGCAGGGCGGATACAATGGTGCTAATCTGACGGCGGCCGTGCAGCGCGGCCACGAGGGTTTGTTCACCGACCTCACTGTACCCGGCCGTGGCCATCGTTCGACCATGATGTACGAGTTTTGGCGCGAGATGGGCATCGGCATCACTGTCGGGACCGACCAGGGACAGGGTGCGACCTGGGACTCGGTTTACATCGTGCAAGATTACGGTTCGCGCAGCGGGACGGCCGATGCCGGCCCCTTCATCACTGGCGTGGTTTACCAGGATACGAACGGGAACGGCTTCTACGATCCTGGTGAAGGCCTGACCGGCGTCTCCGTCAATGTTGCGGGAGCGAACTTCGGCGCGGTTACATCGGGCTCCGGTGGCTATTCGGTCCCGGTGCCGGGCGACGGAACCTACAATGTGACGTTCAGCGGCGGCGGCGTCAGCACGAGCCAAAAGTCCGCCACTATTTCGGCCAACCTCAATGCGAAGGTCGACTTTGTCACCAACGCGGTGGCGGGGGAGCCGACCGTGCTCGCGAATATTTCCACGCGCATGCTGGTCAACCTGGATCCGAACGAATTGATCGGCGGCTTCATTGTCACGGGAACGGCACCTAAGAAGATCATGGTGCGCGCGATCGGCCCGTCACTCAATCTCCCCGGTCAGCTCGCCAATCCGACACTCGAGCTGCGCGACGGTGCCGGCACCTTGTTGGAAGCGAACGACGATTGGCAGCAGTCGGCCGAAACCCAGGCCATTATCGACAGCGGCATTCCGCCGAGCAGTCAGCTCGAATCTGCCATCGTCCGGACCGTGCCGGCTAACACTTCGAAGTACACCGCGATCGTGCGCGGCGTGAACGGCGGCACCGGGATCGGCCTTGTTGAAGTCTACGATCTGGATCGGACGGCGAACTCGAAGCTGGCCAACATCAGCACGCGCGGCCAGGTGCAGAGCGGCGATAACGTGATGATTGGCGGGTTCATCGTCACGGGCTCGACGGCGCAGAAGGTGATCATTCGCGGCATAGGACCGTCGTTAACCGGCCAGGGTGTGAGCGGCGCGCTTCCCAATCCTTTCCTTGAACTGCATGATGGTAACGGCGCGGTTCTGGCAAGCAACGACAACTGGAAAATCGCGAGCAATGGTCAGTCGCAGCAGGCGGAAATCGAAGCGACACAGGTGGCACCGACGAATGATCTTGAGTCCGCGCTCGTCACTACACTGCCGGCAAACGGGGCCAAGTACACCGCAATCGTACGCGGCGCGAACAACGGCAGTGGCATCGCGCTCGTCGAAGTTTACGCGCTGAATTGACAGCAGAACGCGACGCCACTTTGCTATGGATATGAACGTCCGATTGCGCCTTCTCGTTTGTGCGGCTGCCTTAGGTCTGCCATGGGCCGCTCGTGCCGAACTCGCCTGGGAAAAAACCGACCTCGAGCTGCATCCGAAAGCGGGTGACACGCAGGCCGTCGCCGTCTTCAAATACCAGAACAAAGGCAGCCAGCCGGTCCATATCACCGGCGTAAAGCCATCATGCGGCTGTACCACCGCTGCGCTCAAAAAAGACCTCGTCGCGCCGGGAGAGAGCGGGGAAATCGCGGCCACGTTCAACATTGGCGACCGAACAGGCGTTCAGCAGAAAACCGTGACAGTGCAGACCGACGATCCC
Source organism: Chthoniobacterales bacterium (assembly GCA_045809925.1). GTDB lineage: Bacteria > Verrucomicrobiota > Verrucomicrobiia > Chthoniobacterales > UBA10450 > CADDYX01. The sequence goes on from JBJMWX010000057.1 coordinate 8,190, forward strand.
AAACAGCCGATGACGACGTTGAGCTTTAAGGCCTTTATTCCATCGCAGTTCGAGCTCCAGCCGGCATTTGTGTTCTGGCAGCAGGGTGAGGCGCCCAAGCCCAAAACGATCGTGGCCAAGGTGTCGAAGGACATGCCGGTGAAAAACATCGACGTCACATCATCGAGTCCCGACTTCGTGACGAAGATTGAGCATCCCTCAACCGATGAGTTTCGCATAGACGTCCAGCCGAAAGAGACGACGCGCTCGACCGCGGCAACGCTCACGATCAAACCGGACGGACCAGCAGCGAAAACCTACTACGCCAGCGCGCGTGTGACGCCGGCGACTGCACCGCAGCCGGCGCAATCCGCACAACCGCCGGTGCAGCGGTGAGGCCGGTGCTGCGTCAGGCAGCGCTTCTTATCGCGCTTGCGATCGTGCCCGCCCTCGCGCAGGCACTTTATCTCCGCGACAAAGTCTCCTGGAATTCGCCCGTGGCGGAGCGTGACGAGATCACGGTCACAGCGGCGCAAGCCCTCGGCGAACGCGCCATCTGGGTCGATGCGCGATCGGAGGATGACTTTGAGCGCGAACACGTTCCCGGCGCGGTTCTGTTGAACGAGGACCGCTGGAATGAGCTCCTGCCGCGGATGCTGGAGAACTGGGCACCGGACAAGACGGTTGTCGTTTATTGCAACAGCAAAGGCTGCGGGGCGAGCCGCGAAGTGGCGCGACGGCTCCGGACACAAGCCGGTTTGTCGAATGTATTTGTGTTGAAAGGCGGGTGGGAAGCGTGGCTCGCGCAGAAGAAGTGAAGCAACCGTCGAACGCTCAACGCTCAACGCTCAACGTCCAATCCAGACACGGTAGCGCCTCATTGGGTGTGGAACGTGGGACGTTGGACGTTCGGCGTTTGCTTGGGCGATTCCTCGAGATCGCGATTGGCGCTCTCTTTATCTATGCCGGTGTTCTCAAGGTGCTCGACCCGGTCGGCTTTGCCGGTGACATCGAGAACTACCACATCGTGCCGTGGACAGTCGGTGTGCGCCTCGCCTTCTATCTGCCATGGCTGGAGATTGTGTGCGGCTTTGCGCTACTCCCTCATCGTGGATCGCGCGGTGCCCTAGGTATCCTGAGTGGCCTGACGTTGATCTTCATCATTGCGAGCATCGCCGCCAAAGCACGCGGAATCGACGTGAGCTGCGGCTGTTTCGGACATGTAGCGCGCAACCTGAGCTTTGCCTGGCATCTGGTCATCGACTTCGCGATCCTTGGCGCGCTTGCCGTGCTGCTGTTGCGTCGCTCGCGTGAGCGCGCTGTAGGGCAGCGCGGTTGACCCCGCCGCGGATTCAAGAAGAGCTGAATTGCAATGGTCGGCCGCCACGCCGACTGCCGCACGGTGGGCGCCGAATGACGGCTGTGGAGTTGCGGCCAGCTTGGGGTGCCTTTGTCCTGCCGTGAGCTGAGCACGTCGAGCGGTAGAGCAGCTCCGCCTCGTTTGTCCGACAATTCGGAAATTTACTTCGGCACCAAACCTCAGCTATAAACCGAAGAGCCATGAGACTCCCCTCAATCCTCCTTCTCGGCTTCGCTATGTCGGCGTTCGGCGGCGCCGGCTCGGCCGATTACCACAACGTATTCGGCCCATTCACGAGTCCGGCGCCGACAACGCAACTCAGTCCCCGGCATGGACCGCGCGAAGGCATCGACGCTGTCCGCCGTTGGAACGAAATCGCGATCAACGCGAGCGGGCTCGATCACACCCCAGTAGCGCCGGGCGAGAATCGCGTCTTCGGCGAGCAGCTTGGACCATGTCGTGCCGCGCGCGCGATGGCCATCGTGCACATCGCGATGTTCGACGCGGTGAACGCGCTAGTTGGCGAGTACGAGAGCTATACAGGCGTTCGCGCGCCGGCTGGACCGATGTCGCTCTACGCCGCAGCCGGGCAGGCGGCGCATGATACGCTCGCGGCTCTTTTCCCCTCGCAAGCGCCGAAGTTTGATACTGCACTGAACCATGACCTTGGCCTTCTAAATAACGATAAGGCGAAGGCGAATGGCATCCAGCTCGGGAAGACCGCCGCCGCCGGCACCCTCGCTCTGCGCGCGAATGATGGCTCTCAACATACGGAACCGCGTCTCAACGTTGATTTCTTTACGAGTAACGAC
>JBJMWX010000058.1:0-9927 GCA_045809925.1 Chthoniobacterales bacterium
CAGGACGTGATCAACGCCGGCGTAACCGTACAAAAATCAACCACTGCGCCCCTGCTGCTCATCGCCTTGAATTCGCCTAACGGCACCTACAGCAACGTTTTTCTTGCCAACTACGCGAATATCAATCTGATCGATCAGATCACCCGGGTGCCGGGTATCTCAAACGTGCAGGTCTTCGGCGCGGGCCAGTACGCGATGCGCTTGTGGGTGAAACCGGACCAGCTGGCGAAGCTGAACGTCACGGTCACCGACATCATCAACGCGCTCAAAGCGCAGAACACGGTCAACCCCGCCGGACAAATTGGCGGTGAACCTGCGCCGCCCGGCCAGGAGTTCACTTACACGGTGCGCGCGATTGGCCGACTCACGAGTGCGGAAGAGTTCGGCGAAATCGTGATTCGGGCCAACCCGGATGGCTCGCTGCTCCGGTTGAAAGAAGTCTCGCGGATCGAGCTCGGTGCGCAGGTTTACACTCTCGCGGGGCGGCTCGACGGTAAACCCGCTGCCATCCTCGCCTGTTATCAGCTGCCGGGAACGAATGCACTCGATGCGGCCAATGGCGTGAAGGCACTGATGGCGCGCGTTTCCAAAAATTTTCCGGCCGATATGACCTACGCCATCGGTCTCGACACGACCCGGGCGGTGACCGCGGGCATGCGCGAAATTGTCTACACGCTTTTTGAAGCGCTCGCGCTCGTCATTCTCGTCGTCTTTGTTTTCCTGCAGGGCTGGCGCGCCACGCTCATTCCGTTGTGCGCCGTGCCGGTGTCGCTTATCGGCACATTCGCCGTCTTTCCCCTTTTCGGGTTCACCATCAACACGCTCGCGCTCTTCGGCCTCGTTCTCGCGATCGGGCTGGTGGTCGATGACGCGATCGTCGTCGTCGAGGCGGTCGAACATCACATCGACGAGGGAATGGAGCCGCGGGCGGCGACGTTGCGTGCCATGGAGGAAGTGTCGGGCCCCGTCATCGGCATCGCGCTGGTTCTCTCCGCGGTGTTCGTGCCGACCGCCTTCATTCCGGGAATAACCGGGCGGCTTTACCAGCAGTTCGCCCTCACGATCGCTATCTCGGTTATCTTTTCGGCCTTTAATGCGCTCACACTGAGCCCAGCGCTCTCCGCGATGTTGCTGCGTCCGCGAAAACCGACGCGTGGCCCGCTCGGCTGGTTCTTCGAACGCTTTAACCGCGTATTCCGGCGTACCACCGATCGCTATGTCAGCGCGTCGCGCCTCGCAATCACAAAAAGCGGGCGCAGCATGTTGCTGCTCGTCGTCTTCGCTGTCCTGGCCGGATTGTTCGGTTCGCGCTTGTCGAAGAGCTTTCTGCCGGAGGAAGACCAGGGATATCTCTACGGTTCATTGTCATTGCCTTATGCCGCCTCGATGGAGCGGACCGGCAATGCCGCGCGCAAGATCGAAGAAGCGCTCTTAAAAACACCTGGCATCGAACACGTGACGAGCGTGCTCGGATTTAACCTGCTCAGCACCGTTCAGAGCACGTTTAACGCTTTCTTCTTCATCACCTTCAAGCCGTGGGACGAGCGCAGTAAGCCTGAGGAGCAGTACGCCGAATTGAAGGCGCGGATTAACAAGAGCCTCGCCGGGATTCCTGAGGGAATCGGATTCGCGTTTCCGCCGCCGGCCATTCCGGGCATCGGCACGGCCGGTGGAGTAACGATGATGCTCGAGGACCGCGCCGGGCGCGATGTGCAATTTCTCGCTGACAACGTCACCAAGTTTCTCGACGCAGCGCGCAAGCGTCCGGAGATCGCGTCCGCCACCACAACCTTTCTGCCTGCCGTGCCGCAGGTCTTCATCAACGTCGACCGGGACAAAGTCCTGAAGCAGGGCGTCGATCTCACCCAGGTCAGCCAGACGTTGCAGACGTTCATGGGCGGCTTTTTCGTGAACTACTTCAATCGGTTCGGGCGCCAGTGGCAGGTCTTTGTTCAGGCGGAGGGCGAGTATCGGACCAAGGCGGAGAACGTCGGTCTCTTTTATGTCCGGAACGCGAAGGACGAGATGGTGCCGCTGAGCACGGTGACAAACGTGCAGGAACGCGACGGGCCGGAATTCACGCTGCGGTTCAATCTATATCGCTCGGCGCAGCTGAACGTCACGGCCGCGCCCGGCTACAGCTCGCTTCAGGCGATGCGAGCGCTCGAAGACACATTCGCTGCGACAATGCCGCAGGAAATGGGCTACGACTACGCCGCGATCTCGTTCCAGGAGAAGAAGGCGCAGGAAGGCGTTTCGCCGGGTGTCGTGTTCGGAGTGTCGTTGCTCTTCGTTTTTCTAATTCTGGCCGCGCTCTATGAGAGCTGGGCCCTGCCGTTCAGCGTCTTGCTAGGCACACCGATCGCCGTATTCGGCGCTTTCATAGCGCTGTGGGGACGCAGCATGGAAAACAATGTTTTTGCCCAGATCGGCCTTGTCATGCTGATCGGCCTCGCAGCCAAGAACGCGATTCTCATTGTCGAGTTTGCCAAGTTGGAGCGCGAAAAAGGCCGGCCACTGCTCGACGCGGCGCTGGAGGGTGCGCGCCTGCGGTTACGGCCAATTATCATGACCTCGTTCGCCTTCATCCTCGGGTGCATTCCACTTGGAATTGCGGCCGGTTCCGGCGCGGTGGCACGCCGCACCATGGGCACGACAGTCATCGGCGGAATGCTGGCCGCGACGCTGATCGCGATCTTTCTGATTCCGGTCACTTACTATGTGGTGCAGCGATTCGCTGAGGGGCGCCAACCGGCGGCCGATCGAGACGCCCCGCGAGCCGAACCGCCGACGGAGCACGAGCTGTCGACTTGAGGAATCAGCGAATTCTAGCGGCGGCCGGGCAGAAGAGGGCAATCGCGTCCACGTCCCCTCGGGCAGGTGATGCGCCGCTGGCCGGCTCAGAGACTTGGAACCTTCTTCTCGAGGTGTCCGCCGAACTGGAAGCGCATGGCCGAGAGGAGCCGGTCCGAGAAACGGTACTCACCCCGCGAAGCGAACCTTTGAAATAAGGCTGCGCTCAGGACCGGGACGGGACAGCCTTCGTCGTTCGCTGCCGCAAGCGTCCAGCGGCCTTCTCCGGAGTCTGATACGTGGCCGGAGAAACCTTCCAGGTTCGGTTGGTCGAGGAGCGCGGCCGCGGTGAGATCGAGCAGCCACGAAGCTACGACGCTGCCCCGACGCCAGACTTCGGCGATGTCGGGCAGGTTGAAGTCGTATTGATAATGCTCCGGCTCGCGCAAGGGCGTTGTCTCGGCGTCGATGGTGACTCCTACTTTGCCGACGTTAGCGTGATGTAACACATTCATGCCTTCGGCGTAGGCTGCCATGACGCCGTACTCGATTCCGTTGTGGACCATCTTTACGAAATGACCCGCGCCGGCTGGTCCACAGTGCAGGTAACCTTCCTCGGCGGTGCTCGCGGACGCCTTGTCGCGGCCGGCAGTGCGAGGAACGTCTCCGCGCCCCGGCGCGAGCGCCTTGAAGATCGGATCAAGCCGCTGGACCGCAGCAACCGGGCCGCCAATCATGAGACAGTAACCTCGCTCGAGGCCCCAGACTCCACCACTCGTCCCGACGTCCAGGTAGTCGATGCCACCGGTAGCGAGCTCTTTGGCGCGTCGAATATCGTCGATGTAATAGGAATTTCCGCCGTCGATGATGCTATCGCCGCTTTGGAAGCCGGCGGCGAGTTCGTGGACGGCGGCGTCTACGCCTGCCGCGGGAACCATGAGCCACGCGGTGCGCGGCGGACTTAGTTTCGAGATGAAATCAGCGATCGAAGATGCGCCGATGGCTCCTTCTTTGACGAGCGCCTGAACGTTGTCTGGATTGCGGTCGTAAACGACGCACTGGTGTTGATTGCGGAGGAGGCGCAGAACCATGTTCGCGCCCATGCGGCCGAGGCCGATCATTCCAATTTGCATAATGATTGCGGGGTGGGTTTGAAGAGTGCTCCCAACCGCGCTGGCAAAACCAGACGAAAATCAGGACATCTCAGGAACACGACGTTCGGGAATCACGTCGGGTAGACGGTCGAGCCGCGACAGGGTAGCGGTGCGTAGCGCGGGAACGCGCAGCATCAAAGCCGGAACGCACGAAAACTGAGTCTCCGAGGAGGACCTAATTTCAAATCGATAAAACCAGAATGGAGCCAGCGGGAAGCGGTGGCTCAGGGGGCAAGCGTCTAGACATGTTTCCCTTCGGCTGACGCTCAGGATGGCTCTCAGCTCAACATGACCGCACACCGCAGCGTACGAGAAGAGCAGAAGAAACGAATGGGTTTGCTCGATTAGGAGCACGAGGCGCGGCGTTCGCCCCGGAGTCTACGGGGCTCGAACCCGCAACCTCCGCCGTGACAGGGCGGCGCTCTAACCAATTGAGCTAAGACTCCTCGCGAAAAAGCGAGACGGAGGGTAGGTCGAGACGCGCGGAGGTTCAACCGATTTTGCCGTGCGCGGCTGCCCTCCCACCAGCGACGGCGGCAGCTTCACCGGTTTTTTTGCTTCGCATGAGCATGTCATGTCGAGCGAAGTCGAGACATGCCCGTTCTGCAGAAGCTAAGATTCACGTTCGGACGCGCTTCGCTCGCTCAGTGCAGGCTCTCGACTGCGCTCGGAATGACAGACGCGGTGCGCTGAGTACATTCGCAATGTGGGTTTTGAGCTCGAATCCAACTACAAACCACGCGGTGATCAGGGGCAGGCGATCGCGAAATTGCTGAAGGCGATCGAGGCCGGGAACCGCCACCAGACACTGCTCGGCGTGACCGGCTCCGGCAAGACGTTCACGGTCGCGAATGTGATCAGGGAACTGGACCGCCCTGCATTGATCATCTCGCACAACAAGACGCTCGCGGCGCAGCTCTACTCGGAGTTCAAGCAGTTCTTCCCGCGCAACGCAGTCGAGTATTTCGTCAGCTATTTCGATTATTACCAGCCCGAAGCCTACATCCCTCGGTCCGACACCTACATTGAGAAGGATTCGTCGATCAACGAGGAGATCGAGCGGCTCCGGCTGAGCGCGACGAGCGCGCTCCTGTCCCGGCGCGACACGATCGTTGTCGCGAGCGTTTCCTGCATCTACGGCGTGACGTCGCCGGAAGACTATCTGCGCATGCTGCTGACGGTGAAACGGGGGCAGCAGATCTCGCGTGAAGCTGTCCTTGGCCGGCTCGTCGACATGCTCTACGAGCGGAACGACATCAATTTCTCACGCGGAAGATTCCGCGTCCGCGGCGACGTCGTCGAAATCCATCCCGCAACCTCGGATGACGAGGCCATCCGGCTCGAATTCTTCGGCGACGAGATCGATGCCATTACGCGGTTCGACCCGCTGACCGGGCACTCGCACGAATCGCTCAGCGTGATCACGTTTTATCCAGCCAAGCAATTCGTCACACCGGCGGACAAGTTGAATCGCGCGCTCGCGTCGATTCGCAACGAGCTCGATCATCGCATCGTGGAGCTTGAGTCGGTGGGCAAACTGCTCGAAGCGCAGCGGCTGAAGATGCGCACTGAATATGATCTGGAGATGCTGCAGGAGATGGGTTTCTGCAACGGGATCGAGAACTACTCGCGCCATCTTTCAGGACGAATGCCGGGATCGAAGCCATTCACCTTGCTCGATTTTTTCCCGAAGGATTTCCTGCTCGTGGTGGACGAGTCGCACGCCACCATCCCGCAGATCGGCGGGATGTATGAAGGCGATCGGTCGCGCAAGACGGTCCTGGTCGAGTACGGATTCCGGCTGCCGAGCGCGCTTGATAATCGGCCGCTCAATTTTGACGAGTTCATGAAGACGACGAACCAGCTCGTCTATGTGAGCGCGACTCCGGCGGAGTTCGAGATCCAGAACAGCGTCGTCGGGAACACAGGTTACGTGCCGCATAAGCGACAGCGCATCGGCGAGGATGAACCCATTCCTGCGCTCGTAGCCGGCGAATCTGTAGCCGCGGTCGCTGACCGCCGAGGTAAGCGGAATGGCGCTCAGAATGCGCCGTTACAGCTCAGCCGCACTGATCAGCCGCTGGACAAATTCGACGTCGCGACGCCCGGCGCCCCCCTGGTGGTCGAACAGATCATTCGCCCGACCGGTTTGCTCGATCCGAAGATCACGTTGCGCGGCCTGAAACATCAGATCGACGAAACGATCGAGCTCTGCCGGCAGAGGGTCGAAAAGAACGAGCGCGTGCTCGTGACGACGTTAACGAAACGCACCGCCGAAGACCTGGCCGATTACCTGCGCGATGTCGGATTGAAGGTGCGCTATTTGCACAGCGACATCGATACGATCGAGCGGGTGGAGATCCTCCGCGGACTGCGTGCGGCGGAGTTCGATATTCTCGTCGGCATCAACCTGCTTCGAGAAGGGCTCGATTTACCGGAGGTTTCGCTGGTCTGCATTCTCGATGCGGACAAGGAAGGTTTCCTGCGCTCGCAAACATCGCTTATCCAAACGGCCGGGCGCGCCGCGCGGCACGTCAATGGCGAGGTGGTCCTGTTTGCCGACACCGTCACCGACAGCATGCAGGCGTTGATCAACATCTCCGAGTACCGCCGCGCCAGGCAGATGGAATACAACGAGGAGCATGGGATCACGCCGCAGACGGTTCGGCGGGCGGTGCAGGAGAGTTTGCACACAATTCTTCGCGGGCGCGAAGTGGCGGCATCGGTGATCAACGAAGCGGGCGGCGATTACAACCTCACCGAGCTGTTGCGCGAACTGGAGGACGAGATGCAGAGCGCCTCGGCCAACCTGGAGTTCGAACGCGCGGCGCTTCTGCGCGATCAGATCATGGAAGTGAAAAGCGGCACCGGTCTTTCGAAAATCGAACCGAGGAGAAAACCGGTGAAGTACACGCGGAATAACGGGCGCCGCCGCGGTTCGCGGGTGTAGGATTTCGCATCAATGGCGAAAACAAAAGCGGCGACGGCAGCTAACATTCATGCGGTCGTCGGCTCCGACGAGAGCGAAGTGAAGCGGGTCGCCGCCGAACTGGCGGCGAGGTTGACGCCGGAAGGCGCGGGCGAGTTCGGTGTCGATGTGATCGACGCGTGCGCGGACAATACCGACCAGGCGGCGTCGCGGATCCGCGCCGCAATTGAAGCACTGCAAACGATGCCATTCTTCGGTGGGGCCAAGCTCGTCTGGATAAAGAACGCGAACTGCCTCGCGGACACCCCGATGGGCCGATCAGCCGCGGTGCAAGGCGCGCTCGAGGAGCTGGCGGAGGTATTGAACGCGGGAGTCCCGTCGGATGTGACGCTGCTGATCAGCGCGACCGAGACGGACAAACGGCGATCGTTTTACAAGACGCTGACCAAAGTCGCGGACGTGCAGGTGATCGACAGACTGGATGCGTCCCGCAGCGGGTGGGAAGAGGAGGCTTTGGAGATGGTCAGCGGCCGGGCCCGGGCGCGTAAGTTGCGTTTCGAGGACGAGGCGCTCGAGCTCTTCGTGCTGCTCACCGGCGGCGACACACGTCAGATTGAAAACGAACTCGAGAAGCTCCAGCTCTACACCAGTGGAGGGACCGGCGCTGTTCCGTCCTCCAATGGCACCGATGGTCGAATTAGCGTCGACGATGTCCGACAACTGGTCCCGCTCTCTCGCGCCGGTGTGATTTTCGAGCTCGGGAATGCGCTCGCCGTTTGCGATCTTCACCGTGCTCTCCAACTCGTCCGCCGCTTACTCGACCAGGGCGAGACAGCGATCGGCATCCTGCTGGTGGCAATTCTGCCGACGATCCGGAATCTGCTGCTGGCGAAAGACTTAATGGAACGTAACCGTCTTGCGCGGCCGTCCGCACCGTTCAGTTTCATATCCGCGGTGAACCGGTTGCCCGAAGCAACCACGGAGCACCTGCCGCGGAAAAAAGACGGGACCGTGAACGCCTACGGTCTCGGGATAGCGGCGATGAACGCGCATCGATTCACGATCGAGCAGTTGATCGATGGGCTTGAGACGTGTCTGAACGCGAATCTTCAGCTCGTGAGCAGTCAACTCGATCACGAGCTCATCCTGACCGAGATAGTGGTCAAGCTGCTCGCGCGCGAGTGAATTGTGGAGGGACGCGCTCGGTCGCGTCCTCCAGGACGGGACGACGGCCTACGCCGCTCCGCTGACCTGCTTTTGCGCCATTGGGCCGATGTATGGGATTTCCCAGCGCACGCCGCTGAACGCCTTTACTACGGTGATGATGAACACGACGAGAAACGCGAGGTGAACGAGCGCCGAGACGAGTCCCCAGAGAATCAAAAGCAGTGTCCCGAGCGCCGGTACCGCGCCGAAGATGGTGAAGACGATCTTGGAGATGATATCGAAGATGATCCACGCGCCGCCGAAAATGATCGACTGCATGGCATAGAAGCGGACGAAGCTGTCGTGCTTTTCCAGAATGTAAAAGATCAGGCCCCCGATGAGCGGGATGCAGGCGAGAGCGGCGGCAACATTCGATGGCAAACCGGTGGTGTTTGATTTCATGCTCGTGTCTTCGCGAATCGGAGTAGGGCCGGGCGGCGGCGCGGGATTCGGGGGGAGCGGCTCAGGCGCTGGCGCCGGCGGAACAGGATCGACGGGGTCAGGCATGTCTCAGTTAGTAAATTCCAGGGCGGCCTTGTCAAGGCGAAGCGCTGGGCGAGTGGGGAATTTGCTTTTGCCACGGTCGGCATGCTCTACGCTGGAGCGCACCTGATGCGGCCGAAACGTTACCCCCGGAGCGCATTCACGCTCGTTGAGATGATCGTCGTGATCGCGATTATCGCCGCGCTGCTTGCGCTCGCGTTTCCAGCATTCAGTCGGGTCATGGAACGCGGCCGCGTCACCCAGGATTTGAGCAATTTGCGGCAGATCGGAATCGCCATGCAAACCTACTTAAACGAACACGATGAGACGCTTCCGGCCGCTTCTACCTGGCCAGGAACTACGGCTGCGCCGGTGCTGTATTCGAAATACTTGTCGGTCCGAAAAGTGTTGCAGTCGCCATTCGACAAGCGCCCATCGGCGGAAAGCGACACTGCGCCTGTTAGTTACAGCATTAATGCGAACATGTATACGACCGCCGGGATTAACGGCAACATGGCGCGCGTTGTGTCTGCGTCCGCGACCATTTTTATCGCGCCGTCCTACATCGGTGATCCTCGCAACACCGCGTCTTGGGCCGGCAAAACCAATGCCGCGCCTAACCTGGTAGCGGGCGGCGTTGGGATGACGCGCGGCACGCATTCCAATGGAACTCGAATCGATGCGCTCTTCTGCGACTACCACACCGAAACCTTGCCTTTTGGCCCGGCCGCCGTCGTCAATTCATTCCAAGATGCGGCCTCCACTTCGTCGACTAACCCGCCGGGTCAGGGCCAGAAGCGCTGGGACCCGACGAGGTAGCATTTCGGCCGGCTGATCGTGCATAACGCGAGGCGTATAGCTATCCGCGGCGGCGAACATCGCTACGAAGCGATCGTAGGTGCCCGGCTGCTCCCAGAAGTCGCAACGCTGCTGCCAAAGCAGCTGCATTCGCGGTCGTGTGCATTGGTTTGCGACGAGACAACGGCGAGGTTGTACGGCGAGGCCGTCGCCGAGATGCTGCGCGCGGGCGGTTCAGCCGTCACGCTGATCACAGTTGCGCCGGGCGAAGAGGCGAAATCCCTCGAGAACGTCGCAACGATTTGCGACCAAATGGCGCGTGCCAATCTTGATCGATCATCGTTTCTGATCGGACTCGGAGGCGGTGTCATCGGCGATTTGTCGGGGTTCGTTGCGGCGACATTCCACCGGGGAATTTCCCACGTGCAGGTGCCGACAACGTTGCTCGCGATGGTGGACAGCTCGATTGGCGGCAAGACGGGCGTGAACAGCCACGCGGCCAAAAACCTGATCGGCGCTATTCACCATCCCGCATTGATCGTCGCGGATGTCGAGACTCTGCGC
>JBJMWX010000059.1:0-22270 GCA_045809925.1 Chthoniobacterales bacterium
CCAACGTGCAAATCCACGTAAAAGGCGAGGCCCATTTTGCGCACGAGACACTTCTCGGTCTCGATCACACCTGGCACAGCAGCCGCGGCACGTGCCACCTGTTCCACGATTTCGCCCCGCGGCGCGGTGTCCATCAGCTCGTGCAGCGCCGGTTTAAGGATCCAAAATCCGTTTGCTGCAATTACCGCGCAGGCGAAGAGCGCCGCCCAATCGTCTGCGCTCTCCCATCCGCGTCCGCCGATCAACGCGACAGATATACCAATAAAAGCGGCTGCGGAGGTGAGCGCATCACTCCGATGATGCCACGCGTCCGTTTGCACCGCCGTGCTCTCCACTTTCCGGCCGACACGGACGACAGCGCGGTAGAGAAATTCCTTCACAAAAATGACGACGATCAGAACGACGAGCGTGAAAGGCGCGGGCGCGTGATGTGGCACAAGAATCTCGCGCACGCTCTGGAGCGCGAGACCGATGGCTGCCGCGATGACCCCGAGCGCGACGACAATCGCCGCCACCGGTTCGGCCTTGCCGTGACCGTAGGGATGCGTTTCATCGGGCGGACGAGCGGCAAATTTCAAGCCGCCCCAGATGACAACCGATCCGGCGATATCGAGTGCCGACTCAATACCGTCCGCAATCAAGACGTAGGCATTGCCAACCAGTCCGGCCGCGATTTTCGCGCTCGCCAGCGCGATGTTCACAACCATCCCGAGCAAGGCCAGGCGCGCGCCGCTTTGCAAATTGCCGGCGCCAAGCTTCGATGTAGGCTCAGCCGCCGTTTTCATCGATGAGCAAGACTGTTACCGCTGCCATCTACGAAACGCACGGAATTCCAGCGCACGTTCTTCGTCTCGTTGAACAGGAATGGCCGCGCGCCCGCGCAGATGAAGTTGTCGTGCAGATGCTGGCCGCGCCAGTCAACCCCGCCGATCTGAACGCGATCGAGGGCAAGTACCCGGTCAGGCCGCCGCTGCCTGCCACGCCGGGAATGGAAGGGGCCGGCCTCATCGCGCAAGTCGGTAGAAGTGTGAAGCACATCGGCGTTGGGCAGCTCGTGTTACTGCCGCACAACTTCGGCACTTGGCGCCAGGCGGCGGCAGTCCGCGCCGACGCGGTGGTTCCGGTTCCGGAAGGGATCGATGCCATCCAGGCTGCGATGGTGAAAATCAATCCGATCACTGCCTGGCGAATGTTGCACGATTTCGTGAAGCTCGAGCCCGGTGGCTGGCTGATCCAGAATGCGGCGAACTCCGGCGCCGGCCGCGCTGTGATCCAGATCGCGAAGGAACTTGGCTGGAAGACGGTGAATGTCGTCCGGCGTGCGGAATTGATCGAGGAATTGCGCGCCGAAGGGGCAGACATTGTCGTGGTCGACGGCGAGGAATTGCGCGACGCCGTCAAGGAACAGACGAGTGGCGCACCGATTCGGCTCGCTCTGAATGCCGTGGGGGGCGACAACGCGCTGCGCGTCGCCGGCACGCTCGCATCAGACGCGACGATGGTGACCTACGGCGCGATGAGCTTGCAGCCGATGAAAATTCCGAACGGCATGCTGATTTTCAAGAACCTCTGTTTTACCGGCTTCTGGGTGAACAAATGGTATGACGCCGCGACAGCTGAGCAGCGCGCGCAAACATTCAAACCGTTGTTCGACATGGCGAGGCGCGGTTTATTGCGCAGCAAAGTGGAGAAAACCTATCCGCTCGCCGAAGTGCGCGAGGCGGTGGCTGACGCGGCGCGTGGGATGCGCGGTGGCAAGGTGATGCTCGATCTGCGCTCGTGACCGTCGTTATTGTCGGCGCCGGAATCAACGGGCTGTGCGCTGCACTCGAAATGCGGCGACGCGGCTACGACGTTACAGTCGTTGATCCAGGTCCGCTGCCGCATCCGCTCGCCGCCTCGACCGACATTAGCAAGGCAATCCGCGCAGCCTACGGAGCGGACGAGATCTACACCGAGCTGGCGGAACGGGCGATTCCGCTCTGGCGGGAGTGGAACATTCAGCTCGGCGGCGACCTATACCACGAAAGCGGTTGCCTGTTTGTAAAGCAAGGGGCGCTCGCGCCCGGAGAGTACGAATTCGAGAGCATCAAACTCCTCGCGGCACGCGGGCATCGGATCGAGCAGGTCGACGCTGCACAGATGCGCCTACGTTTTCCCGCCTGGAACACCGACCGTGACTGGCATGGGCTCTTCGCTCCCGACGGTGGATATGCCGAGAGCAGCCGCGTCGTCGCCGCGCTCGCGGAGCGCGCTGTTGGAGCGGGTGTGCGTCTACGGGAAAGCACCAGGTTCGTGCGGCTCGATGAAAACGGAAAGCGCGTGCGCGGCGTCGTTCTGGCAACCGGCGATGCGCTTGCCGCGGATCACGTGATCGTCGCCGCGGGAGCGTGGACCCCGTCCTTGCTGCCCTTCACCCGTATCTATTTCCGAGCAACCGGCCAGCCGGTATTCCATCTGCGTCCAGCCCAGCCGGCCCTCTTCGCGCCGGAACGTTTCCCAATGTTCGGTGCGGATATTTCCACGAGTGGCTACTACGGATTTCCACTGAACCGCGAAGGCGTCGTGAAAATCGGGAAGCACGGCGCCGGACGCGAGATGTCGCCCGACTCAGCCGAGCGCGTTGTGACGGCTGAAGAAGAGAATGAAATGCGCGGCTTCGTCGCCTCAACCTTTCCGCCGCTGGCCGATGCGGCCCTCGTCTTTACCCGCTTGTGCATGTACTGCGATACGCCGGACGGGGACTTCTGGATCGCAGCCGATCCGGAACGGCCCGGCCTTACGATCGCCGCCGGCGACAACGGGCACGGCTTTAAATTCGCGCCGGTCCTCGGCGAACTAATCGCGGACGCAGCCGAAGAGAAGCCGAATCGGATGCTGGAGCGATTCCGCTGGCGCCCCGGGGTGCGCGCCGGCGCTCACAAGGAAGCTGCGCGAGCCAGGTCCTAGCTGTTTGCCGGTTGTTGCGGCGCCGGCTCCCGCCTTGGCTGACGCTTGAGGAGCGTGATCTGTTTGATTCGCGCCGAATCGTTCGGGCTCCAGGTCGCCACGTCCGGATCATCCTTGAAGGCGTTATGCACGATCCGTCGCTCGTACGAATTCATCGGCTCGAGCTGCAAGGATCGGCCGGTAATGCGAACACGTTCCGCCAGTTCGCGCACCTTCTGCACGATGCGATCTTCACGCATCGATCGATAAAGCTCGCAATCCACGATCACTTTCGGCGCATCCTTGTCTTTCGCCTGGATAAGCCGATTGAGCAGAAACTGAATCGCCTCGAGCGTCTCGCCGTCACGGCCGATGATCCGCTTGCTCTCTTCGGTGTAAATCTGGAGAACGAGATTGCCGTTCTCGTTCTGCTCCTCCTGGATTTCTACGACAAAACCGAGGTAGCCGAGTATCGTGTCGAGTAATTCCTTCGGGGTCATCGTTTCCTCCGCTGTTTTCCTGGCGGCTGCACCTTCTCAAGCGCCGGCACTGGCTGGCGTTGATTAAGCCACAGCTGCAGGATCGTGAACAGGTTCTGAATTGTATAATACAAGGCCAGCGCAGCCGCAAAGTTGTAGCAGAAAAACAGAAAGATCAGCGGCATGAACATCGCAATCCGGCGCTGGGTCGGGTCGCCGCTCTTCGGCGTCATCTGGAAGAGCCAGAGCTGCGTCGCGCCCATCAGGAGCGGCAGGACGTTGACCGGCCAGCCGAGCATCGGCAGATGGGCGACGGTATCCGGCTGCGACAAGTCTTTTACCCAGAGAAATGAGGCGTTCCGCAGCTCAACTGCCTGTCGCAGCATGGTAAAGAGGCCGAAGAAAATCGGAATTTGAATGACCATCGGCAGGCAGCCGCCGACCGGATTAATTCCGTACTGCTTGTAGAGCTTCATCAGCTCCTGGTTCATGCGCGTCGGATCGTCCTTGTACTTCTCGCGCAGCTCCTGCATCTTGGGATTGAGCGCCTGCATCTGGCGCATTGAGCGATTCGCTTTGTTCTGCAACGGCCAAAGCACAAGCTTGATAATGGTGGTCAACGCGAGAATCGCGGCGGCGTAATTGCCGAGGACGCTGTGGAGAAAATTGAGGAAATTCAGCAGCGCCTGGCAGATCAGTTTGAACATGCCGAAATTCATGATCTCGGCTTCGTTGTGCTCCAGCTTGGCCAACCGCTGGTAAATCTTCGGCCCGATGTAGAGCTGGAATTTTGCCGTCGCGTTTTGCCCCGGCTGTAACTGCACCGGCGGCATCCGCAGCGCACCTTCGATCGCGTAAATCGGTGCCGTACTTGACTGCTTCGAATCGAAACGGCTGCCCTCGATCTCCGTCCCTTTCACGGTCAAGGGCGTGACGATTGTGGCGAAGAACTGGCTCGTGACCGCTGCCCAATCCGCGCCGCCTTTCGGCGTCTCGCGATAGAACTGCTGTGCATCCCGGCGTTTCAATCCAACGATCGGCACGGTCTGCTCGGAGAACCAATTCACGTCAACCTGCTTCAGAGTTCCGTTCACCGACCAGGCCAGCGCGGTGAATGCGCTCCAATCGTTGACATGCATCGGCCGCGCCGATCCGAGCGTCACGAAATAGCCCGGATCGTTGTACTGCTGGGCGCCGTCATTCCGAATGTCAACGTCGAGCCGGAGCAGGAAATTGTCTTTTTTCTCCGCCGGTGGCGGGATGAAGAAATGCTTGGTCGTGACGACTCCTTCCGGCGCTTTCCGCTCGTACACGACCGAGCCGTCCGGCTCAGCGGTGGGAACGAATTCATCCAGCGCGATTGCGGCGGGGTCCTGGACGAGGGCGGCGATCGGCGTGCGCGCGGCGGGGTTCATCACGACGCGCTGATCCTTTTCGGCTGCATGGTTGAGCAGGACGACGTCGCTGACAGCGCCGCCGCGATTCGTCAGGTGAACTTCGAAATCGGTGTTGCGCAGCGTCTCGCGCTTTTCCGCAAATTCAGCCGCCGCAGCAGGGCTCGGAGTCGCGCTCGCGACCGGCGAACCGGCGACGACGGGATTCGGTGTAGCGTCCGGTGATTGAGACGGACTAGCCGCTGCCGGGCTCGACTTTCCGATCACGGGCCGCGGCGGCGGCGCGTGCGACGTGACGTAGACTTGCCAGCCGACCAGCGCGAGAACGCAAAGCGTAACGGCAATCCATGCGGTTCGGTCCATGAGCGGCGATCGATCGGCTATTCACAAACAGCGCGCCCCACTGGCGTACTGATATCAGGCACCGGATCGTGCCCCTGTCCGCCCCAGGGATGACAGCGCCCGAGCCGGCGCAGACCGAGCCAGCTGCCCCGCAGAACACCGTGCTTTTCCACTGCCTCGAGAAAATAGGCGGAACAGGTGGGATGAAATCGGCAGCCGGTCGCCGGCCCGCCGAGAAACGAGAGCACGGGCGAGAGCAATATTTGGTAGGCGCGGACAAATCCGCGCACGAGGAGGCGCATCAGGGCGCTAGGATAGAAGCGCGCTTCGCGAGGCGCAACCACTCAGCTTCCAGTTCGGAGTAGCGCGCCCCGGCTGCCGCCCCGTGAGCGATTGTCACGATCAAGATTCCTCTCCTGATCTCGTGCTGATGCAGCCGCACGATCTCCCGCAGCCGCCGTCGCACGCGATTGCGGACTACCGCGCCACCGACACGTCGTGAGGTGACAAAACCGGCCTTCGCCTGTTCCACGTCCTCGCTCGGCAGCAGACCAATAGTCATGAACTTCCCACGCCATGAATTCCCCTCGGTCCGGACACGTCGAAATTCACTGTCGGCGCAGACCCGTCGCTTCCGAGGAAAGATGTGCCGCCGACCGGGCGATTCGTTAGGCATCAGTACAGCAAAAATCTTCCCGCAGCTTAATGCCACGGGAAGATTTCGCTAAGAAACCCGCTCGGTTACTTCGACGGAGTCGCGCTGGTCGAGCTCGTCGTCGTCTCAGTCGTCGAGCTGCTGCCGGATGACGGCGAAGCGCTCGACGTAGTCGTGCTCGTGTCCTTCGTCGTGCTCGTGCTGCTCGATGAGCTGCTGCCGCCCGCCGGGCTCGTCTTGTCGATGACGGTTGTGTTGCTGCTGCTCTTGTCGGGCGGAGTGACCGTTTCAGATTTTTGCTCGCACGCCGCGAGGAGCGCCGCGCTTGCCAGAATGCAGATATATTTCTTCATAGGTTTTGGATGCAGTTGCCCATATTGGGTCAATGCTTGAATCGGAGCAAGGCTTACGTGCGGTCTTGCGCGAATTGCCTAAAAAGCGGGTTCGAACTTCAAGCCGTGGGCGTCGGCTACCGCCTGGATTGTTAGGCGGCCCTCCCGCGTATTGATGCCGCCGGCGAGGGACGGCTGTTTCTTGCACGCGCCTTCCAACCCGAGATTGGCGAGCAGCTCGACGTAGCGCGAGGTCACATTGGTGAGCGCCTGCGTCGCGGTCCGCGCATAGGCTGCCGGCATGTTTGCCACGCAGTAATGGATCACGTTTTCCTCCACGTAAATCGGGTCGAAGTGCGTGGTAGCGTGCGATGTTTCAGCGCAGCCACCTTGGTCGATCGAGATGTCTACGAACACGCTGCCCGGTTTCATCCGTCGCAGCATCTCGCGTGTGATCAGCTTCGGAGCTTTGGCGCCGGGAAGCAGGATCGCACCGATGAGGAGATCGGTCGTCGGCATCAGCTCCATCAGGTTCGCCTCGTTGGAAAAGATGGTTGAGGCGTGACCCATGGTCAGGTCAAGAAAACGCAGGCGCTCGAGGTCGATGTCGAGAATCCGCACATCAGCGCCCAGACCGACGGCCATGCGCGCGGCATTCACGCCGGAAGTGCCGCCGCCGAGAATAACAACGCGGCCCGGCGAGACACCGGGCACCCCGCCTAACAACACACCGCTGCCACCGTTGTGTTTCGCAAGATAATAGGCGCCCATGACCGTCGACATCCGACCTGCGATCTCGCTCATCGGTTCGAGTAGCGGCAGTTTATTGCCGACCTGAATCGTCTCGTAGGCAACACCGGTCACGCCGGATGTAAGCAGCGCGTCAGTCAGCGGCTTGCTCGCGGCAAGATGCAGATAGGTGAAAAGAATCTGCCCTTTACGGAGCAGGCCGTACTCGGCCGGGAGCGGCTCTTTCACCTTTACGATCATGTCGGCGCGACGAAACAAATCACCCGCGTCGTCGACGATCTCCGCGCCCACCTTGGTATACATCTCGTCGGGATAACCCGAGCCGACGCCGGCGTTTTTCTGCACCAGCACGGTGTGGCCGCGTTTGGTTAAAGCGGCAGCGGTCACCGGCAGCAAGCCGACGCGGTTCTCCTGTTCCTTTATTTCTTTTGGAACGCCGATGATCATAAGCAAAAACGAGGGCTGATAGGTGGGTAAGCGATGAACGGAAAGCAGCCGAGTTCGAGCGGAGCCTGACTCCTCACTCCTGGATCGTCACTCGTCACTTAATTTAATGACGGATCATCCGGCGCGGCGGCGAGCATTTTATACCACGGCCCGAGCCGGCGCATGATATCGAACCACAGCTTCGGCAGGTGCTCGGGTTTCAATGCGTCGCGCGTAGGCGGGTGCGCGATCCACGCTTTTTGTTTGATCTCCGATTCGAGTTGTCCCGCGCTCCAGCCGGCGTAACCGACAAATGCGCGGATCGAGCCTGGATCGTTCGCAACCCGCTCGTTTGCTTCGTCGATCTCGACGTTGTGGTTCAGCTTCAATCCCTCGCCCTTGTGCCATTCAAAGGCGGCGAACATCAGCTGATTCTTGCCGACGGGTCCGCCGAGAAACACGGGCAAGCTCGCCAGTCCGTCCGGCGGCGCTTCCGTGACAAGCTCGCCAACCTGCTTGTCGAGCGGCCGATTCAAAATCACACCGAGCGCGCCGTCGTTCGCGTCATGCGCGGAAATGAAAAGCACACTGCGCCGGAAATTCGGATCGAGCATATTTGGATGCGCGACGAGCAACGAACCGGCGAGGCTGAGCGGCATCCCCTCTCCCAAATTCCGCATCAAAAACTAGACGACGCGGCGGCTGATTGCGCAAGCAGGCGTTTGGCGCAACGGCGCGTGTGTGGCTACGCAGCGCGCTCCACCATCCCGTTCCGGAGGGTGAAGATGGCGCCCGACGGTAAATCGCGCGCGGGAAACGCGGTCGCCGTGACAAACTTCTGCGAATCCGTCGGCAGGTTCTGCAAGAGCGCGGCGCGTCGCTCGGGATCGAGCTCACCGAAAATATCATCGAGCAGGAGCAACGGCGGTGCGCCGGTCTCCTCCGTGATTAATTGCGCCTGCGCGATCTTAAGCGAGAGGGCGACGGTTCGCTGCTGGCCTTCCGAAGCGAACTGACCCGCCGCCCGGCCATTTACATGCAGCTCAAGGTCGTCGCGATGGGGGCCGACTACGGTCTGGCGCAGCCGGAGTTCCTGGAGATGAGACGTTGCCAGGGCGGCGGCAAAATCCTCGCTACTACCGCTGCGGAACGCGACCTCGAGTTGCTCCCGACCGCTCGTAATCGCGTGCTGCGCCCGCGCCGCAAGCGGCGCCAGTCGTTGCGCCAGGTCGCGCCGCATCGTCCCGAGCTCGTTGCCGTATTCCAGCAACGGCTGATCGTAGGCGGCGATCTCTTTCGGCCGCGGGTGCGGCGACTTGAGCAGCGCATTTCGCGAGCGTAACGCGCGTTCATAGGCACGGAGGATGGGGCGGTAGCGCGCGCTCACCTGAGCGCCGATGAAATCCAGATAGCGACGCCGGGGCTCCGATGTGCCGCGCGGCAGATCGATGTCGCTGTTGGCAAAGGAGACGACACGGCCAACCCGAAGATATTCGTCGGTTGCGCGCTGCTCGACTTCATCGAGCAACAATTTTCGCCGCAGCGCGCTGTAGCGAAATTGAAGGCGATGGCGGTCCCATTGGCCGTCTACAGCGAATCGTGCTTTTCCGAAGCGGATCAATGGGGCGAGCGTCGAACTGCGTTGCGATTGCAGCCGGAGAAGAACGCAGGCCCCTTCCAGGATCGATGTCTTGCCCTGGCCATTGGCGCCGATGAAAAAATTAAAGCCGGAAAGGGCCTCCAGCGCGAATGATTCAAAGCAGCGAAACTGAAACATGCGTAATTCGGCGAGCACGGCGTTGTGTTGGTAATCGCACGACTCCAAATCGTCAAAACGCGCGTGCGTTCAGCTGAACATGAGTGAGAAATTGCTTGCGATTTTTGACGAGGTCGCGTATACGCTGCCCAGCTTTGCAAGATTGTTCTGGGGGGAACAGCCGCCCTTCACGTCTCATCGAGGCGTGGGGGGCGGTATTTTTTTACCCCTGAATGTCTTCACCTCCGCCTGAACACCGCCATCGAAGTCGCTGGCCGGTTGCGCTCGTCATAATCGCGCTCATTGGGGGTGCGCTCATTGCCTTCATTTTCTCGCGGATCGAGACGTGGCCGAATCGCGCCGCCCATCAGGCCGGGGCCGAACTCGAGCATGTTGCCCGGGGTCTGCGCGACGCGTTTGTCGACATCGGCCACCTCCAGCCGCGGATCACTGTCAACAATCGGATCTACGTCGAGCAGACGACGCCGACAGCGGAATTGACCATCCTGACCCGCCAGCTCGAGGTCGAACATGAGATGATGCACACCTGGGCAGGCAGCACAAAAAAGGTGAAACTCCACGGGACATTCGCGGCCAAGGCCGGTTTCGATTTGCGCGAGCAAGTGAATGTCAGCGTGAGCGGCGACGAAATCCGGGTCCAGGTCCCGCACGCAACAATCCTCGGGCTCGAACAGAAACAGGTGGAGGTGCTCGCGCTGGAAAACGGGTTTTGGAACCGGATTTCCGCAGCTGATGTGCAGGCGGAGATGGCGATGCTTCCGGAACTCGCCCGCCAGCGTGCCGCAGAGAGTGGGCTGGCGGCGGAAGCCGAGCATGCTCTCGAGCAACAGCTTGCGGCGCGCATACATACCGCGCGACCGATCCGACTTGTGTTCGCCAGCGAGGCTCCGAAAACGTGACTTCTCGCTGACCGGCTTTGGCCGTAGCAGTAGGCCGCGATGACGCGCTCTCGGCTCGCAGTCGTTTTCATCCTCGGCCTGGTGATCGTCGCCATCGTGGTGGTCACGCTCGCGCCAGTCGCCATGGCGATGGTCATCAAAATGTCGATCGCTGGCGTCGCGCGACAGCAAGGCCTCGCAGTCGAAATCAGGACCGTCGACGCGCCGTTGCTCCGCCCCGTTGTGCTCCACGATCTGCACCTACGCAGTCTCGGGGACAACTCAGTCGACCTCGAGATCACGCGCGTGGAGGCCGATCTGCGCCTCGCGGCCTATCAGAGTTCGTCCGGCAAACGTCTCCTGCGCACTCTCAGAGTCGATGATCTGCGTGGCCGAATTGATTTATCCGGGAGGCGTGCGGTCGGAGCGAAGCGGGAGTGGCAGCCGTGGCAGCGGCTACTCCCCGACCAGTTTGTCGTTACTGCGCCTGACTTGGTCGTGCGCACGCGAGAGATCGAGAAGCGCTTCCGCAACGCTGCGATCAGTGGCAACGAGCTTGAGGCTGGCAGTTTTCGCGCGACCGAAATCGCGATCAAGACACCATGGTTTGCCAAGACCTTCTACGATCTGCACGGCGCGAGTTTCTGGCAGGAAAACCGTCTCACAATCGGCGCTATTTCGCTCATGCGCGGGCTCGACCTTGACGTTCTCACCTTCGACCTTTCCGATCTGGCGGAAGACAAGGTTGGGGTGGAACTGGCCTTCGACCTCTTCGGCGGAAAGCTTCGCGCTACGGTCACGGCTCAGAACGAAGGCGGAGAACGGACGTGGGACGTCGCCGGAAATGCCGTCGAAGTCTCCCTCGGCGGAATGTCGGACGCTCTCGAGTTTTCGAACCGCGCCAGTGGGTCGATTCACGCCTGCAAATTCACCTTCCGCGGAAAGGGCAACGACCTCGCGAACGCCACCGCTTCGATTTGGACGGAAGTGACCGGTTTGACCTGGCGCGATCGCACGGCCGAGATCGTGATGCTCGGTGCGTCGCTCTACAGCCGACAAGTCGACATCGAGCAGCTTTACGTCAAACAGCGGCGGAACGAACTGACGCTCAGTGGCGAGTCGGCGTTGCCGCGCGGCGGCGAACTTCCTGATTTTCGTGGCGATATCTCGGCCGCGATCGGTGACGTGAGCGACTTTGCGCGCCTCCTCGGCTGGAATCCGAGCGACTTTGCGGGGGAAATTGCTGTCAGTGGCACGGTCGCCGAGCGCCAACACGCGCTCTCAGGCGAGCTGAGCGCGTCGGGAAATTCGCTCAAGATGTTTGCCGCATCGGTCGATACACTCAACGCCCGCATGACGCTGAATGGGGCCGAGCTTCAGTTGCAGCGATGCGAATTGCGCCGTGCTACTCCCTCGCCGCAGGCGATCACCTGCCACGGCACAGTCGATTTTTCGGACACAAACGAGGTGAGTGCTCAGCTGGTTTTTGAGCAGCCGCTCGCGCTAATCACGGACATGTCCTGTTGCGTTGCTGCCCTGCGCTTCGCGGATGCTCCGCCTTTTCCCGGTACGAAACCAGCGCGAGTCTCTAGCATTCGCCTGAGCGGTCCGCTGTTGCGAACCGGCTGGACATTGCAACTCCCGCTCGATCAGGCCGAGGTCACTCTTCCGTTTTGCGATGCGAACTCCGGCGAGGGTGAGACGTTGACGATTGCGCCGCTTCCCAACGGGTAGCTCAGGCCGCCGACAGCCACCGTTGCAGTTTTTGTTCAAGCTCCGGCGTCAGCTCGACGCGGCAATCCTGTCCCGCAGCGACCTGGATGCGAGACAATCCGTCCTGTTCGAATTCCAGCACCACTGGACGCAGGCCCGGTGAACTGGCGAGCAAATCGCGGACATCCCGTAACACGCTCGCCGGTGTTCCGCGCGCGAAGCGCAGGACGATTGGCGCTTTCGCGGCAGTTGCCGGCTCGTCAGTCGAGATCACCCGCGGATCCGGCGTGAGGACCCGCACCTTTTGCGCAGTCGCCCGGACGGACTCGTCCCGTTTGTCGAGCGTCCCCTGAATGTCAATGACCCGGCCGGGGGTCAGCATCTCTGAAACTTTGACGTAGACTTCGTTCCATAAGACGACCTCCAGAATGCCGGTCAGGTCCTCAAGAAAAACAACTGCGAACGGTTTGCCTTCCCGTTTTGTGAACTTACGATCGACCTGCGTGATCGCCCCCGCGATCCGAAAGATTCCGCGGTCCGGCAGTTCGCCTAACGAGTTGATCGCCTGATATCGGCCGTTGGACAACTGCGCGGCATAGGCGTCCAGCGGGTGGCCGGTGACGTAAAACCCGAGCAATTCCTTTTCGAAAGACATCTTCTCCTGCTCGGTCCACGCCACGATGTTGCGGTGCGTACGTTGTGCGGGTGTGGCCGGCATTTCATCGAAGAGCGCAACCTGCCCGGCGGCACGGTCCCGGTGCGCTGCGGATGCGGCCGCGAGCGATTCTTCAATGCAATCGAACAATTCTGCGCGCTCGTGGCCGAGAAAATCGAATGCGCCGCACTTGACCAGGCTCTCCAGCATCTTGCGATTGGCGATCCGCGAATCGAGGCGCCGGCAAAAATCGCCAAGCGAATCGAATTCCCCACCCCGCTCGCGCTCGCGAATCGCCGCTTCCATCGCGCCTTCGCCCACATTTTTAATCGCGGCCAGTCCGTAGCGAATGCCGTTCTTGGAGGGCGACGCTCCGTCGTCGCCACGCGCTGGCGCGAACGGAGCAGCGCCCTCCAGTTCTTCGGGCGTGAACTTCAGCGCGCTGCGGTTCACGTCCGGCGGCAGGATCTCAATTCCCATCCGCTTACACTCGCCGACGAAGACCGCGATTTTGTCGGTGTTGTTGATTTCGTTGCTCAGCAATCCGGCCATGAATTCGACCGGGTAATTCGCCTTCAAATACGCGGTTTGGTAGCTGATCAGCCCGTAGGCCGCGCTATGGCTCTTGTTGAAACCGTAGCCGGCGAATTTCTCCAGCAAATCGAAGATCGCGTTCGCTTTCTTTTCCGCAATTTTGTTCGTCTCGGCACACCCTTTGATAAAGTTGGCGCGCTCCTTCGCCATCTTTTCGCGGTCCTTCTTACCCATCGCCCGCCGGAGCAGATCGGCCTGGCCGAGCGAGTAGCCGGCGAGCTTTGATGCCGCGGCCATGACCTGCTCCTGGTAGATCATGACGCCGTAGGTGTCGGCGCAGACTTCCTCCAGCAAGGGGTGCTCGTAGCGGATCCTGGTCAGGCCTTTTTTTCGTTTAATGTAGTCGCCGATCAGGTCCATCGGCCCGGGCCGGTAGAGCGCGATCAGCGCGATGATGTCGTCGATCTTCTGCACCTCGAATTGTTTCGCTGTGCTCGTCATCCCACCTGACTCCATCTGAAACAGCCCAATCGTCTCACCGCGGTTGTAGAGGTCGAATGCCTTTTGGTCGTCGAGCGGAATGCGTTTGATGTCGAATGCAGGCTCGCGCTGGCGAATCAGCTGCAGCGTGTCGTCGATCACGGTCAGCGTTTTCAGCCCGAGGAAATCCATTTTGAGCAGACCGAGATCGTTGAGAGGGCCCATTGGAAACTGGCTGATCACGTCAGTGCCCCTGGTGTCGCGGCACAGCGGGACGTACTCGGACAAGTCGCGATCGCCGATCACTACCCCCGCGGCATGAACACCGGCGTTGCGCGATAAACCCTCGAGCACGGTCGCGTAATCCCAGAGCTGCCGTGTCGCCGGCTCCGTCGCTATCGCCCTCTTCAGTTCCGGCGTTTTCTCGGCCGCGTTGGCAAGCGTGATGTTCAGCTCGTTCGGAATCATCTTTGCGATCCGGTCCGCGTCCCCGTAACTCAGGCCCATGACGCGGCCAACGTCGCGCACCACGCTCTTCGCTTTCAGTTTGCCAAAGGTAATGATCTGCGAGACCCGGCGTTCGCCGTACTTCTGGCGAACGTATTCAAGCACTTCGCCGCGGCGCGATTCACAGAAATCCACGTCGATGTCCGGCGGCGAAACGCGCTCCGGATTGAGGAAGCGCTCGAAGAGCAGATTGAACTGCAGCGGATCAACATCCGTGATTCCGAGGACGTAGGCGACCATGGAACCAGCCGCCGATCCGCGGCCGGGTCCGACCGGAATGCCTCGCTCCTTGGCAAAGTGGATGAAGTCCCATACGATCAGGAAGTAGCTGACAAACCCCGTCCGCTCGAGAATATCGAGCTCGTAATCGAGCCGCTTGATCAGGTCGGAATCAACGCGCTCGCCGTAGCGTTCGTGCAGGCCTTTGTAGCAGAGCTCGCGGAGGTAGGCTTCGCGCGTCTTGCCTGCGGGCACTGGATACTCGGGGTATTTCGACTTCCCGAACTCGAGTTCAAGATTGCAGCGCCCGGCGATCTCAACCGTATTCGTGATCGCGTCCGGAAAATCCGGGAACAGCGCACGCATTTCGTCGGCTGACTTGAAATACAGCTCCGGCACATAGCGCATCCGCCGTTCGTCGTGCACCATCTTGCCCGTGCCGATGCAGATCATCACGTCATGCGCTTCGTGGTGACCACGCTCGAGGAAATGCACATCGTTTGCTGCCACGAGGCCTAACCCGAATTCCGCGGCGATCTGCGGCAACACGCGATTGCATTTCTGCTGCGCCTCGATCCCGTGATCGTGCAGCTCGAGGAAGAAATTTTCAGCGCCGAAAAGATCGCGGAACTCGGCCGCGCTTTGCTTCGCTTTCGCGAGGTTGTCCGCCTGAATGGCCATGTTGATCTCGCCCTTCAGGCAGCCGCTCATGCCGATCAGGCCGCTGCAATGCTGGGCGAGCAGTTCCTTGTCGATCCTGGGTTTGTAATGAAACCCGTCCAGGTGCGCCGCCGAGATGAGCTTGACCAGGTTCCGGTAGCCGGTCGCGTCCTTCGCCAGCAGCGTGAAGTGATAGGCCGCGTCGCGCATATTGTTGGGCCGGTCACGGATCGATCCCGGCGCCATGTAGGCCTCGCAGCCGATGATCGGCTTGATCCCGGCCTTCTGCGCCTCCTGGTAAAATTCGATCGCGCCGTAGAGATTGCCGTGGTCGGTAATGGCGACCGCCGGCATCTCGAATTCAGCCGCTTTTTTCATCAGCTCCTTCATGCGGACCGCCCCGTCGAGGAGGGAATATTCGGTGTGCAGGTGGAGGTGGACGAAGGAACCGCTCGACATCGAGATGAAGTATAAACAGCCCCGTCAATACGCAATATTTTGCGTTCGGGAGCCGGCGAAAATTTCCATTGCAACACCAGCTTACGGTTGCTATGAGAGCGCGTGCGCCGGTCAGCTTTTGATTGGAAAAACGGCCGGCCGTGCCCACTTTAGTCGCACATGAAAAAGCTCGAAGCCATCATCAAGCCGTTCAAACTCGAGGAGGTCAAAGAAGCGCTCGCCGAGCTCGGCATCGAAGGGATGACGGTGACGGAAGTGAAAGGCTTCGGCCGTCAAAAAGGCCACACCGAAATTTATCGCGGCAGCGAGTATACGGTGGATTTCCTGCCCAAGGTGAAGGTGGAGGTCGTGCTCGCGGACGAAATGGTGGACAAAGCGGTCAGCGTGGTGGTGGCTGCGGCGAAAACGGGCAAGATCGGGGACGGCAAGGTTTTCGTTCTTCCAGTAGAACACGCGGTCCGCATCCGCACGGAAGAGATCGGCGAGAAAGCGGTTTGAGTTCCTCCACCCCAGGCACGGCCGCGACGAAAACGCGAGCCGGGTCGCGCGAGCTATTTCTTCGAATCACCTAATCCAGTAAGCGCAAGACCAACCCACTATGGCGAAAGCAAAAGACCCGTCCGACGTTTCGAAGATGATCAAAGACCACGAGGTCAAGCTCGTGGACTTCAAGTTTACTGACCTGCCGGGCAGCTGGCAGCATTTCACCACCACGCTGACGGAATACAGCGAAGACATTTTCAGCGAAGGACTGGGCTTTGATGGGTCGAGCATCCGCGGCTGGCGCGCGATCAACGCCAGCGACATGTTGGTTATTCCGGACCCAACAACGGCCTGGGTGGATGTCTTCAACTCGGAGCCGACGCTGAGCCTTGTCTGCACCATCGTCGATCCAATCACGCGCGAGCCTTACGACCGCGACCCGCGCGGCCTGGCTGAGAAAGCTGAAGCATACCTCAAGAGCACCGGCATCGCTGATACGGCGTTCTTCGGACCAGAGGCTGAGTTCTTTATCTTTGACGAGGTCCGCTATAGCTATTCCGGCAACTCTTCCTTTCACCTCGTCGATAGCATCGAAGGCCACTGGAACAGCGGGAAGGAAGAGTTCCCGAACCTGGGCTACAAAATCCGGGCTAAAGAAGGGTATTTCCCGGTCGGACCGATGGACTCATTGCAGGACATTCGCAATGAAATGTGCCTGGAGCTGGAAAAAGCCGGTATCGCAATCGAGCGTCAGCACCACGAAGTAGCTACGGCTGGCCAGGCCGAGATCGACGTCAGGTTCGCTCCCCTCAAACAAATGGGGGACCACATGCAGTACTACAAGTACATCATTCGCAATGTCGCCAAGAAGCATAATCGGAGCGTTACCTTCATGCCTAAGCCGCTTTTTGGCGACAACGGCTCGGGTATGCATACGCACATGTCCTTGTGGAAAGAAGGCAAGCCTCTCTTCGCCGGTAACGGTTACGCCGGGTTGAGCGAGATGGCCCTGTTTTTCATCGGAGGCATTCTCAAGCACGCTCCGGCACTTACCTGCCTCACCAATCCTACAACCAACAGCTACAAGCGGCTTGTCCCCGGATTCGAAGCTCCGGTTAACCTGGCTTACTCGGCCCGCAATCGTTCGGCCGCGATCCGTATTCCCACCTACTCCGCAAATCCCAAGGCCAAGCGGATCGAGTTCCGAACGCCTGACCCGTCCGCCAATCCCTACGTCGCATTCTCGGCCCTCCTTCTTGCCGGCCTCGACGGTGTCCAGAATCGGATCGACCCTGGTGATCCGCTCGATAAGAACCTCTACGAGTTGCCGCCGGAAGAGCTGGCAAATGTTCCAAGCGTCCCCGATTCGCTGCGCGGCGCGATCGAAGCGCTCGAAGCGGACCACAGCTTCCTCCTCAGGGGCGATGTCTTTAACGCGGACTTTATCGCGAACTGGGCGGAGATGAAGCGGAAGGAATACGACGCCCTGAGGCTTCGCCCTCATCCCTACGAGTTTGCGATGTACTACGACGTCTAAGTAGCAGCAGAGGCGGATAGCAGCTTGCGAACGTGAGACGGGCGGCCGTCGCCATTGTCCTGGTTCCAGCCCTTTACTTCGCTATCGTTTTCTTCGTGCCCTTAGCCGATCGGCTAGTCCTTTTCCCGACAACCTTCGAGCTCAGCGCAGGTGAGGCCAAGAGTAAACTTCTGCCGTTAAACGGCGGGAACCTTGAAGTCTGGACCGCCGCGTCGCCAGGCGCGCGGCAAAAGCCAGGCCCAGACGCTTACCTTCTGCGATTCTACGGCAATGCGGATCGGGCTGACCGCTGGGTAGCACTGGAAGCTCAGGAATGGGACCAGCATGCGGTGGAAGTCTGGGGAGTAAACTACCCTGGGTTCGGCCGTAGCTCGGGACCCGCCGGCCTGCGCCAAATGGCTGAGGCAGGCATCACGGCTTTCGACGCATTACATGCCGCGGCCGGCGGGAAACCAATCATCGTCTCTGGAACGAGTATTGGTTCTACGGTGGCGTTGCATATTGCGGCGGAAAGGAAGATAACCGGCCTGGTCCTGCAGAATCCGGTCGCCCTGCGCCAGGTGATTCTCCGCGGGTTTGGATGGTGGAATCTATGGCTTCTGGCCGGGCCTGTCGCGATGCAGATTCCGCGCGAGCTTGACAGCATAACTAATGCGCGCCGAGTTACAGCGCCGGCCGTGTTTCTTCTCGCTGAACGCGACGAGATCGTTGCGCCAAGGTTCCAGCAGTTGGTGGTAGAGGCCTATGCTGGCGAGAAGCGGATCATTACCTTGCCGGGAGCAGGCCACAACTCACCGATCGAAGGCGCCGTCCTGGGGGAAGTTATCAACGCTTATGAGTGGCTTCTCCCGCCACGGTAGCAGTGCTGAGCTGTTGTAGCGATCTTAATCAGCTAGGGCACGTTGTAGACCTCGACGAGCCCGACACCTGTGCCGTTGTTCTTACCACGAACTACCGCAGTGTAGTTGCCGGGCGGAATCAAGGCGACGAGCGCTGATTCGCGGTCGTCCGCAGGTGCGAGCCCGGTCGCCTGGATATCGGACTGCTGGGTGTCTTTCCAGTTATCGTCAAAGAAAATAGCCGTACCGTTGTTGTCGTGAAGCTCCAGGGTGGGATCCTGTAGCGCACCGGCCACGCCTTGACCGGTAAGCGAAGGACCTAGTGCTCGAATGACAATCCGCGCGCTGCCCGTGCCGCTCGGGTTCGTTCCTCCACCGACAATAAATCCGCCGATCATTACATTGCCATCCGTCTGAACAGAGCCACGCGTGCTGATGTTACCGAGCTGTGAGTTGGCCGTTTGTGTCAGGTCATAGACTTCGACCAGGCCAACGCCGGTTGTATTCCCCTGTCCGCGCAAGACCGCAGTGTAATTGCCAGGATTAACCGTCCGAACGATAGCTGACTCACGCGAATCAGATGGTGGAATACCTGTTTGCTGAATCTCACTCGCCTGGGAATCCTGCCAGTTGTCGTTTTGGACAATGACGTTACCGCTAGCGTCATGTAGCTCGAGCACGGGATCCTGAAGCGTGCCCGTTACTCCGGTCGCGGTGAGCGACGGACCGAGGCCGCGGAGCAGGACCTTCTTCGCATCGGCCCCGGTGACAATAAAGCCGCCGATCAACGCGTTTTCGCCTGTACTAACCGGCACCCGGGTGGAAATGTTCAGTTGCTTTAGCGATCCCTGCGGCGCCTGGATTTGCGCGAGGGAGAGCCGCGCAGCCTGCCAGCTCGTGAAATCAAATTGCGGCGCGATACCAATCCGAGTGACGAACGGATCCGGGTTACCGGTGCGCGTATCGACCCATACCGGGATGGCGGGGACGTTGCGATTGGTCGGCTCGGCCACGCCGAGGTAATCGCCAAGCATGTAGCCGGGCTGTTGCGCCGTGCCGGTATTTGGCGCGAGAGTTACGTTTGAGGAGACGGAACTCAGACGGATATTCGGCTGCCACGTCGCACCTCCATCGAACGATTGCGCTTCGTACATGTCGACCAGGGTGGTTGATCCGGGATTGTTACGCCGGTCGTAAAACGCAACGGTAAGTGTTTGGCCATCGGGCGAAGCGACGATCGCCGGATTGAAAACACCCGACCCGTTCGGATTATCGCTGATCACGCTGAACGGCAACCACGTCGTACCGCTGTCAGTCGATTTTGTGAAAAGAATTTTAGGAATCGGCGCGACCGTTCCAAGATTCGCCTGCACCACGACGTAGATGTTGCTCGTCGTTCGGTCCGTGGTGGCTGAGGGAAGGAAGCTGCCCGATCGGATGCTTGGCTCGAACCACTCGTTCACATGGCCGACAAAGTGCGGACCGCCAAATGTCGCGCCGCCGTCATCCGACACGATTACTTCGGGTCCTTCGCTGCCATTTGGGATGTTTGCCTGAGTGAAATTCCAATACACGACCGCGACCTTGCCGTTCGCCAGAAAGAGCGGCTGCGAACCTTGCATACGGCTGGTGGTGGGTGTGATGAATTGCGCCGGTGTCCACGTCGCTCCCCCGTCGTCGCTGTAGGTTGCGATAAGTGGCGATGGACTGCTCGCGCTGGTGAAGTTCGTGAAGAGCGTGAAGGTCACGAGCACGCGACCAGCCGGCGCAGGCCCGCCGGTGAACGTGTTCACGGTCATCCAGTTCTTGTCGGCGAAGAAATTTTGGCTGCTCGAGGTGTACGCGACCGTCGGAGGTTGGAATGTCGCGCCGCCATCGGTCGAACGACTGACAATTACATCCCCGTGGTTGAACGCGCTGTCAGTCGCGGCATCCATGTTGATGAAGACG
This sequence comes from Chthoniobacterales bacterium, assembly GCA_045809925.1. Classification (GTDB taxonomy): domain Bacteria; phylum Verrucomicrobiota; class Verrucomicrobiia; order Chthoniobacterales; family UBA10450; genus CADDYX01. Next base: position 19,998 of record JBJMWX010000059.1, read on the forward strand.
TTATTGTTTAGATCAATGCCGACGACCGGATCGGTCGCGCGGAAATACGGTCCGCCGACCGCTTGCGTCACGCCTGGCAGCAGAGCACGCGACCAGGTGAGCCCGCCGTCGGTGCTGGTGGAGTAGCCGCAATCGATCGCTCCGCCGTCGGTGAATCGCCCTTCTTGAAATGTGGCGACGACGAGGTCGAGGTTGGTTCGCGAACGCATAATGAATGGCTCTGCCTGCGCGCGCTGATTTGATGGGAGGGTTGCTGGATCGTCGCCGAGCCGGATGTTCGCACCAACGCGCGGATCAAGCGCGACTCCAGCCGCTGCCGCTGTGCTCTCCGAACTTCTTTCCGCCGCGCTCCAGGTCGCTCGCGGAGCGCGAACCAGGCTGCCGTTTTGGTCGAGCCGCATCAGCCCGCCGGAGGAGACAAGGTCGAGCGGCGCATCGCGCAACTCAGCAGGCAATTGCGAGCTGTTGAAAACGGACGAAGCGGCGAAGGCTGGAATGGCGTAGGTCGAGAGCAGCGCCGCCAGCGCCAATGCGAGATGAGTCATAGTTGTAGTTACGTTTAAAACGTGGGCGAGACAACAGTTGCGGTGCTTGCGCGATTTACCTTGCAACTCGTCCCGGCGAGCAGAAGCTTGTTACGCCTATGAGCCTCCTCGCCAGCTTCATGAATTTGGCAGGACCGGACCTGATCGTCATCCTGCTCATCATTCTTGTGCTTTTCGGCGCAAAGAAGTTGCCGGAACTCGCCAAGGGAATGGGTCAGGCGGTCAAGGAATTCCAAAAGGCGAAGGACGAATTCAGCGATGAATTGCACAAGGCGGGCACAACTGATGTCGCGAAGGCACAGCCGGATGTGCGCGCGCCGGTCGCCACCGTTCCGCGGATTGAGAATTCTCCGGCAGGCAGCGCAACCCAGCCCGATCCCGCGGCACAGACGACCGATCCCGGACGCCAGGCCGACGACATCCGCAGCGGAAGGTAGCCGAATTCCCGCCGGCCGGCGCGCCTGTCATTGGGAGCGGCGTCGAGGAATCTCGTATTCTGGTCCTGTTTGCGCGCTACCGGGATATCATCTCGGCCCGGCAACATTCAGGCAGCGTCATTTGACGCCAAAGCGCGTTTACATCACCTTCGCCGCTTCGCATGTCCGAACCTGATCTCCGCCGGCAAATCAAAGAGATGCTGGTCAAGAATCTGATGCTGCAAACCACAGCCGATCAGATCGGCGACGATCTGCCGTTGTTCGGTCCGGGCGGCCTGGGCCTCGATTCGATCGACGCGCTTGAGCTGGTCGTGAGCATGGAAAAAACGTTCGGCATTGGCGTGCCGAATTCCGAAGTTGCGGGCAAAGCGCTTCGGACCGTGAACACGATTCACGATTACATTTTCGAGAAGCGCGGCGAGCCGGCCCGCTAGAGGCGTTTCGTACGCGGGGATGCGTCCGAGACACACTCCGCCATTTGTCAGGGACCACTTAGCAGCGACACATGTGTGGCGACGACCAGCCACTTGCCGTTGCGATTGGCGAAGGTGTCGGTGAATCGAAACTTACGGTCGAACGACTTGCCTGCCTTATCCTTACCCGCTTCATGCGAGACGCCGGTCACCACGTAGACATCACGTTGCACGGCATGCAGCTTCATCTCGGTATTTTTCGCGGTCGCATAGGTATCCGTATCCTTCTTGAACTCTGCAACGGCAGCCCGCTTGTTCATCACCCGGTTTTTCGAATCGGTCAGCACGAAATCATCCGCCATGAAAGGCTCGATCGTTGCGATGTTGTGCGCCTGCGTAGCCGCCTCGTAAGCGTCTTCGATCTGCCGAATCTGCTGTTCAGGCGTACCCTTCAAGACTGGCGCCGCAGAAGTGGTTGGCGATGCCTTCGCTGGGGTCGTGGTCGATTTTGCGCCAGCGGCCGCGGTCGGGGCGGGCGTCGTTGTGGCCTTCGCAGTCGCTCCAGGGACAGGATACTTGCGTGAACTGGACGTTGATTCGGAGCTCCGCGTTTTGTCGGAAGACGAGCTCTTACTTTGAGAAGGCGAAGGCGACTCGGACGCTGCCGCCGGAGTTGAGCTCGTCGGAGTCTCGGTCTCCTGTGCCCGCGCGCAGGGAATGATCGGGAAGGACAAGACAATAGCTGCTGCCAGTAAATGTGAGGCTTTCATCGGTTAGTGGAGCTGGTGAAACGCTACCGCGGTGCCGGGGAGCGCCGGGACCCTCGCGCGCATCTTCGCCGCGACTGTGTGCTAGCGAACGTATTCAGGCGGTCGCGC
>JBJMWX010000060.1:0-6729 GCA_045809925.1 Chthoniobacterales bacterium
CGACCGCGATCTCTGTCGCCGCGATCGCGCCGATCAGCGCCCGGCTCGCGGTTCGGGTGAACGTAGTCCAGCGCATTTCCGGCGTTACGCCAGAACGCAGCGCGAGCTGTTCCCACAATCGCGCCGGCAGCCCGGCGACCGGCGAATTAACGACCAGCCGGTTGGGATGGTCCGTCCGTTGCTTTTCGAACTTCGCCATGACGTCCGCTTCATTTATGTTCGGCAGCCAGTTGATTCGCGCGGTGAATTTATAGCCGACATCGTTTAGAGCCCGCGCGCCCCACGCGGACAAGCGCAGGACGACCGGTCCGCTGAGGCCGCGATGCGTCATGAGCAACGCGCCGCGTTCGCGCAGTTTCGTGCCGGCAATTGAGATCTCCGCGTCGGGAACGGAGACACCGGTCAGGTGCCGCAAGGGCGTCGCGGGAGCTTCGAACGTAAACAGTGATGGCACCGGCGGCTCAATCGTATGCCCAAGCGATTGCGCCAGTTTCGCGCCGATTTCATCGCGCGCGCCGCCAGTGGCAAGCAGCAGGCGATCACAGGTGAACGTATCGCTCTCGGCTAATTGCAGGACGAACCCGTCGGGCACGCGGTCAACCGCGGTGATCCCGCGCCGCGTGAACAGCTTCACGCCGGCTTGGCGCGCCTCGAACATCAGGCAATCGATCACCGTGGTGGACGAATCGGTGACCGGAAACATCCGGCCGTCTGCCTCCGTTTTCAGACGCACGCCGCGTGCTTCAAACCACGCCACCGTTTCCGACGCGGCAAAGGTGTGGAACGGCGCGATCAGCTCGCGTGCGCCGCGCGGATACGCAGTTGTGAATTCGCGCGCCTCAAAACGTGCGTGGGTGACGTTGCAACGCCCGCCGCCGGAAATCCTGACTTTCTGAAGGGGTCGCGAGCTCTTTTCGAAGATCACCACTTCATTGCGCGGATTTGCCTCCGCGCACGTGATCGCGGCGAAGAATCCGGCCGCTCCTCCGCCGACAATTCCGATCCGCATTTCAGGCGACGGTCACACCGCGGCTGCGCAGCTGCGCGATCAGCGTCCGCGCGTTCTTGATTGCGAACGCGTCGCGATCGTTATCGAAATAGATCCAGGCTTCGCTCGCGCCACTGCCAACGATTTGGCTCGCCCAGCCGGCCAGCTCCTCGTCCGTATAATCATGTCGATACCACCGGCTGCTGCCGTGGAGTCGGACATAGATCGTGTCGCTCGTCCGAATAAAATCCGCCGGGATGCGCGGCGCGCTGACCGTGCAGAAAATAAGGCCTCGGGCGCGAAACGCGTCGTAAACGCGCTCGCGCCACCAGCTTTTGTGCCGGAACTCGACGGCATTGCGAAATCCCGGATCGAGCTGTGTGATAATGCTTTTCAAGCGCGACGCCGTGTAGCGGTAGCTCGGCGGAAATTGAAAGAGGAAACAGCCCAGCTTCGGCCCGAGAATTTCCGAAAACTTGCAGAACTCTTCCACCAGCATGCGCGTGCGCACGAGCCGCTTCTCGTGCGTGATGAGCCGGTTGACCTTGACCGAATAGCGGAAGTTCTCCGGCCCATTGCGCGCCCAGGATCTCACCGTAGCCAGCTTCGGCCAGCTGTAGAACGGCGCGTTCAGCTCAACGGTATTGAAATTCGCGGTGTAATGCCGGAACCACACGTCTGGCCGGCTGTTCTCCGGATAAAATCTTCCGCGCCAGTGCCAGTAGAACCAGCCGCTGCATCCCACGTGTGCTTCCACGCCGCAATTAACCGCAAAACTCGTCGCGCACGCAGAGCAAATCAAGATTGCAGCTGTTGACCGGCTGCTTCTGCGCCTCTGCGGTGGAAAAATCCAACTGCTCGCCACCAGTCTTGACCGCAGAAACGCAAACCGTCAGCCTCCGGCACATGAACGCACTCAGTCGGTACGCGGATACGGTTTACTGCATCATGCGCCTGGTCATCGGCCTGCTCTTTGCCTGCCATGGCGGCCAGAAAATCCTCGGGTTCCCGCCAGGCGGCCACGGCATGCCGCACGAGGCCCTGATGTTGCTCGGCGCATGGATTGAGCTCGCCGGGGGATTTCTGATTGCTTTCGGCCTGCTCACGCGCATCGCGGCGTTCATTTCTGCAGGTGAGATGGCCGTCGCATATTTCATGGCGCACGCGCCGGGCGGATTCTTCCCGATTCAGAACCATGGCGAGTCGGCAGTGATCTACTGCTTCGTTTTCCTTTTTATCTTCTTCTACGGCCCGGGCCGCTGGAGCATCGATGCCATGCTACGACGTGGCGCGCCGGCAGCTACGACGACGGTGACGGCGTAGTGCACAAATTCGGCACGACCGTTTCGTTGTCATGAACCGCGCGGTAGTCGCGTTAGTCCTGTTTGCCGCTGCAGCTGCGGTGCAGGGCCAGACGGTGAACGATTTCGGCCGCGATCGGCTGAACAGCTCTCCGCGTCATGCGGATTGGGTCGACGTGAAGTCGGGCGAGGGGACGTTCAAAGCGTTTGTCGTTTACCCCGAGCGCAAAGATAAAGCGCCAGTCGTGCTCGTTATCAGCGAGATCTTCGGTCTCACCGATTGGGTCCGCAGTGTTTGCGATCAGCTGGCCGAGAACGGCGTCATCGCGGTCGCTCCCGATCTGCATCATGGGCAGAAATCCGAGGACCTCGACGCAGCGCGCAAAGCGACCTCCGCGTTGAAGAACCAGGACGTGCAACGCGACCTCGACGCGATTGCCGATTACGCGCTGACCAAAATTCCTGCCGCCAACGGCAGGCTGGCCGTTTGCGGATTTTGCTGGGGCGGCGGCTGGGCTTTCCAATACGCCACCATGAATTCGAAGCTCAGCGCAGCCTATTCGTTCTATGGCGTTGCGGTGGATAAGGCGGAGGATGCCGCAAGGGTTTCGTGCCCGGTCTACGGCTTCTATGGCGAAAACGACGAGCGCGTGGACGCGACGATTCCGAAAGCCGAAGAGCTGATGAAGGCAGCCGGCAAAAAATACGAGCCAGTGATCTACAAAGGCGCCGGCCACGGCTTCATGCGCGACGGTGAAGCACCGCAAAGCAACGATCCGCATCACGATGCTAACGTGAAGGCACGCGACGATGCGTGGACGCGTTGGAAGACGCTGTTGAAGCAGCTGTAGCCCGGCTAGCCAAACCGGTTCGGATTTAACAGGGCCAGCTCTATGGTGGGCTTTCGATTGGTGAGTGTCTCCGCGATTAGCACACCGGTGATTGGCGCGAGCGTCACGCCGAGCATCGCGTGGCCGCAGGCTGCGGTGAGGTTCTCATAACGCCTGAGCCGGCCGATGTAGGGCATCCCGTCGGGCGAGACGGGCCGATACCCGAACCACGGCTGCACGGCGGCAAAATCATCGCGGCGGAAATCCGGGAAGTAGGCTTGCGCTCCATCGATGATTTGGTCGACACGCTCCGGCCGCACGTTGTCGCTGTGGCCACTCAGTTCCATCGTGCCGCCAAAGCGCAGCCTCTCGCCCATCGGAGTAACCGCAACACGGCGCTCGGTCAGGATATGCGGCCTGGTGAACCTGAAGCGCGGTTGCTCGAGGGTGAGGCTGTAGCCTTTGCCCGGCTGCATCGGCAGGCGGATGCCGAGATCGCGGACCGTTTCCGCAGTCCACGAGCCAGTGGCGATCACATATTCATCAGCCGAGAGATCACCGGCGCTCGTCGCGACTGCGGTCACGCGGTGGTCGTCGTGCCGCCATCCCGAAATGCTCGTGTTCCAACGGAGCGTCACACCTTGCTTCGTCAGCAGCGCGATCAGTGTCCGAATCAATTCCGATGGTGTCAGGTGCGCATCGATCGGGAAGTAAACTGAGCCGGCGACGGCCATGCGCACGCCGGGCTCCAGCGCTGCCGTCGCTTTCGCGTCGAGCGCGCGAGCTTCAATCCCAACTTCGTTCGCGAGGCGAGCGAGGCCATGTATCTCATGCTCGAGCCCCTCTGCGGTCTTGCAGAGATTGAGCAAGCCTTCCGTCCGCAGTTCAAAGGCGTTGCCGGTTTTCTCCGCCAATTCCACAAACAGCTCCCGGCTCGCCATGCAGAGGTCGCGCAGGACCGGCGCAGCGCGACGCGTATGCTCCGGCGTGCAGCTCCGTGCAAAGAGCAATCCCCAGCGGATCAGCTCCGGATCGAGCCGGGCCTTGATGTAGAACGGGCTGCGCGAGCTCGTCATCCATTTCAGCCCCTGCCAAACCATTCCCGGTGCGGAGATCGGCGCGACGTGACTTGGTGAAACGTAACCTGCGCTGCCATGCGCGCACGAACCGGCGCGTTCGCTGTTGCGTTCGATTAAGGTGACCCGAAAACCTTCGCGCGCCAGATAATGCGCCGCGCACAGGCCGACGATCCCGCCGCCGCACACGATAACGCTCCGCGCCTCTGCCATGGAAAAACGGTAGCAGCTCGGAGCCGGATCAAAACGGCACGATGCGGCCGCGTTTCGTAAACGGCGCTAGCCGAAGCAGCCGATCCGCCAGAGAAAAATCGCAAGCGCGATGCCTCCGAGCAGCACCGTCACGAGTCCGGCCACGCCGCGGGTGGCGTAGACGTATTCACGCGCTGCGGCGAGGCCGATCGCTTTGTCGATCGGCAGCAACAGGTGGAGGGAATCGTCCAGCAGCCGCCGATAACGCGGCGGCAAATCGGCTGTGCTCGCGAATTCGTGTCCATTGATCGTGATCCGGCTGTTCAGCTCTGGCGCGCCTTTGGTCCCGGTCCATACCCGGGCGAGCGCCTTGTCGAGCGGCGCGCGAATATCCGCCGGCACCTGCTCGAGGCTGTCGTATTCCTGCCCTTTATAGCGGATCTTGCTCTGAAAGCTGACCTGCATCAGCTCAGAAGACAGCATGCGCTCTGCCACGGAGATTGCGGAGGCCGGCGTAAACCCCTCCGCCACCAACGCCTATGGGGTGCAGAATGGCCTGAAAGAGCGGCAGATAATTCGCGAACTATAGCGGCGACTGCCGGCGCTACTTCTTACCCTCGATCTCGTCCGCTAGCGGACCGACATCGTAGACCTTTCGCAGCGCCTCGCTGATCGCGGCGCTATCCACGCTGACGGCGCGAGCTTCTTCGTCGGAAAAAATACAGTCCAGGACGAGAGACTGAATGTTTCCGTCGAAGATGATTCCGACGAACTCGTTCTCTTTGTTCACGACAGGGCTGCCGCTGTTGCCGCCGATGATGTCCGCGTCGGAGACGAAGTTGAATGGCGTATTCGGATTGAGCTTTGATTTGCGCTCGAGCCACCGCTTCGGGATGTCGAACGGCGGCTCGTTATTGTGCTCGGTGCCACGTTGATAAAGGCCCGCGATCGTCGTGAGCGCCGGGATTTGTTTGCCATGCTCTTCGTAGCCGCGGACTGCGCCGTAGCTCAGGCGGAGCGTGAAGGTCGCATCTGGGTAGCTGCTCGTCCCCTGCAGCGCGAAGCGGGCATTGGCGATGTCGGCATACGCCTGTTGTTTGATCTCATCCTGCGTTTCGAAAATCTTCCGTGCCTCCCGCGCCGGGCCATCAACCAGCCGCGCCAGGTCGATCATTGGATCTTTCGCTGCGGCAATGGCCGATGCGCCGCCCTCGTAGAGCTGTTTCCGAACGGCGGGATCCTTGAGTTTTGTTTGCGTCACCAGTTCAGTCGCGCGGTCGACCGGTGACTTTCCGGCAAGTACCTGTTTCACGAGCGGATCATCTGATCCGAAACGCGTCACCATGTCGGTCAGGGAGTCGTTCAGCTTCACGATTTCGAAATCGTCGTAGACCGGCTGCGACGAAAGCAGCTCAAGCTCGAGCGATTCCTTGTAGCTGTCGCGGAACTCAGGAAAGCGCTCCCCGTTTGGCTTTGGCATTTCGTCGCCGTGGCGAAGCAGCCGCCGGGCATATTGGAATAACGTGCTGTAAAAAGCGCGCGGAGCCCGGTACGAAGCTGCCGCGCGACCACGCGACGTTTCAAAATACCGGTACACCGGCAGGATTTTCGCAGTTGCCTCCTGCGCTTGTTTAATCCGATCGTAGGCTCCGACGGCGCCGCGCCACTGCTCGCTGCCCGTCATCGCGTCGCGCAGCTTCTGTTCGCGTGCTCCGATGGATCGCCAGATTTCCGGGTCAACAAGGGCGGCGAGGTAGCCATCGTAGCGCTTCCGATTGTTCTCTACGCCGCGGATGTCATCCTGCGCACGACGTTTGTTCTCGAAGCTGCGCGCCGCCCAGGAATGGAGAAACGTCTCGCGCCGATAGAACAGGTCTGCGAGGTAGGGCACTTCGTCATTCCGAAGTTCGGCCAGTTCGGTCACAGCAAGCGACCGATCGGTCCGGCCGGGATTGCCGCTGACAAACGTGAGCTCGCCGTCTGCCGGACCCTTCGTGTTCCACTTCAGGAAATGCTCGATCTTCGCGGGCTGGCCGTTCTCGTAGGCGCGGAAGATGCAGATATCCAGATCGAACCGCGGATATTCGAAATTGTCCGGATCGCCGCCATAAAACGCGATCTGTTCCTCAGGCGCGAAAACGAGCCGCACGTCCTCGTAGCGTTTGTAACGATAGAGGTGGTACTGGCCGCCCTGGTAAAGCGTGATCACGTCCGAGCGGAGGCCGGTTTTCGCGCGCGATTCTTTTTCGATCTCGGCAATGACGTTACCGCGCGCCTTGTTCGCATCTTCCGGTGACATGCCAGCCTGGATGGCCGATTTCACCCGGTCCGTCACATCCTCC
>JBJMWX010000061.1:0-5678 GCA_045809925.1 Chthoniobacterales bacterium
ACACGGGAACACCATTCAGGATTATCTGGAGCGCGCCTTCGCCGCAGTGTCGTGCAACCCAGTGCGTGTGCACGGGGCGGGCCGAACCGATTCCGGCGTTCACGCCCTCGCGCAGTGCGCGCATGCCGACGTGCCGGATCGGAGGTTGTCGCCGGATCGCTGGATTGCGGCATTGAATGGAAATTTGCCGCCAACAATCCGCGTTCTGCGGTGCAGCTATGTCTCGAGCGCCTTTCACGCGCGCCACTCAGCGCGAGGTAAGATTTACCGCTACCTGATCTGGAACGCCGCAGTGCTACCGCCGTTTCGACACCGTCGGGAGTGGCACGTTGTGGGTCCTCTCGACCTTGCTGCCATCCGGTCGGCTGCGCGGCACTTTGTCGGCAGCCATGATTTTGCTGGCTTCGCGGCTAATCGCGGTCAGGCCGTTGACGAGACAGTCCGGACGCTTCGGAAGGTGTCAGTTACCCGCAAAGGGCCTCAAATCGCACTGCAATTCGAAGGAGATGGCTTCCTCTACAAAATGGTCCGGATGATGGTCGGTGCCCTTGTTCGCGTGGGCCAGGGACGGCTGACGCGAGAGCAGATTCGGGGGCGGCTGACAGCTGGTCGGGCCACTGCGGCGCCGCGCCTGGTCGCGCCGGCCGAAGGACTAGTGTTGGTTCGGGTGCGGTACTGAACCCGGCTGCGCGGCCATTCGCAGGCTCATTGGTAACCGGGCATTTACGCGCTTGGCAGGAGACCTGCTTTCTGGGTTTTCTAATGCATTCCGCCGACGCCTCTCCTATAAAAGCCATACAGCGGCGAGGAGTTTTCAGGCGCGGAGCATCGTGGCTTTTCAGCCAAAACCATTTTCACTTCAAGCTTCTCGCCGGCACCGCCGTCGGCATCGTTGTCATCACGTTTCTTGCCGGGCTCTTTCTCTTCGTCACCATCCGGAATCACCATCAGGAGACGCTGCGCGCGCATACCATCGACGTGATGCGGCTGAGCAGCATCATCGAAAGCGATGTCGCGGCTCTCGAAACCGGCCACCGTGGGTTCCTCCTCACGCACAACCAGGATTACGTCGCGCCGTTCGATCGACGCCGCGACATCATCCGTAAGCGCATCGAGGAATTGACTGTGCTGATCCTCGACAGTCCGCGTCAGCGTAAACGCGTCATGAAGGTGCAGGAGCTGGTGCAGCGCTGGATCGACACCATCGCCATGCCCCAGATCGCAAACGGCGGTAATCGCGTTTCGAATTCTCCAACCACCGCAGCAGCTCTCGGCAACTCGATGCTCGATGAAGCGCGCGATATTCTGCGCCTTATTCAGAACGAAGAGCAGATCGTTCTCAACCAGCGGATGCGCGAACAGGAATGGGCCGCGCAATCAACGCAGATCCTCGATTTCCTGACCAAGCTCGATCGCGCGACGATCGAGATGCAAAAGGAAAAACGCGGCTACCTGCTGACCGGTGAGACGACGTTCGCGGATCAGTACCGGCACGCCGTCTCTGACTACTACACTTATAATGGTTATCTCTCGATCCTGGTCGCGAATGCAAACGAGCAGGCGGAAGCGCTGACAAAGATCAAGGCTGCCGTTGAACGTTGGATCAGTACAACTGCCGAGCCGGAAATAGAGGCGAAGCGTGCGGGCAGGGATATCACGCAGATGGTCGCATCCAGCGCGGGCGAATCGCAGATGACCTTGATTCGCGACATGCTCGATCAATTTCAGAAAGACCAGCTCTCGCTTTATGAACAGCGTTCTGAAACGGCAATGCGCGAGCGGATCGTCAAGACATCAGCGCTTTCCATTCTGTGCGTATTTGCCGTCGGCCTGCTGATCGGCTCGAATAGCTACAGTTTCGTCCTCGTCCGTCGCCAGCTCGCGAAACTCGAGGGCGTCGAAACGCGCATCCGTTCGATCATCGAGAACATCCTCGATGGCATGATCACGGTGGATGAAGAAGGCGTGATCTGCTCGATGAATCCGGCGGCGGAAAAGATGTTCGGCTGCATTAATAACGAGATGGTCGGCCACAAGTTCACCAAGCTCGTCCCGCGGATCTATGGCCCCGAATCGGAGCAGCCGGTCCCCTGCGCGTGGGAGGACCTAGCCAACACAACCGGCAGCACCACGCTTGCGATCGGGCGGACCCGGACACACACCATGTTCCCCGTCGAAATTTCGCTGAGCGAGATGGTGGTCGACGGCAAGAAGCTTTACGTCGCGATGAACCGTGACGTGACCGAGCGCAAACGTTTTGAGCAGGAAATTGCCTCGGACAAGGAAAGCCTTGCCGTCACGCTCAGCTCAATCGGCGACGGTGTGATCACGACCGACGTCCAGGGCAAGATCATCATGATCAATCGGGCCGGGGAAGACCTGACCGGCTGGTCTTCGAAGGAAGCGATCGGGCAGCCGCTTAAGACCGTCTTCAATCTGGCGATCGATCTCGCCGCCCAGGCGCGCGCCCAGCGCCAGGGCTATCGCAGCGAAGCCCAGTCCCTCCTCGTCAACCTTCCGGAGAACGCGACCTTGAAATCGCGCGATGGCAGCGAGCACGTGATCGAGCAGGTTGCCTCACCGATTCGCGACAGCAAGAACGAAATTGCCGGTGTCGTGCTTGTCTTCCGCGACATCACCGAACGTCAACGCAATGAAGCCGAGCGACGCAAAGCCGAGACCCTGGAACAACTCGGCCTGCTCGCCGGCGGCATTGCGCACGACTTCAACAATCTTCTTACCGCCATCATCGGTAACATTTCACTCGCATCGCTTCTCCTCCCCCCGAGCAATGAAATGAGCACGCGCTTGAATGACGCTAAGAACGCCTCCCTCCGGGCGCGCGATCTTGCCCAGCAACTGCTCACCTTCGCTCGCGGCGGTGCCCCGATTAAGAAGACCGCTTCAATCGGCAAACTGATTCAGGACACGGTCAGCTTCTCGCTCCGCGGAACAAACAGCAGGAGCGAATTCGTTTTCGGCGCGGGGCTCTGGCCGGCGGAAATCGATGCCGGGCAGATCAGCCAGGTGATCGCCAACCTCGTCGTAAACGCCGACCAGGCGATGCCGAATGGCGGCACGCTCAAGGTCATCTGCGACAATTTCACCTACGACGGCACCACCACCGAGTTCATCCCTGATCTGCAACCCGGCGATTACATTCGCATCGGCGTGAAGGACCAGGGCACGGGCATTCCGCCGGAAACGTTGAAGCGGATATTCGATCCCTACTTTACGACGAAGCCGAAAGGCACCGGCCTCGGCCTTGCGACGACCTACTCGATCATCAAGAATCACAACGGCCTCATCACTGTGGACTCACAGGTGCACGCCGGCTCGACTTTCACGATCTATCTTCCGGCCCTCCGCAACGTGGAACTTCCTGCGGAGCCCCCGCGGCAGTTCAACGAGATTATCGCCGGTACCGGCCGGGTGCTGATCGTGGATGACGAGGAAGCGATCCGCGCGCTGGTTGATTTTACGCTCACCGAACTCGGCTACGAAGTTTTTCAAGCCGAGACCGCGCTCGACGGCGTGAACTTGTATCGCGAGAAACTTGAGGCGGGCGAACGCTTCGACGCCGTCATTCTTGACCTCACTCTGCCCGGCGGCATGGGTGGCAAGGAGGCGCTGAAGAAGCTGATCGAGATCGATCCGACGGTGAACGCGATTGTCTCCAGTGGCTACGCGATGGACGCGACCATGAGCCGATATCAAGACTTCGGATTCCGCGGCGTGATCGCGAAGCCGTACGAAGCCGCCGAGCTGGGCAAGATCGTCCACGAGGTGATCGAATCCAGCAATGTGCAGCTGATCGAGGAATACGAAGGCGGCCGACTCGCGACCCGCGTCGCCTGACCTCTCGCGCTGCCGGTCGGCTTCAGTTGAAACGCCGATGCATCGCGTTCCGGAGACGCGGCCCTACTCTTCCGGTCGTAAACGCGACAGCAGCTGGTCGAGAATCGTACCGACAGATTCATCGACGCTTTGTTCGTTTGTGCGGACGACGATTTCCGGATCTTCTGGCGCTTCGTACGGCGCATCGATGCCGGTGAACTCCCGAATCTTTCCGGCGCGCGCCTTTTGGTAAAGTTGCTTCGGATCGCGCTGCTCGCAGATGTCGAGCGGCGCATCGACAAACACTTCGATGAACTCGGCCCCAGCTTCCAGCGCGATCGCGCGTGCGCGGCTACGATCCGCGCGGTATGGCGAAATGAACGCGGTGATCACGACCGTCCCCGCGTCCGCCATCAGCTTGGCGACTTCACTCACGCGGCGAATGTTCTCGACACGATCCTGGGGCGCGAATCCGAGATTGGAGTTGAGTCCGTGCCGGATATTGTCGCCGTCGAGCACGTAGGTCTGGATCGCGCGCCGGAACAACTCGGCTTCCAGACCGCGGGCAATTGTCGATTTACCCGCGCCGGACAACCCCGTCAGCCAGACTACTGCACCGCGATGGCCGTTGCGGCGGGCGCGATCATCCGCGGTAATCTTGCTTTCACTCCACGAGATGTTCTTGCTCTTGATTGCCGCGCGATCGAGGTAGGCGCCGCCAAAGACGATTCCTCCCCCGCAGATTCGCCGATTATTAATCAAGACAAACCGGCCGAGGTGCGGCACCCGATCATGGTTATCGACGATGAACGGCGCGCGGGTTTGGAGTGTGACCCGTGCGACTTCGTTCCGGGCAACGTCGCGCTCGCCCCGGGCGATTTGCAGGGAGGATGAGTCCATCACCTGCTCGATCGCGACGATCTGGCTTTTCACCTCCTGAGTCCCGAGCCGGAGCGTATAGCTGTCGCCCTTCCGTAGTGGAGAATCGACCATCCAAAAGATTTCGGCGCGAACCCGATTGGTTTCGATAGGGGCGTTTGCCTGATGGGAGCCAACGTAGCCACGTTCGATGAAGATTTGGTCGCGGAGGGTGATACCGATTGAACTGCCGGCGACGGCGATGTCCTGCCTCGGTGAATTCCACGTTTCAATCGTGGCAACAGCTGAGGTCTTGCTGGCGGGCAAAAAAACAAGCTCGTCTCCCACGCGGAGCGAGCCGCTCTCGACGCGTCCGGCAATGATCCGGCGTTCGTCGAAGCGATACACGTCCTGGACGCAAAAGCGGAGCGGTTGATCAGCCAACGAAGCGGTTGCCTTCAAGTCGTCGAGCGCCTCGAGAAGCGTCGGCCCCGAATACCATGGCATTTGCCTGCTGCCTTTGGCGACGTTGTCTCCGCACCTGGCGGAAGCCGGAACAAAGAGACGCGGCTCCAATCCAAGACTGGAAAGAAAGGCGCGGTACTCCTTCTCGATTTCGTCGAACCGCTCGGGCGAGTAGCCGATGGTATCCATCTTGTTCACGACCACGATCAGCTGCCGCACGCCCAGCATACTCAGGAGATAGGCATGCCGGCGGCTTTGCTCACGCACGCCTTCATTTGCAGCGATGACCAGCACCGCGGCGTCGGCATTCGCCGCGCCGGTGATCATGTTTTTGAGAAACTCGCGGTGGCCCGGCGCGTCGATGATTACATAGCGCTGCTTCGCGCTTCGAAAGGGTATTTGCGTCGTATCGATGGTGACGTTCTGAGCCTGCTCTTCGAGGAGCGCATCGAGTACAAAGGCGTACTCGAACTCCATCCCCTCCTCTGCACAGGCGCGCTGGATCGTCTCGATCTTGC
>JBJMWX010000062.1:0-7880 GCA_045809925.1 Chthoniobacterales bacterium
ATGAACTCGGCGAGGAATGAAATCGCTTCCTGCCGATGCCGGGCCGCGATCCGCACCGCAATCGACGGTTCGCCTGCCGGAATAAAGCCGATCCGGTGGACCACATCGACCGTCCGGCATGGCAATGTGGTCAGCAGTTCACGGATGATTTGGTCGATCTGCCGCTCAGCCATTGGCTGGTACGCTTCGTACTCGAGGCCCTCGATCGATTCGCCACTTTCCTCGCCGCGAACGACACCAAAGAAATCGACCACCGCTCCACAATCGTCGCGCTTCGGGAGCGCGGACGCCGGGAGCGGCTCGGAAGTAATTCGGACAGCAATTTCGGGTTCCACGATCAACCGCCAGAGACAGGTGGAATCAGAGCAACTTCATCCGTGTTCTGGAACATTTCAGAGTCAGAAGCAAAGGTGCCATTGCGGGTCAGCCGCGTGGAACTTCGGAACTTCTCAATGCCGGGGAATCGGTCCGCGAGGAGCGACCACACCTCATCGGACGTGGCTGATTGACCTGCAGCAATGTCAGCCGCCGGGCAGCCCGTGAAGTCTCGAATTTGCGCGAAGAACAAAGTCGTCACGCGTATTGCAGCAGGTCGGCGGGTTCGTTGATGTTCCGAAACAGTTGGCGATCTGAGGCGGCTACCTCCAGCACGTCCAACAGGCCGTCATCGACGAGTTCTCGAACGAGCGGCTGGAGGGAACTGCCCGCGCGCTTAAAAGCGTCGATCGACCCACGCGGGTAAATGGCGGCGACAGGTTCGAATTCTTCTCCGATTTTTGGGACAAGACCGACACCGCCCCGGACGCGTTGCAACATCGAGCGCAAAAAGCTGCTCGTGATGAATGGTAAATCGATGGCGAGCACGACGAGATGGTCGGTCACGCAGGCAGCCAATACCGCCAGGATGCCGGCGCGTGGGCCGCGCGAGTCCGGGACATCGAGGACGAGCGTTACGTCCGACGGCCGCCAGTCCGGATCCGACCTCGCGGAGAGGAAAATCGCCTCGGGTTGGAGCTCCCGAAGTGTTTGCATCTGTCGTTCCCAAAGCGGCTGGTGCCGCCATTCGATCGTCGCCTTGTCACGATGCATGCGATGCGACTCGCCGCCGCAAAGTAGAACAGCGGACAAGCTCATTGTGCGACGAGCACAGGTGCGCCGGCGTACAATTGCCCGTCGCTCAGGATCCGCGCGCGCAAACCGCCGCGACCACGCAGGAATGTCTCCGCCCCGGCGCCAAGCGCCTGGTTCATCCAGTAGCAGGGGCGGCATTCCTCGCTCCCGCGAAACCGCACGCCCTGCACCTCGAAATCAACACCGATCAGTTCGTTCAGATCGACACCACGGGTGATTACATTGCGGCGCAAGACCGCCGGCGTCCTGTCGTAAACACCGCAGTGGCCGCACAGCTCCCGGTAGACTTCGTCGGCGAAAAAGGTGATCTGTCCCTTGTAAGAATCGCGGTAATCGAAGAACCGATCGCCGCGGATGCCATGGCCGGCGACACACTCAAAGGAAGCCACCTCAATCGTCGGGTGCTCGTCGGCTACCCGGCCGTGATGACCGAAGTAATTGTGCTCCGGCGAAGTATAGAGGTGCAGAATCTCCACGGCGCAAATTATCACGCGTGTTGAAGGCGTCTCCAACGGAATCGCAAGGCATCGGAGCGGGCACCATTCTGCGCCGGAAACCGGACGGCAGCTTCGAATGCACCACGGATGAAGTCGCAATCGAGGAGCCGCTCGAGATCCGCATCGGAGACAAGCCGCTCGCCATCACAATGCGCACCCCGGGTAACGACCCCGAGTTGGCAGCGGGCTTTCTGCTCAGCGAAGGGCTGATTCGATCCCGCGCCGACCTCTGCGATATGGATCAAACGGCAGCCAACGTCGTCGAGGTGACAATCACTGGAGAGGTTGATCTCAGTGCGATGACGCGCTTCGGCACCATCTCGTCCAGCTGCGGCCTCTGCGGAAAAGCGAGTATCGATGCGGTCCGGCAGCAATTTCCGCCGATTGCATCAGCTTCGAAAGTCACGGTCGAGCAGCTGCTCTCGATGCCGCCGCGGCTGCGTAGTGCGCAGGGAAACTTCCACCGGACGGGCGGGCTGCACGCCGCTGCGCTCTTCGAGCTGACCACCGATCGCGTGACGCTCCGCGAAGATGTCGGCCGCCACAATGCGGTCGACAAGGTGATCGGCCGGGCGTTGCTCGACGATCAGCTTCCACTGAGCGACCACGCATTGATGGTCAGCGGGCGGGCTTCGCTCGAGATTATTCAAAAAGCGGTGGCCGCGGGTGTTCCGATCGTCGCCTCCGTCTCGGCGCCATCATCGCTTGCCGTGAACTTTGCGCGTGAGACGGGCCTCACGCTGATAGGCTTCCTTCGGCCGCCGACGTTCAACGTTTACTCACATGTCGAGCGGATCGCGACCTGATCCTCAATGTGGGAGCGGCCTCAGTGCCGCGATTATCGGGACACTGAGGTCCCTCGCACATTCAGGTTGCCTGCACCTGTGCCCGGACGCGATGCAAGCCGGTCGCGCCGTCGGGCACCTGATCGCGGAACTCGCTGATCTGGAGCTCGCCGTCGTTGTCCGCGGCGCGCACAAGCAGGGCCGATTCGCCCACCTCTTCGGGCATCCAGTCGTAACGCCATAAGCTCCACGAGATGTCGGTCCCCGGCTGATGAATCTCCGCTTCATCCCAGCTCTCGCCGTCATCGGTGCTGATTTCGACTTTTGAAATGCCGTTATCGCCGCTGAACGCCATGCCGCGCAGCTCGTAAGTCTTACCGGCGACAAAAGGTTCCGCGAAGTGATCGCCCCATACCTGTGGCGCATCGATCCGGGAATGGATCGGAACCTCATCACCCTCACGCGCCCAGCCCTGCTCGCGATAGAAGCCGTACTTACCCCGCAGTCGCGCGTCCGATTCCTGCAACAGCTCGATGCGGGTCAGCCATTTCGGGTTCTTCTCGCCATACAACCCGGGAACGATCAGGCGCAGCGGAAAACCATGCTGCTGCGGCAGTGGCTGGCCATTCATCTCGTAGGCAACGAGTGTGGTTGACTCGGTCGCCTTGTCGAACCGGAACGTCTCGTAATAGCCGTCGGCACCGTGAAACAACATAGCCACGACATTCGCTTTCGGCCGTGTCTGCTCAAGCAACTGCGGCAGTGGAACACCTTTCCAGAGAGCATTGGAACAAAGACCGCTGCCGACGCCGTAGGAGATGCAAAGAAGCGTGGTTTCCTGTTCGACAGCGGGCATCGCGGATAGTTCGGTAAAGGTGTAAACGCGCGGGTTCTCCACCGCGCCGGTGATCTCCAGTCGCCACGCGTCACGCGTCACCATCGGGTCGACGAGATTTTTGGAGACCTGGTAGAACTGGTCGTTAGGCGTGATTTTCTGCACGCCCGGCCCGCCGTACTGTTTCCCGTCATAGAGGAACGTTCCGATCTGGAACAGCCGTCGCAGGATGCCGGCGAATGCCACCGAGATCGCTGCGGCAATGCCGACGGCCAGGAAACGCCGGAGCGTCGGTGAGCCAACGCGCTGATTATCGCCTGGCTGCTGGAGCGGCGGTCTGTCACCGCCAATGAGCCGGTGAAAAATTACGATCGCCACTCCGCAAACACCGAACGAGATCAGCATCTCGAGCGCAGTGATCAGACGCGCCGCGGCCGGAGGCAGCCCAGCGTAGTTAGTTGACGTATTCGGCCAGAGCAATGCAAAGACGACCATGGTCGCGACGCACACGCCGATGGCGATGAAGCGCCAGCCGTGGCGATCTGACCGCGCACGATTGGCCCGCGAAACGTACCACGCGTAAACAATTCCGCCGATCGTCGCGACAACGAGCTGGCCGGCGATCGCACCGTAGACGCCGCGCAGCTTGAGCGGTGTGTAGCCGCCCGCTTTCACGAGCGAGCCGATGAAAAACTCGACAGTCAGCTTTGGAAAAAGCCGGTCGAAGATCAGCTCGGTTGGCGTTGGCCAGCCAAAGGCGATGCGCAGCAGCGCCATGGTGCAGAGCATCGCGATGCCGGCGAAAAGGCCGCACACGATTCCGGTTATCAGGATTCGGAATGCCGAACGGTTGCCCGCCTGAGGTTGCGGTTCGCTCACCAACCAGCGAGCGTAACGAGCGATGATCGACCCGAGCCAGCGCAAAATTGATTACCTGCGCATCTCGATCACCGACCGGTGCAATGAGCGGTGCCTTTATTGCATGCCTGAAGGATTCACCGACTGGAAAGAGCGCGAGGATATCCTGACCTACGAAGAGATCCTCAGCGTCGTGGGTGTCGCGGTGCGGCTCGGGTTCAGGAAGTTCCGCGTTACTGGCGGCGAGCCACTTGTCCGGCGCGACGTCGTTCACTTCATCGCGGGGCTTATCGCGACCGAGGGTGTCGAGCATGTCGGGCTTTCCACGAACGCGACACGTCTCGCCCATGTGGCTGGTGAGCTTGCGCGGGTGGGGCTGCGGAGTGCAAACATCAGTCTCGATGCAACTGATCCGCAGATTTACCAGAGGATCACCGGCGGACGATTGCAGGACGTGATCGCCGGCATTGATGCGGCACTCGCCGCCGGCATCTCGCGGATCAAGTTAAACGCCGTGCTGATGCGCGGCGTTAACGAAGATCAGGTTTGGCCGCTGCTCGACTTCGCGGCCTCACGTGCTCTGCCGATCCGTTTCATCGAACTAATGCCGGTGAGCCTGACGGAGATGCTCGACGATTCTAATTTCTTCCCCATCGCGGAAGCAAAACGACAGATCGGCGAACGCACCGCGCTCGTTCCGGAAACGACGCAACTCGGCTTCGGTCCTGCCGCGTACTATCGCGCGCCGGAGCTCGGTATCTCGATCGGCTTTATCGGCGCGATGACCAATCTGCATTTCTGCGAGACCTGTACAAAGATGCGGCTCACGGCCGACGGTAAGATCCGCCCATGCCTCGGCAATCATGAGGAAGTCGATCTGCAACCCGCTTTGCGACCCGTAATCGATGAGGCGCAAATCGAGTCGAGCTTTCTCGAGGCGCTAGAACGAAAGCCGCCGGAACACAGCTTCCGGGATAGCTACCAGCCGCGCCGGATCATGACCGCAATCGGCGGCTAGCATCTGCAGGGCGGGGTCGCTGACCCCGCCGCAGTTTCTCTGTAGCGCGCCGGCAGGGTCAGCGACCCCGCCCTACAGATGCGCGAGCTTCGCGCACAATTTCCGCCGCTCCACTGTCGCTATCAGCTGATGGCGCGATTGTGATGATTACACTTTTGCTCGTCGGCGTGTTGCTCCGATGCGCTGTGCTGTTGATCGGAATGAGCACATTGCCTTCTGGAAAATACGTCGCCGTGCACCGGCGCGAGATCTCGCACGGCGTGACCATGAAATGCCGCGCGACACGCGTTTCACCTTCGTGATGGCTGGTCAGGTCAACCAGCTGGCCCGCCTGCAAACCAGCATCACGGACGTCATCGGCATTCATGAAGACCACCCGTCGGCCATTGTAGACTCCACGATAGCGATCGTTCAGTCCGTATATCGTGGTGTTGAACTGATCGTGACTCCTCACAGTTGTCATGAGGTACTCGCCGGGCCCGAGCCGCAGTGGTTCGATCGCCGAACAGACGAACGTCGCTTTCCCCGTCGGCGTATCGAAGGCGCGCTCGTCTCGCGCCGCATTCGGTAGATAGAACGCGTCCTGGCGGATGCGATCGTTGAAGTTCTCAAAGCCGGGGATGACCCGCTCGATGCACCGGCGAATCCGGTCGTAATCGGCCACGAGCCCGCGCCAATCGACTTTGCTGCGGCCGCCGAGAGTGGCTTCCGCAAGCTCAGCAACGATCCAGGGTTCACTGCGCACGTGTTCGCTCGCGGGCTGCGCGTGCCCGCGCGACGGATTGATGATTCCCATCGAATCCTCCACTGTCACGAATTGGTCGCCTGTTTCCTGTCGATCGATTTCCGATCTGCCGAGCGCCGGAAGGATCAGCCCGATCTCGCCCGTAATGAGGTGGGCGCGATTCAGCTTGGTCGAGACGTGCGCGGTAACTCGACACTGCTGCAGGGCTTTCGCGGTGTACTCTGTGTCCGGCGTGGCGGAAAGGAAGTTGCCGCCCATGGCCAGGAAAAACCGAACCTTTCCTGCGTGCATCTGCTTCAGGGTCTCGACCGTGTCCGTGCCGTGTTCGCGTGGCGGCTCGAAATCGAATTCCGCCGCGAGTTTGTCGAGAAACCGGTCGTTCATCCGTTCCCAAATCCCCATCGTACGGTCGCCTTGGACGTTCGAGTGGCCGCGGACCGGGCAAGGTCCGGCACCGGGACGGCCGATGTGACCGCCGACGAGGAGGAAATTCATCACCTCCTGGATGGTGGCGACGGCGTTCCGGTGCTGGGTCAATCCCATCGCCCAGCAGGCGATGATCCTCTTGCCGTTGATCGCGATCTCCGCCGCTGCGCGAATCTGTTCCCGCGTTAATCCACTCCCTTCCAGAATTTCGTCCCAGGGAGTGGCGCGAACGTGCCTGACGAATTCGTCGAATCCCGTGGTGTATTGGTCGATAAACGTGTGGTCGAAGACGGAGCCTGGCCTCGCCTCTTCCGCGGCAACCATTTCCTTCACGATCCCGCGGATCGCAGCCATGTCGCCGTTGATCCGAACCGGCAGCCACAGATCGGTCAACTGCCGGCCTTTGTTAAAGAGCATCCTGGCCGCGAACTCGAGTGGGTTGCGATATTCCTGCGGATTCGGGTTCACGACCTGCATCAGCCCCGGTTCGGGCATTGGATTGAGTGAGACGATTTTCGCGCCGTTCTTTTTCGCATGCTCGAGCGAGGTCATCATCCGCGGGTGGTTCGTTCCGGGGTTTTGTCCGATGATGAAGATGCAATCCGTCTTCGCGAAGTCGTCCAGCCGGACACAGCCTTTGCCGATGCCGATCGTTTCGTTCAAGGCCGCGCCGCTCGACTCGTGGCACATGTTCGAGCAGTCGGGCAGGTTGTTGGTGCCGAACTGCCTGACGAACAACTGGTAGAGAAAGGCCGCTTCATTGCTCGTCCGTCCACTGGTGTAAAACGCCGCCGCGTTCGGTGTCGCGAGCGCGTTCAGTTCGCGTGCGAGGAGCACGAACGCTTCCCTCCACTCGATCGGCTCGTAGTGCGTCGCGCCTTCGCGCTTGAGCATTGGATGAATGAGGCGGCCCTGAAGCTCATACCAATGATCGCTCTGCTGTTTCAGGTCATGGATCGAGTGCTCGCGAAAGAAGTCGGGCGTGATGTGCTTGCGTGTCCCTTCGCTCGCGAGCGCCTTCACGCCGCTCTCGCAAAACTCAAACACGTGGCGTTCATCCGGGTTCGGCCAGGCGCAGCTCTGGCAATCAAAACCGTCTTTTTTGTTTACCCGGAGCCAGTCGCCGATTCCCCGCGTGAGGCCCGTCTCCCGGATCGTGAAATGCAAACTCTGCGTTAAAGCGGGTAGTCCGGCGGCGACATGATGCGGCTCGCGTAGTCGCGTCTTCTCCGTGTCGAGCGGCGGTTGCGCACCGGGTGTGGGCAATTCATTGGCGCGATCAGGGTCGCGCTCGGGAGGCGTCCCCGGCGTCCCTTCGCCAATATTGGTTGGCCGCTGCGCAGTCGTGTCGTGCGTCGCGTCCGGATGATCTCCAGCCGGGTCCGAATCGCTGATCATCGTCTCAATATCTCTCCGCGCTACCGCGACTTCAAAGTTTGGTAATCGTCAGGCGTGTCGATATCGATCGCGGCGTCGGGCAGATCCACGACCGCGGTGTCGATGCGGTGCTCGACGATAATCGACTTCGCGCCGCGGTCGTCGGCGAGCGCTCCAAGGGCGTCGAAATAGCGCGAGTCGAAGAGGG
>JBJMWX010000063.1:0-9571 GCA_045809925.1 Chthoniobacterales bacterium
GATCTACAAAAAGTTTCTCAGGATCGAGGAACACCGGCTGCGGCTGAAGCATCAGGCGGGCGGCGGCGGGCGGGAGATCTGCGCGCTGCGGGTCGAACTCGTCGACGTGTTGCTGCGGCGCGTGTTTGCCGCGGCCACCGATTTCACGCGCGATCATGGGAACACGCCAACATCACTAGCTCTAGTCGCACTCGGAGGCTACGGCCGTGGCGAGCTCAATCCCTTCAGCGATGTCGATGTGATGTTTCTGCACAGCGACCGGACGGCAGAACTTTCGCCGTATGCCGCCGCAGTGATCGAACAGATTCTCTATTTGCTGTGGGATATCGGCTTCAAAGTCGGACACTCCACGCGCTCGATCGAAGAGGCGATCTCGCAGGCGAACGGAGAGATGCTGACCAAGACAGCGATGCTCGAGTCTCGCCCTGTGGCTGGCGATGCCGAGCTGGCTCGCGCCTTCCGCGCCCAATTCCGTGCTGAGTGCGTGGAAGGCCATGAGCGCGAGTACGTGGTGTTGCGCATGCGCGACCAGGCGGCGCGGCACGCGCGCTACGGGGACACCGTTTACATGCAGGAGCCGCACGTTAAGGGCGGGTGCGGCGGCCTTCGCGATTACCAGAACCTGCTCTGGATCACTTCATTCAAGGAAGGGTCGGTGACCGCTGCACATTTAGAGAACAAGGAATGGCTCAGCCGGGCCGACTGTCGCCGGCTCGAAACAGCTTACGATTTTCTCCTCCGGGTCCGGACCGATCTCCATTTCGCCACCGGGCGCGCGACCGACATCCTGCACCTCAGTTTTCAAGACCACCTGGCGGATCGGCTCGGCTACCGGAACCGCGCGGGAGTGCTGCGAAGCGAGGCATTGATGAAGGATTATTACGAGCACAGCCGCAATGTTTTCCGGATCGGCGAACGAGTGACAGAACAGTTCGCCGCCGGCCGCTCGCAGGGCGGCGACATTGTCTTCGGCGTTCTGCCAACGACCGACGGAGAGGAAGAGCAGATCGAGGAGTTTGTTGTTCGCGGGAACCAGCTGTTCGCTCAGCGGAGCGATATTTTCGCGAAGAATCCCGAACTGATGATGCGTGTATTTCAGCTCGCGCAGGAGCGCGGTCTGAACCTCAGTCCGCAGCTCGAAGACCTGATTACCCGCAATGTGGGCCTGGTGACGCGAACGTTTCAATACGCGAAAGCGCCCCGTGAGATGTTCAAGGCTCTCCTTTCGCGCAAAGGCCAGGTCGGACGCGTCCTGCGCCTGATGCACCGGGTCGATTTTCTGGGTCGCTACATTCCCGAATTCGGCGAATTGACCTGCCTGGTGCAGCATGAATTCTTTCACCGCTATACTGCGGACGAGCACACGCTGGTCTGCATTGAAAAGCTCGACGCTCTCTCGGACACGGAGAACGCAAAGTTCGGTGGCTATCGCAAGATGTTCGAGGACCTGCCAGACCCGCTCGTTCTCTACCTGGCTCTGCTCCTGCACGATACCGGCCGTGCGGTTGGCGCCCGGCCGCACTCGGAAGCAAGCGCGGTTTTTGCGCAACGGGCCGCGATTCGTCTCCAACTCGAGCCGGGACAACGCCGCTCGCTCATCCGCCTGGTTGACCACCACGTGACCATGTCGACCCTCGCTCAACAGCGAAACATCGACGACCCCGAGACGACAGTTGAATTCGCGGCCATTGTCAGAGATCAGCCAACACTTGATGCGCTGATGTTGTTGACGCTGGCTGACGGACAAGGCACAAGCGCCGAAGCCTGGTCCGACTGGAAAGAGTCGCTCGTCTGGCAGCTTTATCACGCCACTTCGCGCTACCTCGGCGACGAGCGCAATTTTCTCGAGCAAACGCAGATCCATCGCGATGCGCTCGAACAGGCGGTGGGCGAACAACTTTCGCCCGACTACGGAGAGGAGATCGAAGCGCACTTTGACTTCATGCCGGACAATTATTTCCGGAGCTTCGGCGTCGCGGCGATCAGCTCACACGTTCAGCTTTTTCGCCGGTTCCTGCAGAAGCTCTTTACGCCGGATGAGTCGCCAATCGCGCCGGCCATCTCGTGGGAAGCCTACCCGCAGCAGGGCCACACGATTGTTTCCGTCGCAGGATGGGATGTGCAACAATTGCTGGCGAAAATCGCCGGATCTGTCGCCGTCGTGCCGCTCAACATCCTAAGCGCCGACATCTACGCACGCGGCGATAATCTCGTGCTGGACGTCTTTCGCGTCTGCGACATCTACAATCGTGCGGCCGGCGATCCGCGCGATTATGCGCTGGTGGAAATGACCCTTCGGCACTCACTGGAAACCGAAGAATTCGATTTCGGTCCGCTGCTCGAACGGGCGCGGAAGACGATCCCGAAGCGGGCGGTGCGCGAAATCGAATTTCCGACGCGGATCGCAGTCGACAATAAAGCACACCGCGTTTACACGCTGGTGCAGATTCAAACGCCTGACCGGGTCGGACTGCTCTACGATTTGCTCGGCGCCTTCAGCGGACTTTCGGTTTTTATCGCGCTTTCGCGGATCATCACGGAAAAAGGCGCTGCCATCGACACGTTCTATATCGCCGATCAGGCCACCCGCGGGAAGATTACCGACAATTCACGCATTGCGGCGTTGCAAAGCGCGCTGCAGGAAGCAGCCATTGGGTCGGGCTGACCCGAATCGCTCGAAATGAATGTTCTGATTCTCGCCGCCGGCTACGCGACACGGCTCTACCCGCTGACCCGCGACAAGGCGAAGCCGCTGCTCGAGGTCGCAGGGAAACCGATGATTGAATGGGTGGTGGACAACCTCGCGCCCGTGCCGGACATCGAAACGGTTTACGTGGTGACGAACGCGAAGTTCGCCGAGGCGTTTCAGCACTGGGCCGACACTTATCAGCAACGGAATCCGAAGCTGCACTTCAAGGTCATCAATGACGGTTCGAGCGACGATTCGAACAAACTGGGCGCGATCGGCGATATCAATCTTGTGCTGACGCGGGAGAGCATTTCCGGCGACGACCTGATCGTGGTGGCGGGCGATAACCTGTTCAGTGACCCGTTGACGGGGTTTGTAGAGGCGGCCCGTGGTTCGATGGCAACATTGGCGACTTATGATGTTGGCGATCTGGAGGCGATTAAGAAGTACGCCAGCATCACGACGGATCGCGAAGGTGTGATCGTGCAGTTCGAAGAGAAGCCGCCGAAACCGAAGAGCACACTGGCCGGGATCGCGCTTTATTATTATTCGCGCGAAGTCGTGCCGATGTTCACGACCTATCTCGCCGCCGGCAACAATCCCGATCAACCCGGCCGCTTTGTGCAGTGGCTCTACACGCGCAAGCCAGTCAAGACCTATCAGATACGGGGCACGTGGTTCGATATCGGAAGCAAGGAAACCCTCGAAGAAGCCAATCGTCTTTTCGCGGAGTTCAGCTAGCGACGTTCTCCGAAGCGTCCGCCGACGGCTCGGCCCGCCCCTACCGCAGTCGCCCCTCGTCGAATTCGATCAGATCGAAATAGGTGCGGATGTCCTTGCGGCCTTCACCGCCGGCTTCCTTGAGGGCATGGAGGAAACGCGCCTTTTTAACCGCGCTATCGGGATGCCGCGAGATCATCTCGTTGTTCCAGTGCTCGACCTCCTCCGGCGCGTGCTGAGCGCCGTTCTGCTGGATCCATTCGAGGATTCTGTCGTCTTCCTCGAGACGATTGGATGCTTCTTCGAACGCGTCGGGATCGAGCTTGAGAAAGGCAAGCAGATGCTTATCGAAGCCCACCGTTTTGTAGTTGTAGCCGTTGAGCAAGCCTTTGCGGTGCAGCTTCGCCTTGTCGATGAGCCGCGCGAGATGGACGTACCCACCGAGCCGTTGATACGGGCTCCGGGGGAGCAGCTTTCGCATTGTGCCGCAACTAAGCGGCGGGCAGCGGCTGTGCAACCAGAACGGGCGCGTCGGCTGAGTCGCGCGCGTCCTTGGCCGGGGCGTCGGCCTGTGGAAGCAGCTCGGCTTGTTTGAGCCCGCCGCCTCCAATGACCAACTGGCCGGAGAAGACTCCGCCTTTCTCGACCGAGATCGCCTTCGCCGTCACGCTTCCGTCGAGCGAACCACTGCGGTGAATGACGACCACAGTTTCGGCAATTACGTCGCCAACCATGCGGCCATGGATATCGATGCTCTTCGCCCGGACGCGCCGGAAAAATTGGACATCGGAGCGGCGCTCAACGAGGACGTGCTGGGCAGCGAGTCGCCCCGGAATTTTGCCGATGAAGTTGATTCGGGCACTTTCCGAGCATTGGAGGTTACCCCGCAATTTGCCTTCGATGACCGCCGACCGGCAAATCACGTTCGTGCTGCTGAGATCGCCCCTGGACGTGAGATGGAGCTCCCCATGCGTACGGATCGACCGGCTGAAGCTGGTCGTGATCTTGTAATCGCGGAGGTCCTGGTGCGCGCCACACTTGCGACAGTTCGTCGAAGGCGCGTTCGCCACAACTTCCTGCTGCGTCTTGCAATCGAAGCATTCGATAACCGAATTGCGCTTCGGAGCCCAAAGCCCCTCGAATTTTCCCCGGATCGTGGCGCCGAGTTCCGCCGCCGCAGCGACGGGATTCTCCCGCGGAGCAGCCGGCCTGGCCTCGAGCCGCGGGGCGGCGGGCGTGAAATGTTTGCCGCACTGGCGGCACATGGTGCTCTTCGCCGCGGCGTAGTCCATCTGTTTGAAGCCACAGTGTGGACATTCCACACTGACCTTCACAGGCGTCGACTTAGCCACAGCCGCGAGTCCCGCTGTGACTGCCGTTACGCGCGAGCGCCGAACGCCGTCTTCACGGGTGCGGCCGGCTCTTCATTGCGAACAATCTCCGGGCGGGACGAGTTTGCCTTCCCGCCGCCGCTGCTCGTGACTTCCGATTTGCCGATAAAGGTGGCGCCTTCCTCGATAACGAGACGCGCGGCCTTGAGATCGCCCTGCAACGTGCAACGCGATTTCAGCTCGCAACGCTCACCGACCGTGATGTTGCCATGCACCTTACCGTAAACGGTGATCGACTTCGTCTTTATCTCGCCGCGGATATCCGCGTTCTCGCCGATCGTGAGTACGCCATCGGAATTGATCTCACCTTCCACTTTGCCGTCGATGAGCAGCTCTTTCTGGAATTTGATTGATCCTTTAATTTCGACGTCGCTTGAAAGTACGTCCTTGCCAGTGTGTTCAGCCATAGGTTTTCTGTCGGTGGTTGGTGATGTAGTTGGTGATTGTGTTGATGACACCGGTGCGGGCCTCTGCTCTTCGCGTGGACGCTGGGTCGCTCCATTGCCCGGTTCATCCCGGCCCGCGCTTAACGATCCTTCTCCGATCGAGGACAAGGGCTTTTGCGGGATGAATTTTTTCAGCACGTTGCAGTATGTTCACCGCAGGGCGCGCTGTCAATTATTCTCCACGGAAAACGTGCTTTTAGCGAATCGTTTCGACTTTGAAAAGTTTGCACGCTGCGTTTTGATAGAATGGGGCGAGAAACGGCGGCGCACTTGATGGCGTCCGGTCGAGCACAGAGGCGAGTGGTTTTTCGGGCGCGTGGAGACCGAGAATGGCGGCGGAATTGAGCACGGTGCGGCCGGCGTCGTAAGCGAGCACCCAGCGCACCTTGCGGCGTTGCAGAATAGCCTTCGCGAGCTCTGGATCCGACGAGACGAAAAACCGAGCGCTGTCGAGCGTGCCGGTGAGGCTCTCGTGCGACGACCCGGCTACCATCTCGTGCCGCGACCAGTACGAAATCGCCGGAGACAACCACCACGGCGCCAGCACCGCGCCAGGTTGCTGCCCGGATAAGAGAGCGGCGGCCGCGCGCAACTGCGGCAGCTCAACGCGTCGTTCGATGCGGAGCGCGCGCGTTGCCTCGCCAGGCCATAGCGTCTCGTCCCATGCGCTGAGAATCGGCATGATCGCAACCACAAATGCGAGAGCAGCAACGGCTCGGCGATTAAATGCCGCCAGTATCGTCGGAGTGAGGAGAGCGAAGAAGAGGACGAAGAAGTAGCCCCAACGCACCTGCCAAATCGTCAGGCAAAAGCTGACCATCGCGAGTGCGATAAGAGTGGGCGACGTCTTCTGTTTCCGATAACCGATCGCCAGCAGGACTGGGGCGCCAATCACGAGATAGCCGCACCAGTCCAGCCAGGCGCGACTGACGAGCGGCACGTGACGCAGTTCGCCGACGGTCGCAGCCCAGCGGAGGAAGACCTGTCGATCGATCCCGCCCCAGTGCGGGAGCCGCTGCTCAATCGCAAAGGCGACGACGAGAATGCAAAACATGACCAACCACCCGGCACGTCTGTGGAGCGCGGTGAAATTCTGGCGCGAAGCAATCGCGTAGCTGACGAGCACAACCGCAAGCAGGAGAAGAGGCTCGTAGAGCGAAACCCAGAGCGCAATTCCCCACGCCGCACCCGCAGCGATGCCCCAGGCGCGGGACGGAATGCGCTGCAGCGACAATTCGCTGCACATCGCCACCAGCACGAGGAACACGACGAACGACTGATGGTCCGGTCGTCCAAGCTCGCTCGAGTGCGAGAGCAGAGGACTTGCCGCGTAGATGAAGAGAAGCGCCGGGCGGAACGGCAATACCAGCCACCGAGCCCACCACCACAGGAAAACTCCACCAGCCAGAGCGAGGAATGGGGAGACAGTCGCGCCGGCAAGATCGAGCGGGTTCGAGCTGAACGGCCGGATCGCTTCGGCAACGGCGACAATCAAGTAATCGAGCGGCGCGGTTGTGTGCGGGGAGATGCCGTCAGGATAATTTTCAAACGCGTGGCGCCGCACAATGGTGCCCGGATGCTCGAAACAGATGCGCGCGCGCGTCATCCGCGCATAGCAATCCGCGTCAGTGAAATAAATTTCGTGCCCGATAAACACGTCGCGATAATTTGCGCAACGCGTAGCCAGGACCGACGCGCAAACGAGCAGCAACTCGACCGCGAGCAAGACGGACGTCCCGCCGCGGATCGAGGAGCTT
The DNA here is from genome assembly GCA_045809925.1 of Chthoniobacterales bacterium. Lineage (GTDB taxonomy): Bacteria > Verrucomicrobiota > Verrucomicrobiia > Chthoniobacterales > UBA10450 > CADDYX01. Next base: position 7,004 of record JBJMWX010000063.1, read on the forward strand.
TGGCGTTTCACGCAAACGCCCTGCAATGCCGCTTATTCCGTGTGGGCCGCGGTAGCACCTTCCTGGATAAATGCATCCAGCTTGTTCAGATCGATCGGCTTTACCAGATGGTGCTTGAACCCTGCTTCACGGCTCCTTCGGACGTCCTCTTCCATTCCAAACCCGGTCAACGCGATCGCGTAAACCGGACGCTTGGCGCGGATCGACTCCATCAAATCGATCCCCGTGCCATCGGGCAGCCCGAGGTCGCTGATGAGCACGTCGAACTCTCGCGATTCGGCCAGTTCACGCCCCGACTGCACGTTGTAGGCAGACTGAACATCATAGCCGCGCAGGCGGAGCAAATTGGTCAGTGAGCGATTCGTATCCTCGTGATCTTCGACGAGCAAAATGCGCATCGGCTGCCGGCTGGCTGCAGTCGGCGAAACCGGCGCGCGTTTTTGAACGTCGACCTTATCGGTGGTGTGGAAGGTAACGACAAACGTGGCGCCCTGGTCCCGGCCATCGCTGTGCGCCGTGATCGCGCCCTTGTGCGCTTCGACCAGCGTTTTGCTGATCGCGAGGCCGAGACCAAGACCGCCGAGCTTCGTCCGGCTCGCCTGCTCGAAGGCGTCGAAAATCTTTGGGAGGGCGTCCGCCTCAATGCCCATCCCGTCGTCCGCAATTTCGACCCGCAGTTGGTCGCCGGATCCATTACTCGTGGAAATCCGGATCTCGCCGGTTCGAGGGGTGAACTTGACCGCGTTGTTGATCAGGTTCCAGAAAATCTGCTGCACACGCGCGGGATCGGCCCGCAGGTGAACTTTTCGCGCCTGGAGATTGAGCTTAAGCGTGATTTGTTTGCGATCGATCTCGGCGTGACAAATTTCGAGCGCGTTCTGCAATAACGTGTGCGCGTCGACCACTTCGAAATTGAGCTGCACCTTGCCCTTGCTGATCCGGGTAAGGTCGAGAAGATCGTCGATCAGCCGCGCCTCGAGCTCGACATTACGCCGAATCATTTGCAGCGATTCGTGGACGTTTTCCGGCAGATCGGTCTCACTCTCGAGGGCGTGTGCTGAAGCGAGAACCGGCGTGAGCGGGGTGCGCAATTCGTGACTGAGCATTGCGAGGAACTGGTCTTTCGCCAGGTTCGAACGCGCTTTCTCTTCCAGCTCGAGGTTGGTCTTTTGCAGTTCTTCCTGCCGTTTTTGCAGCTCGGTCGCGAGGGACTGCGATTGCGTCAGCAGATCTTCCGTGCGCGTGTTCGCCTCGATCGTATTGAGCACGATGCCGATGCTTTCGGTGAGCTGATCGAGGAATGCCTGATGCGTCGGGTTGAAACGCTCGAAAGATGAAAGCTCCATCACGGCTTTGACTTCACCTTCGAACAAAATCGGCAGGACAACGACGCTGCGCGGACTGCTCTCGCCTAGCCCCGAGGCGACTCTGACGTAGCCGCTCGGAACATCGTTGAGCAGGAATCGGCGCTTCTCCAGAGCGGCCTGTCCAACGAGACTCTCACCCAGCTTAAACCGGCCGTTCGCGCCGTTGTTCGCCGTGCAGGCGTAAGTGGCGAGCAACTTCAGCTCCGGTTCGGAATTGTCACCGTTCATGATGAAGAACACGCCCTGCTGCGCCGAGACGAGCGGCGCGAGCTCCGAGAGGATCATGTTGCCGACGGTCAGCAAATCACGCTGACCCTGGAGCATGCGCGTAAACCTGGTCAGGTTGGTCTTGAGCCAGTCCTGCTCCTCGTTGCGCAGGGTCGTGTCCTTCAGGTTGCGGATCATTTCGTTGATGTTGTCCTTCACCAACGCGACTTCGCCTCGCGCCGGCACCTGGATCGAACGTCTGAGATCGCCCTTCGTAACGGCGGTCGCGACATCGGCGATCGCGCGCAGCTGCGTGGTCAGATTGGCCGCGAGCTGGTTCACGTTGTCCGTCAGGTCGCGCCATGTCCCGGCCGCGCCGGGCACGCTCGCCTGACCGCCAAGCTCTCCTTCCACACCCACTTCGCGCGCCACCGTTGTGACCTGCTGCGCGAATGTCGCGAGCGTGTCGGTCATGCTGTTGATGGTGTCGGCCAGCGCGGCGATTTCGCCTTTGGCTTCGACGAGCAGCTTCTGCTTCAGATCGCCGTTCGCGACCGCGGTCACGACGCGCGCGATGCCGCGGACTTGATTGGTCAGGTTACCGGCCATGAAATTCACGGAGTCGGTCAGATCTTTCCACGTGCCGGCAACGCCCTTCACGTCGGCCTGGCCCCCGAGGCGTCCTTCTGTGCCGACCTCGCGCGCAACACGGGTCACTTCCGAGGCGAACGAATTCAGCTGGTCGACCATCGTGTTGACGGTGTTCTTGAGCTCGAGTATTTCCCCGCGGACATCGACCGTGATCTTCTTTGAGAGATCGCCGTTGGCGACCGCGGTCGTCACGAGCGCGATGTTCCGGACCTGTGCAGTCAGGTTGCCGGCCATAAAATTCACCGAGTCGGTCAGATCCTTCCACGTGCCGGAAACGCCTTCGACTCGCGCCTGGCCACCGAGGATGCCTTCGCTGCCGACTTCGCGCGCCACGCGCGTCACC
>JBJMWX010000064.1:0-21082 GCA_045809925.1 Chthoniobacterales bacterium
TAGGGTGGCGGGCTTGCGGCCATCGTGCCGCAGCCCGCAGGGCCGTCGCGTTTAACGCGGCGTAATCGACACCACCTTCGGGTGGAACTCGATCCCGCCCATTTTGGCGAGCGATTGCCGTTCGCGATCGAGCACCCGGACAATATCGCTGAAGAGAAATCCGGCCTGCTTGATAATCGCCGGGTGGATCGGCAGTCGTCCAACGCTGCCACTCTTGGTTGTGGCGGTTATCGCACCGTTTTGCAACGTGACCTGGTACGTGGCGCCGGTGTAGAGCGAATAACCAAAGAGCGAGCGCGCGACGGTTAGCCCACACGAACCCTCTTCGAACGACAGCACAGCGCGCTCGAATTGTGGCGTGGTGCTCAACCCGGTGTGCTTCATCTTTGTCACGTAGGCGACGTAGGCGTTCGCCTGCTCGTCCGTGTAGGTGAGCGGCGCCGCACCAGGCGTGGCCGCAGCTTTCTCAAGATCGAAATTTATCTCGGGCGCGGCACCGATCGACTTGGTCCGCGGCGGAACGTCTGGCGGCAGGAGCATCTCAATTAGCGCCGCCGTTGCCAGAGCGCCGAGTACGAGCTTCGCTATTTTGAAAAACATCCTCCGCACGCGGTCCTTGTGCGGATCGAACATGCTGCGTAGCCGGCGATGCTGGTCCTCCGGCCGCTCTACCGTGCTCGGTGCCTTTGCCAGCGCTGAGCGGTCGAGGCGCGCGCCACACTCGTGGCAGTAAAGTCTCTCTGGCTCATTTTCCCGCCGGCACTCCGGACAAACCAGCTTTGTCACGATTGGCTCGATTTCGTTTCGGCCGGTTTCGAAGGTGGAGCTGATGAGGCGCCGGACTCCTTCGTCCCGCTGGATTTCTCGCCACCGGCCGCGGGCGGCGCATCTTTCTTCGCGCCCTCCTTGTAGGAACTGCTCCGGTAGTCCGTTGTGTAGAATCCCGAGCCCTTGAAAATCAGACCGGCGCCGGTGCCGAGCAGACGCTTCACTTTGCCGTGGCCCCATTTTTTCTGCTGGCACAGCTCCTTCGGGCACTCGCGATACGCTTCATCGCGCATCGATTGGAATGCCTCGAAGTTCTTGCCGCATTTTTCGCACGTGTACTCGTAGGTCGGCATGACGCAGAAGGGTGGGCAAGTGTGCTGCAAAGAAAGCAGAATTCAAGCCGTTGCACGTTCACCACGATGCGCGGCAAGCCTGCTGCACGCCTTGACTTTCGACGACGAAAGCGTTAGAGCCTGCAACTCTTTTTGCCATGTCCAAGACGCCATTTCGCTATCTGATTTTCGGTGCGCTCGCCTCGGTCGCGCTCTGCTTTACTTCCTGCGAAGTGCAGGAGAACACCGGCACGCAATACCTCGGCGGTGTGTATGGTCAGGGACCGGTCTCGTCGAGCGCGCCGCAAGATACTGTCTCGTATTGGGACGGCGACGGGGTTTCTGGATCGCCTTCGATCAAAATCAAGCTGGGCGAGCAGCGCGCCTATTTCTACAAGGGCGGACAGCTTGTCGGAATCTCGCAGCTTTCGACTGGGCGCGAAGGAAAGAACACGCCGCCTGGCAAATACCGGATCCTCAGTAAAGATCTGCATCACTCCTCCAGTCTTTACGGCGACTACGTCGACGAGGCGGGCAATGTCGTCGTGCCCAATATCGAACTCGGGAAAGATCCGAAGCCACCGGGAAGTCACTACAAGGGCGCGTCCATGCCGTATTACATGCAGATCGCGCCGGGCTTCGGCTTGCACGCCGGTTATCTCCCGGGTTATCCAGCATCACACGGTTGCATCCGGATGCCGGAATTCATGGCGGAGAACTTCTATAAAACCGTCTCGACCGGCACGCCGGTTACGATCGAGAACTAACGTGAGAGCGGCGGACATTGCTCCGCACTTGCAGTCCATCGTCGCGGCCTTCATTCTGCCCGCCCAGCACTGCGCTCGATGGTAATCATCACTCAAGCGACCGCCACTCCAGAGCAGATCGAGCGCATCATCGCGCGTGTACAGGAGTTTGGCTTTGAGGCAGAGGTCGATACCTCCGGCTCACGGGTCGTCGTCGGTGTGGTCGGCCCGGACGATCTGCTCCCGGACAAGCGCCTCGCTGCTATGCCCGGCGTGGAAGCCGTGGTCCCGGCGGGCGAACCGTACAAACTCGCTTCCTTTCGATCGCGCGGCGAAGCGTCCACAGTCGACATCTGCGGCGTCCGGATTGGCGGCGACTCGGCTGTAGCGCTGATTTGCGGGCCCTGTTCGGTCGAAAGCCGTGAGCAGATCCTCTCCATCGCCCACGTGGTGAAGGACGCCGGCGCACGCCTCCTCAGGGGCGGCGCGTTCAAGCCGCGCACCTCGCCCTACAGCTTCCAGGGTTTACGACACGAAGGGCTCCGGTTCCTCGCCGAAGCACGTAACGAAACCGGCCTGCCGGTCATCACCGAGGTCATGGATGCACGTGATCTCGAGATCGTCGAACGCTACGCCGATTGCCTGCAAATCGGCGCGCGCAACATGCACAACTTCAGCCTGCTCAAGGAAGTCGGCCGCAGCCATTTGCCCGTCCTGCTGAAACGCGGATTCAGCGCGACAATCAACGAGCTGATCCTGAGCGCCGAATACATCCTGAGCGAAGGCAATATGAATGTGCTGCTTTGCGAGCGCGGCATTCGCAGCTTCGAAACCGCGACGCGCTACACACTCGATCTGACGGCGGTTCCGATCCTCAAAGCAAAGACGCACCTCCCAATCATCGTCGATCCGGCACACGGAGTCGGCATTCGAGATTTCGTGCCGCAAATGTCTCTCGCGGCCATCGCGGCGGGCGCCGACGCGGTCATGCTCGAGGTGCACGAATCACCGGAAGCAGCCAAGTGCGACGGCGAGCAGTCCCTCTTGCCCGACGTGCTTGCGAAGCTCGTGCCGCGGATGCGTGCGGTGGCGAACGCTATCGGGCGCGATCTCTAGCCAGTCGCCGCGCGCTTGAGGCGGACACTCCGCTTCTTCGCAATGCCGCGCCTGACCTGCGAAGAACCGTGGTCGCCACAACTCCAGCGGGCGATCGGTTTCCGTTTGCCTGGGTGTTAAAGCAGATGCGCTGAAATCAGGTCGCGGTCAGCGACCCGGCCTCGTAAGATCGTGTCCGCGAAATGCCAGCGACACCGTTGCTCAAGAGCCGCCACACGCGATCGCAGGTCGGCGTCCCGACGGTCGATCAGGTGATGGTGGAGGAGCGCGCGGCGGCGTTCGCAAAACGCAGCATCAAAGCTTCGGCCAAGCTGGAGGGGCTGAAGCTCGCCATCGCGATGATGGATCTCACCACTCTGGAGGGCAAAGATACGCCGGGCAAAGTTGCGTTCCTCTGCCGGAAAGCCATCCAGCCGCTTGACCCGCGGTACGACGTGCCTCATTGCGCGGCGGTCTGCGTTTACTCGAATTTCGTCGGCGCAGCGAAGAAGTTCCTCGGCAGCTCCGGGGTCAAAGTCGCATCGGTCGCGACCGGTTTTCCGAGCGGTCTGATGCCGCTGAAGTTGAAGCTCGAGGAAGTGCGCAGCGCTGCACGCCACGGCGCGGATGAGATCGACATGGTGATCGATCGCGGCGTCTTTCTCGCCGGCGAATACGACCGTCTCTTCGACGGAATCGCGGCAACCAAAGAAGCGTGCGGCGAAGCGCATCTTAAGGTGATCCTCGAGACGGGCGAGCTCGAGACCTATGACAACGTCCGCCTCGCGAGCGAGATCGCGATGCGGGCTGGCGCCGATTTTATCAAGACATCGACCGGCAAAGTGTCACCGGCGGCGACGATGCCAGTCACGCTGGTTATGCTGGAAGCGATCCGCGATTACTTTCACGAGACGGGTGTTCGAATCGGCATGAAGCCGGCCGGCGGCATCCGCACCGCCAAACAGGCGCTCGCCTATCTCGTGATGGTAAAGGAGACGCTCGGCGATGACTGGCTAACCCCGGATCTGTTCCGGTTCGGTGCGAGCACGCTGGCCAACGACATCGTGATGCAGATCGTGAAGACGGTGGATGGCAGTTACCAAAACGCCGATTACTTCTCGCTGCCCTGACGCGGAAGCGTAGGACACGAGCGGCAGTTCTCTAGTAAACGATATTGGCCAGGGGATGGGTGGCGCCGGCGGCCTGCTGAGCCGGGGCAACGTTCACGCCGGGATTCCCTGTGCGGGCCCGTCGAAGGCAATTACGATCGGAGGCCCGGGCTATTGTTGACTGCCGCAAGGGACCGGGCAGGAAGGCGTCTGAGGAGATGCCGCGAAGCGAATACACGGTAAGCCGATAGGTGTGGCCTGCTCGAGGGGAGCGGGTCGCCAATCAGCGCGCGAGCGGCCTATCGGCTGAAAAGACTCTTATGAAACGCACTCGCCTTCTCATTTCATCTGCACTGCTCGTCACCGGCCTTGCTCTCGCTGCTACCGGCTTCCGGCCGCTGCCGCGATACTCTTCGGCAGCCAGTGCCGTCATGCTGCCGCCCCGCGGCACCGAAGGGGCCGAAGACACTGCCCGCCGCGGCCAGGACGATACCGCGCCAATATCGGCTGATCCGCGGCCGCAATTCCGCGCCACCTCCGTCCCGGCGCTGACGGTTCCAGCAACACAGTTCACCGGCACTAAAGGAACAAGCACCGCGATCGCAGAAGCGAATAGCGGCCCGACGTGGATATCGATCGGCCCCTCGCCGATTCCGAACGGTCAGACCGATCCGGCAAACGCCAATGGCATTTCTACCACGCAGTCGCCGGTCAGCGGACGTACCACGGCCATCGCGATCGACCCGACAGACCCAAACATCGCGTATGTCGGCACGGCACAAGGCGGCCTCTACCGCACGACGAATGGCGGCGCGAGCTGGACGTCTTTGCTCGACAACGCGCTCGCCCTCGCAATCGGGTCGGTGAAGATCGATCCGAAAGATCGTACCAGGGTGATCGTTGGTACTGGTGAAGGAAATTTCTCCGGCGACAGCTATGTCGGCGCCGGCGTCTACATGATCACAGGCGCGAACGGCTCTTCACCGACGCTGAACGGCCCGTTCAATCTCGATACCGCCGGCAAAGACGTAATGACGAATCGTTGCGCGGTCGCGATCGCGATCGACAACCAGAACGACAACAACGTCTTCGTTGGTACGGTGACCGGAGTGCAGGGATTATTTGGCGTCATCCCGGGCGCGGTCCCGCGGCGCGGCCTCTTCCGGTCGACCAATTTTATGAGCGGTTCGCCGACCTTCGAGAAGATCCCGGTGCTCGGCGAGGACACAACGACAGCAGCCTCGGATTACCGCGTCACCGCGGCAGTGGTGGATCCAAGCAACGCGAACAACCTTGTCCTCGCCATCGCCACTTCGGACGGCGCGGCCCCGCAGGGATTCTACCGCAGTGCGAATGCTCTCTCGCCCAAGCCGACGTTTACCAAGGTGCTCGATACCTCCGACAGCGATATCGCACCGGCACGGATGGCGGTGCAACGCGATCCAAATACCGGTGTGGTGACGATCGTGGCTGCGACCGGTCAGCATAACGGCGATACACCCGCGACTTCATTTAATCAGGGCAAAGTCTGGAAAACAATCGATGGCGGCGCGCATTGGATCGAATTGATCGGCGCGCGCGGGTTCGCCGGTGGCCAGGGATTCTACAACCTGGGAATCGATATCGATCCGGTAAACCCAAACAATATTTACGTCGTCGGCACGCTGAGCGCGCACACCCAGGCCGGTCAGGTCGACGTTGGCGACAACGGCACCTTCATGTACACGCGGGATGGCGGCGTGACGTGGAAGTCAAGCGTCCGCACCCTGCACGTCGATAGCCACTGCGTCGCCGTCGCGCCGTCGAATCCGGCCGTGATCTACACCGGGAACGACGGTGGCATTTGGAAATCTGCCGACGCCGCATTGAACTGGCTCGATGCCAACACGGCCGGATTCCTGGCCACCCAATTCTCCGGCCTCGCCCTGCATCCGATCGACAAAAATTTCACGCTCGGCGGCACGCAGGACAACGGCACCGAGCTTCGCCTGCCGGATGGAACTTGGAAGCGCGCGGACTTCGGCGATGGCGGCTTCTCGCTCATCGATCAGAGCGCCGGCGACACCGAATCGGTGACGATGTATCACACCTATTACAACGCAGCGACCGTGCTGGAAGGATACTCGCGCGTCTTCAAAACGAGCTGCGCGACGGAAGGCCAATGGGCATTCCGGGGCGCGGCAGTGGGCCTGCTCCTGCCAGGATTGCCACTCCCATTGCCGGCGGTCGGCAGCATCGTGTGCGACGGCTCGGCTGGACAGACCTTGAACGGTCAGAGCCCGGCTGATGACGTGAACTTCTACGCGCCCATGGCTCTGGGCCCGTCGAGCGCGACCTTCAACGGGACGAACAGCGTCTATTACGGCTCGGACAAACTCTACGAGTCACTCGACCAGGGCGATCATATGATCGCACAGAGCCAGGTGCTGGAGCCGACCGGCGTGCCGTCGATTCCCGATGGGCGCCCGCCCGGCGTGCCGGCCAGCCCCGGCACAAACACTCCGATCTCCGCGATCGGCGTCGCAGCGACGACTGACAACGTGCGCCTGGTCGGCACGAATTCCGGGCGCGTTTGGACCACGAACACGGGCGGTCCGCTGGTCAACGTCACTGATCCCGCGATGCCAGTACAGCCGGTCGCGCGCGCCGTGATCGACCCGTCGAATGCGAACGGCGACGTAGCTTACGTCACTTATGTCGGGAGCGGATTCGGCGGCAAGAATCATGTTTGGAAAACGATCGACCTGACTGCGGCTAGTCCGACCTGGACACCGATCGGGACCGGATTGCCTGACGTTTCGGTGAACGCGTTTGCCGTCAACCCGACCAACTCGAACGACCTTTATGCCGGCACCGACCGCGGCGTTTACAATTCATCAGACGGCGGCAAGACCTGGGTGCTCTACGGCAACGGCTTGCCCAACGTCGCGGTCTTCGATCTGGCGATTCAGAAGAAGTTCGGCGTGCTCCGCGCCGCGACCCACGGCAAGGGCATGTACGAAATCGCCCTCGCTTCCGCGCGGCTTCGCAACCTCTCAACCCGCGCCTTGGTGCAGACCGCCGACCGCGTGGCCATCGGCGGCTTCATCATCACCGGCAGCGGACCCAAACGCGTCATGATCCGCGCTATTGGTCCATCGCTTTCCAGCCAGGGTGTAACAGGCGCGCTCGCCGATCCTACTCTCGAGCTGCATGACGAGACCGGTGCGCTCATCGTTTCGAACGACAACTGGAAAGACACGCAGCAGGCAGAGATCCAGCAAACCGGGATTGCGCCCGCTAATGATCTTGAGTCGGCGATTGTCCGGACACTTAATCCCGGCAAATACACCGCTATCATGGCGGGGAATAACGGCGGAACCGGTGTCGGGCTCGTTGAAATTTACGACCTCGACAGCAGCATCGAGCCGAAGCTCGCTAACATCAGCACGCGCGGCTTCGTGCAGACCGGTGATAACGTGCTGATCGGCGGGTTAATCGTCGGCGGTGGTCCCGGCGCGAGCACACGCGTGTTGATCCGCGGCATCGGGCCGTCGCTCACCACGGTCAATTCACCGCTCCAGGATCCGACCCTTGAATTACACGACGCGAACGGAGGGCTCATTACCTCGAACGACAACTGGAAAGACACGCAGCAAAACGATATCGCCGCGACAGGCATTGCGCCGACCAACGATGCCGAAGCCGCGATTCTCGCTTCGGTCGTGCCGGGTAACTATACCGCAATCGAGCGCGGCAAGAACGACAGCAGCGGCACTGCACTCGTCGAGATTTACGACCTCGGTCCGTAGCTGTAGGGGTCGCTGACCCCGCCGAACGCGCGGCCGGCGCCTCGGCGACGGAGGGAGGCGTCCGCGAATCCCGCCGCTGCGGCGGACGAGAGACGGCTTTTTCGCGTGCGGCTTATTGGCCAGCGCGCTAAACAACGTCGATGCCCCGGAAGACCACGCGACGCGCGGAGCTCGTCATCATCCGCGAGGGCAATGACGGGGCGCGCGAGTCTCTCGCCGTGCCTGAAAAGGAGCGGCGCCTGAACTTCGGCAACCGCTGGAACTACGCGCCGGCACCGGAAGCGTATGACTACATCGACATCAAGCCGCGGTATTCGCTCTTTATTGGAGGAAAGTTCGTTAGGCCGAGGTCGGGCCGCTATTTTGATTCGATCAATCCGGCGACGGAAGAGAAGCTGGCCGAGATAGCGGAAGCGAACGGGAAGGATGTAGATGCGGCCGTTTCAGCCGCACGCCGCGCTTATCAAAAGACCTGGCGAAGTATGCCGGGACGCGAGCGCGGCAAATACCTCTATCGCATTGCGCGTCTGGTTCAGGAGAAATCGAGAGAGCTCGCTGTGCTCGAGACGATGGACGGCGGGAAAACAATCAAGGAATCGCGCGACATAGATCTGCCGCTTCTTGCCGCACATTTCTTCTGCTACGCCGGCTGGGCGGACAAATTGCAGTACGCATTCCCGGGCAGGCGCGCGGAACCACTCGGCGTCGCGGGCCAGATCATCCCGTGGAATTTCCCGCTCCTGATGGCGGCATGGAAGCTTGCGCCTGCGCTGGCCTGCGGCAACACGGTCGTGCTCAAGCCTGCCGAAACGACCAGCATCACCGCGCTGCACCTGGCCGAGATTTTGCAGGAAGCAGAGCTGCCCGACGGCGTCGTCAATATCGTGACCGGTGCCGGCGAAACCGGCCGCGCGATTGTCGATCACCCCGACGTCGACAAGATCGCGTTCACCGGCTCGACCGAAGTGGGGAAACGCATTTTGCAAAGCGTCGCCGGCACGAACAAGAAGCTGACGCTCGAGCTCGGCGGCAAGGCGGCCAATATCATCTTCGAAGACGCGGCACTCGACCAGGCGGTGGAAGGCATCATCAGCGGGATCTATTTCAACCAGGGACATGTCTGCTGTGCCGGCTCCCGTTTGTTCGTCCAGGAGGGCGTTTTCCCGCAGGTGATCCGCAAGCTGCGCGATCGCATTTCAACCCTGCGCGTCGGCAACCCACTCGACAAAAACACCGACATCGGAGCGATCAATTCGAGAAAACAGCTCGAGAAAATTTGCGAACTGGTCGACAGCGGCTTGAAAGAAGGCGCCGAACTGGTCCAGCCGCGTCTTGAGCTACCGGCCAAGGGCTACTGGTATCCGCCGAGCTTCTTCACAGGAGTAACCGCTTCACACCGCATCGCGCAGGAAGAAATCTTTGGGCCGGTCCTAAGCGTCATGACCTTTCGTACCCCGGAAGAAGCGATCGAGCGCGCCAATAACACGCCGTACGGGCTAAGCGCCGGTGTCTGGACCGACAAAGGCAGCAAGATCTTTAAGGTCGCGAGCAAGCTGCGGGCGGGCGTGGTCTGGGCGAACACCTACAACAAGTTCGACCCTACGAGCCCCTTCGGCGGATATAAGGAAAGTGGATTTGGTCGGGAAGGCGGCGTGCACGGCCTGCTGCCCTACGTGCAACTGAAGTAAGCGGCCTGCTTACAACTCAGGGACGGTCATACGTGAGCTGAACGATCCCGCTCGTGAAAGGCTTCGCCTCAACGAACCGGAGTGGATCGGCAGGGCCGGAATGGGCCGCAAAGAGTGGGATACCTGAACCGAGAAGGATAGGAAAGACCGAGATGATGTAGCGGGATATTAAACCATCCGCATGGAACGAAGCTGCGAGCTTGCCACCACCCATTAGCCAGACCCGACGAAAACCGCGCGAGGCCAGCAATGCGGCGACTTCAGCAGGAGTCTTTGAAGTGAGGGTGATACTCGGATGCAGCACTCGCAGGTTTCGTTTCGTGAAAACCCATGACGGCGTCTCAGGCGACGGCCAGTGACCGAGTTTCAGAGCAAACTCATAAGTGTGGCTACCGAGCAGAAGTGCATCTACCGACGCCGCTACCTCAGTAGCCCCGAGATCCTCTCCCGCGCGGTGGAAGGACGAAAGCCAGTCGACGCTGCCGTCGGCTGTTGCTATATAGCCGTCGAGGCTGCTGGCAACGTAGTAAACAACCTCAAGCATCAGCCCAACCGCTAGCTAGGTAAACGGAATTTCAAGCTGACGGTTCATTAGGCCCGAACTTCACCGTTCACGCGACAGAGATAAACTCTTCTGCAGTGACTCGCGCCTGCCTGAGAACCCTGGCAAGTGTTCCAAGCTTGAGCGCAGTGCGCTGGAACAACGCAGCCGACTGCGTCGCGCCGCATGACAGTATGGCTGCCGCGCTGGCGAATGATCGCAAACCCGAGGTGATCTCGGAAGCGGTGTGGGATGTGGAAGTCACTTAACGAGATCCGAGATCAGCGTGTCCGAGCTTCGGATGTGTTCGCGAGCGAGAGCTTTCGTAGTTCGCTGCCTCGGCGGGTTAGATGCTGTTGCGTGGTTTCACGGCTGCTTCTGCGCCTGATCTCGATGCATCGGTGCCCACGTGCCATCGGACTGAAGAACGAAACCCTGCGGCTTTGTTGGATCAACGCCGGTCTGCTCATGGATGTGCTTCGTAAGTTGCACGATCTCTTCTGTACTCAGCGCACGATGCGCGCGCGCGTCAATTACGACGGCGACAATGATGCCAACGAGGACGACAACGCTCGCGACAACAGCTCTGGAATTCATAAGAAACTCTGGAGCAGCAAACAAGCCAGCGTGGCAATCGACCTTGCCGAGCGCTCTAGCCTCTTACGAGAGACAAGATCGGCGACTCCCAACTCCGAGTGTGGCCGCGAGCCACCGCTTTCGCGATTGGCGCGGCCTCGGCTCGCTAGCCAATCCATTTCGTGCTTTGCAGAATTGCTTCGACATCATTTCTAATCTCGGGTGCCGGTGCCCCTGGGCCCTGAAGATTGAAGCAAATCATGCAGTTGGCTCTCTTTACCCACCAATCAATCCAGGTGAAATCCTCGGAGTAACGTCCATAGCTCTTTCCCACACAGTCACCAATGGCGAAATCCGTAAGAGCGACGCCGGTTCTGTGTGACTCGGCGAGGTCGGCGAGGTCTTCCGGTTCGCCATGGTCCTGCGTGTGAAAAAGAAACTGATGCTCTCCCATTCTCACCTCAAAACTATTCCGTAATTTCCTGATGGTTTCCCAGTCAGGCTGGAACTTGTCGAGAACCTCTGTGACAAGCGGATCATCGGGTGGATTGTCGAAAAAGGCGCGCTGCTCTCGATAGTGATCGTGTTCGATAACGTCGTACTTTTCAGGCACGCACACCTCGAAGCTACCGGATCGTATTCGGCGCATGACGTTTCGCCATCAGGCTGCCCATCAAGTCTGTGGCCGCTGCGATGACAGCAGCACCCTTCGGGTCGGCTGCCAAATCGACAAACGGCCCCTGACCGAAACAAATACCGCCGGGACAAGAGCGCGCGTCCCTCGAAGTAGGAGTGTGCAAATCACATTTCAAAAGTGGAGCGTACAGCGGTCCGCTGTTCGCTCCAGCGCATGGTCAGGCTATTCGATCATCGGTGCGCATTCTGTCACTGAAATCAAATGCCCACTTGCTTCGCGGCTCGATGACCGCCATCACTGCAAAAAACTCCAGGAACATCACGATGATCAACACCGGCAATCCTTCGACAACGGCCTGCGGCTTGTACAGCAGCGAAATCGACGGATGGGAGACTGAAAAATATACAGGTGACTCATCACCCGGCTGCACCCCGCTGTAACGCGCGTCCTGCCAGTTTCTGGAACTCGCGCCGATATATTCTCTGCCGTTCACGACGTACCGGTAAACGAACCGCCCATGGCCGCTCCAATGTTTCTTGATCAGCGTGGCTATTGCCTGCTGACTATCGGTTCGTAACCAATAATTGGCCCACGCGGAATGTGCTTGGACGAACAAAAAGTACCCGAGTCCTATCGCAATTACCAAACTCGGCAATCTTGGGACGAACGAGCGCATAGGCCTAGCGAGATATAGACGAAAGTTCGCAATTAAAGACGAACATTTTTTCGTCTGTTTCTGAGTCGCAGACGGACGAACCAACGATGGGTGAAGAGTTCACACCGGCAACACGGGCAGGTGAAACAGCATAGACCCTGACGATCGGACTAAGACCGCCGCCGACGGCTCGCGCGGGCTTCGCTTCGAAGAGCAATGTGCCTGAGGAAAAGATTTCCTCGTACCCGGCGCGACGGCGACGGTAGGATTCACGCACGGTGGTATTGACCGGATGACGAGTGAAGAGCCGGCCGTAGGCTTCGTCGCAGGTCACGACGTGAGTGACCCCTTTGGCGCGAAGCTCCGCGATCGAGCCAAGATCGGTGACGAAGAAATCGGACGGAGTCAGTAGCTTTTGCGCTATAACCGGTGCGAAGTGAAGGCCGAAGCCGGACGCGTCGAGGTGGGCAGGGCGATCCTGGGCAATGACTGCGCCAGGAGGGAGGTTGTCGCGGATCCAGGCGCGAAGCTGCACCCGCGTTTCGTTTTCGAGCTCGTGAAAGATTGCGCGGTCCAACGGTATCGCCGTTCCGACAAGCGCAACGAACATGACCAAAGTCGCGGCTGAGCGCGCTGCCGGTGTTCGAAGGAACCGGGTTAGCTCGACGACGGCCAGTCCGGCCATGACATAGATCGCGACGGTCAGTGGCAGGAGATGCCGGTCGAGAAGAAAACGCGACAAACTTAGAAGGAATAGATAGACCGGAGCACCGTACACGAGCAGGAACGTCGCGCGCGGAAGCTGTCGATAACTGTGAAGCGCGACGATGAAATAGATCGCCGCCAGAACTACGATCAAGGGGCTGATATTCGCGGCCAGCATTTCCCAGAGCGGACTGGAGAGGAGGATGCCATCTATCAAGCCACGATGACCCGCCAGTGGATGACCGACTTCAAATCCGATGCCGACAAGAAAGCGCCAGGGATGAAGAAGGACGCGGTAATTAATGGCAAGCCAGCAGAAGACAAGGGCTATCGTGAAAGCGCGCAGCGATCTGGCGTCCTTTTCCGGCGCCGGCCGCGCACGCAGTAACCAGTAGGTCACGGGAACTGCGACAAAGCCGACGTACTTGGCTGAAACTGCCAATGCAGCGGTAACGCCGAGCAAAACCGCCCCGCCCTGGCCCGGTCGGCAGTCATAGAACCAGACGGCGAGCAGATAGGCGGCGGCGGTAAACACGAGGGCGGTGTCTTCTTTGAAGTAATGGGCGAGAAGGAGAAGCTGCGGACAGGCAAGCACCGCCGCACCTACCACGGTCGCGGCTCGGAGATCGGAGCGATAGGAAGTGTAGGCGAGGAGCGAGAGAAGGACTACGGTTCCAGCAGCGAATGCCGCGGACACGACACGCCCGGTCAGGACCATCTCCTGCACAGCGGGGACTTGACGGCTTAGGCGCATAACCAAGTCAGTCGCGGTGACGAGCAGCAGCGGTTGGCGATAGCTAAGATGACCATCGAGGAACTGAGCAGCCTTCGGAACTTCGTCGGCGTGCAGTTCGACCGGCAGGTGGTTATCGCGCGTGTAGAAGAACATCGCGGCCACGAAGAGGACAACACACCAGCCAGACAAAGCCGCGAAGTGGATCCGCGACCGTTTCATGCCGAAGGCTGCACCGGCTCCCACAGTATTATGAATGCCTGCGCCAATTCCGTGCTAACGAGAATCGCCCGCCCGCGCATCGTAATAGACAACCACGAAAGCGGCGATGAGCAGCGGCCGGAGCAGCAGGTGCAACAGGGCCGTGGTGACGTTTGCGCCAAGGGTCAGCGCATCCGCGGGCGGCGACGCGGCCATCCGCTGCGCCAGCGCGAGCCCTTCGCTCGGATCGGTGATGCCGATGAAGCGGACGAGCGTAAACGGAAGCTGCGTCGCAGCGGTCGCGGTAAAGAGAATAAGGACCCAGAACGAGGCGACCATACCGCCGCGGTAAAGAGGGCGATTTAGAGGTGGTTCTTCGCGCCGGCTGCGCGCGAGGCGTTTGCTTTCGCGCAAGGCGGCGACCCCGCCGAGATCACTGAGCACCCCGGTTTGCTGCCAAAAAAGGAAATTAATAAAAAGCCGGGCGTTCATGTAGATGGTGAACGTGCCGATGAGCAGGACGAGTAGAAACGAGAGAAGGCTCGGCTCGCCCGCGACGAGCGAAAGCATGGCGGAGAACGGTATGATCAGCCAGAAAGCGAAGCTGCCGTAGACGATTGTGGCCAGGAGCAGCATGCGCGTCCAAAGCCGTGCGCTGTTACGCAGCAAGTCCCGCCAGCGTGGTTGTTCTTTGTGCGCGGCGGCATCGGCCACGAGCTGCATGCCGGCGGCGGTGAGCGGCCAGAGCGCGACCAACAAAGCGCAAACAGCGACCGCCACGCCGCTGATCGGCGGCAATGATGGACGAGTGCTGCCATCCAGCGCCGGCATCGTGAACGGGACAAGCTCCTGAAGGAAAAACGACGGCACCGCGGTGAGTAGTCCCAGTCCGATGAATTGAATGAAACCCCGGCGATAAATCCGCAGGGTCTCGCGCAGGATTTCGGGCCAGCTACGCCGGCGCACGACCGGATCGGCCGCCGGCTGAGTTCGCGGGAACAATTCTTCGATTGTGCCTGCGATGCGCCAATCCGCCTCATCTGCCCGCCGGAGCTCGTTGGTCGCGATGAGGCGGCCTTCGCCCTGCCATTCGCGCAGAATGGCAAGACTGACCGGGCCATAGGTCTTGTCCTGCACGCGCACCAGCCATTCGTCGGTCATCGCGCTGTTATTACCGATTGGCGTCGACGATGTCGAATCGATGGAGCGACGGAGGCGATGCGTGTCTCGATAAAGCGATGCGAAGGCAGGCATCTTCGCGGTTTGAAGATTCCTCGAATGACAGAAATGAAAACGCATTGGCAGCAGCGGAGTCAGCGACGGGTCCTACAGGACTCGACATGAGGCGAAGCGACGGCAAGATTGCGCGCGTGAAGCTGCTGCTGATCGACGGCCATTATTACGTTTACCGATCGTTCTTTGCGATCCTGAACCTCTCGAACTCGCGCGGTGAACCGACGAACGCGATCTTTGGTTTTGCAAAAACGCTGCGCCTGATGGTGAAGCATCTCCAGCCAGATCTCGGCGCGGTCTTTTGGGACGAAGGATTGCCCCAAAAACGGGTGGAGCTTCAGCCGGCCTACAAGGAGACGCGCAAGGAGATGCCGCCACCGATGGTTCCCCAGCTTGATTACATCCAGAACACGCTGACACGGCTGCTGGGATTCAAGAACATCTCGCTCCCGAATACTGAAGCGGACGACCTGATGGGCTGCTACGCCGTGGCCGCCTGCAAACGCGACATCGACGTCGTACTCGCGACCAACGACAAGGACTTGTTCCAGCTCGTTGGACCTTGCGTGAAAGTTTACACGACGGCGAAGGCCGATCTGGTTTCGCCAAAGGATGCGTTCGCGCTCCTCGGCGAAGCGGAGGTGACAGCCAAATGGGATGTGCCGCCAACCTTGATTGGCGATGTGCTCGCGATCGCAGGCGATTCGGTCGACAACATTCCGGGAGTCGGCATCGGACGGAAAGCGGCTGCGGCGCTGGTACGGGAACACGGCGGCCTGGAAGCTTTGTTGAACAATCTCGACGCGGTAAAAAGCCCGCGGACGCGAGAAAAGCTGATCGCGGCCCGGGACCAGATTCGCCAGAACCGCAAAATGGTCGAGCTGGATTGCTCGACTGAGCTGCCGTTGGCGATCGACGATTTGCGGATCACGCCCGATTATCCTGCCCTCATTGACGCGATGGAGAGGTGGGAGTTCCGGTCACTGCTCCAGGAGGTGCGGGACGAGGCGGCCAAGGCGACGGCGGCGGCGGCTGCACCTGGCAAGACCGAGCAAGCCGAGCTGTTGCTATAGCGTCCGGGGTCTCCGCGGCAGGTCTGCGACCGGGCTGGCGGGCTGATCAGCTGGGACAGCGGTCGTTACAGCACCATCGCTTCCGCCGGAATCGTAGAATCCCGAAATTTTTTCGAACGCGGCGAAACTGCGGGTGTCAAATCATACAGGTTAAGGCGATTCGGGCGGCGGCACGTTGGTCGTATTTGGATTGTTTCTCCTTGCGTGCGCTGCCCGAATCTTTTTTTTTCGCGGCGTCTGAATGAAGCCGCAGCCTGCCCCGCACGATCCGATCGGGATTGCGCTCGCCGAAGACCTCGGTAGCGGTGACGTAACAACAGATTCCTTTGTTGCCCGCGCCGCCCGCGCCCACGCTCGTATTGTCGCCCGGGAGGCCGCGATTATTGCCGGTACTATGACAGCGGCGGAAGTCTTTCGCCGCGTCGATTCCGAGCTGGCGATCGAAATTCAGAAAACCGACGGCTCGCAAGTCGACGCAGGTGATTCAGTCTTGGAAATCCACGGCCGCGCTGCCTCGATCCTGACCGGCGAACGGGTTGCGCTGAATTTTCTGCAACGGCTTAGTGGGATCGCGACGTTGACTCGAAATTTCGTCGACGCGGCAAAGAATCCGGCAGTCAAAATTCTCGACACCCGTAAGACCACTCCCGGTCTGCGGGCGCTGGAGAAGGCGGCTGTGCTTGCGGGTGGCGGCGCTAACCATCGATTCGGGCTCTTCGATATGGTGTTGGTGAAGGACAATCATCTCGCCGCCGGAGCAAATCTTCGCGCGGCGATCGGCGATCTGCGTCGCCAGCACCCCGAGGTGAAAATCGAAGTGGAGGCCGATACGCTTGAACAGGTGCGGGGCTTTCTCACTCTGCCGGAAGTCGACATTATCCTCCTCGACAACATGTCCCCGCCGATGCTGCGCGAAGCGGTCGCGCTGCGGCAGAACTCGCGAGTGAAATTCGAAGCGAGCGGAGGTGTCACGCTGGAAACGATCGGCGAAATCGCTGCCACAGGCGTCGACTTGATTTCGATCGGCGCCGTGACGCATTCGGCGCGCGCGATCGACTTATCATTGGAGCTGACGCATGTCGCGGATTGAGAATGGCACGCGCCGCCTCGATGCGCGACCAATACGGGACGCGCTGACGGATTGCCGGATCGGACGCGAAATCATTGTGCTCGAAGAGACTACGTCGACCAACGACGTGGTCTTCGATTTCGCAAAGCGCGGCGCAGCCGAGGGGCTGGTCGTGTTCGCCGAATCGCAGACGACAGGACGAGGTCAACGCGGCAATCGCTGGATCTCGCCGGCGCGCATAGGCCTCTGGTTTTCTGTTCTCCTTCGTCCGCGCATCCAGGTGGCCGATTCTACTCATCTGACGAGCTGGCTCGCGGATCGCGTTGCGACGAGCATCCGGATTGTCACGGCGCTCGACGCCAGAGTGAAACCGCCAAACGACGTTTATCTCGGGGAGCGCAAAGTGGCGGGTGTGCTAGTGGAAATGCGCGCCCTTCCGGAATCCGCCCACGTCGCGATCGCCGGCGTCGGCATCAACGTCAACCAGGAGGTAGACGATTTCCCGGAGGAAATTCGCGGCCGTGCCGCGTCGCTCGCGATGTGCAGCGGGGCGCTTATCGACCGGCAGACATTCGCGATCGGGCTCCTCCGCGATCTCGACCGGACCTACGCCGAGCTGTTCGCGAAATCCCGCTAGGGCGCGGCGGCTGACCCGGCCAGTCGAGCGTGGGAGGCCTCGTCAGCGACGCCGCCCTACAGAGCTTTCGGATGAAACTGCTGGAGCGCGCGCAGTTTCGCGAGGGCCCGGCGGCTGTCGATCTGCTCACGCGCAAGCGCGATTCCTTCACGTATGTCGCCCACCGCTCCGGCGACGACGAACCCGGCGGCCGCATTTACCGTCGCCAGATCGCGCATTGGGCCCGTGACGCTACCCTCGAGGATGCCCTCGAGAATGCGCGCATTGCCCAGCACATCGGCACCGGCGAGCGACGCTATGTCGCTCTGTGGAATGCCGAGCCATCGAGGGTCGATGACACCGGTAGTCACTTTCCGGTTACGCAGCTCGGCCAGGGTGGTCGGACCGCTGATTGAGATATCGTCCATTCCCTGGCCGTCTTCAGTCACTCCGTGCACCACCCATGCGGCGTCACGGCCGAGATCACGCAACACCTCGGCGAAGATCGTGGTCAATCGCGCTTCGAAGACACCAATCAACTGCCGCCTAGGTCGCGCCGGATTGAGAAGCGGCCCGAGCAGGTTGAAAATCGTGCGGTGTTTCGCCTGGGCCAGCCGGTCGCGCATCTGCGCCAGCGCGCGAAACGCCGGATGATACTGGCGGGCGAAAAGGAATCCGACTCCGACACGCTGCAGGCATTCGTAAAGCTGTTCAGGTGCAAGATCGAT
The DNA here is from genome assembly GCA_045809925.1 of Chthoniobacterales bacterium. Lineage (GTDB taxonomy): Bacteria > Verrucomicrobiota > Verrucomicrobiia > Chthoniobacterales > UBA10450 > CADDYX01. The sequence continues at coordinate 18,297 of JBJMWX010000064.1, forward strand.
CGTTACGCCGAGTTTCTCGAGCACGTCGGCACTCCCGCAGCGCGAGGTCACGTTTCGGTTGCCATGTTTGACCACCACAACCCCACCGGCTCCGAGGATAAACATGATCGTGGTGGAGATGTTGAAAAGGTCGAGACCATCCCCGCCGGTGCCACAAACATCGAGCATCGGCCCGCTTAATGAATCCGGATTGATCTTGGGATCGACCGCGCGCCGCATCAGCTGCAGGACAAACGCGGCAATCTCCCTCGGGCTCTCGCCTTTCCGGTGCAGCGCGATTAAAAAGCCTGCCTTCTCCTCATCCGCCGTTTCGTCGGACAAGAGTAATGCTACTGCCACATCGACCTCCGAGGTGGTCAGGTCGATGCCGGCGCGCAATTTGTCCGTCAGGACTTTCATCGCGTTTGCACAAAAACGCAGCTACGCGGGTTCGGCCTGCATTTCGCCCAGCCACTCGCGATAAGCATCCGGCGAAATTTCGGACGGCTTGATCTCGCTGCGCCCACCCCAGAAAACATTGGTGTAACTGACCGGTATTCCACAGGCGGCGAGGTGCTCGTCGATCGCTCGTTTGTGTTCGAGGAGCAACGCCTTATCGGTGCCGTGCGCGACCGCCATGATGTTGACGTTCCGAAACTCCGGACCCGCCTCGCGCCAATAGCAATGTGTCAGAACATGATGCCGGCCCACTTCGCCGCCGGCCTCTTCTTCGCGTCCGGGCGGAACGGCCCAGTGGAAAAGGGCATTGAAACGCGTTACCCGCACGCCGCCTGCAGATGGCTTGACGTGTTCGAGAAAGGTTGAGAAACGACCGATCACGCCGCGTTCTTCCAGTGATTCGGCGAGGCGATATAACGCTGCGAGCGGCACGCCCGCTTCTGCAGCTCGGAGGGCCCACGGCGTTGGGCCAATCTCCTCGGGCGCGAATTCCCGCTTCAGCGCGAGGAGCACACGCCATTCGTCATCGCTCAATTTCACCACGCGCGTAGGCATCATGGTCGCCGGCTCATCCGCCTTGCTGCCAGGCTCCATCATTTTGCGGCGAACATGCCCCACCCCGAGCGTGAAGATCCCTTTCGCCGGCATGAGGCGGAAATGATCGGCTCCGACACGATCGAGCAGAATGTCGCAGTGCCGCTCGAGCGAAAAACCGTGCGGCACTTTCAGCGTCGTCCACAGTTTGTATTCAGAGCCGGGCGTGACCGTGTCGGTGGAACGCAGGACAACATGGCCGGAAAACGGGTCTTGCTGAAACATGTAGTCGAACGCCGCGTCGATTTTATCCGGCCCGACTTTCCAGGCGACAAGCGCGCCGTCCGCGAGATTGGTCGCGAGCAAGGTCTGGCGGATCCGGCGGATTGTGCCGGAGCGCAACATCGCGGCGAGTCGTGCCGTCACGACGTCGAGCGGTACGCCGGAACGCGCGGCAATCTCGGCAAACGGCTCGCGCACGAATCCCGCGATTTTGTCTTCCGAAATTGCGAGGATCTTCGCGTTGGTTGGATCGTTGTGTTCGACGGGTAACATCCTCGCCGTATTGTTTGGCTGTTCGGCGCATTGTTCAATGCGCGACGCGCCATGTCGCCGATTAAATCCATTTTCTTCGACGCCGCCGGCACGCTTTTCCGCCTCACCTGCACGGTTGGCCATCATTACGCCCTGGTCGGACGAGGGATCGGCGTGCAGCTCGAGGTCGACGCACTCAATCGTGCCTTTGCCGTTTCATGGAAACGGACCGCGCCGCCAGCCGGCACTGGCGACCCGCGCGCCGATGACGACAAAGGGTGGTGGCGTGCGCTGGTCTTTGACGTGCTCGAGCAAGTTGCGCCCGAAATGCACGAGCTGGACCGCGACAATTTTTTTGAAGTCGCCTACGAGCATTTTGCCGAGGCAGGCGTGTGGCAGTTGTTCCCGGAAACGGCGACCGTGCTTGAAGAACTCGCGACGCGTTATGAACTGGCGGTCGTCTCCAGTTTCGACGGTCGGCTGCGCGTGATTCTGGAGCAGTTCGCGGTCTCGAAATTCTTTCGGTTCGTTTTCATCTCGAGCGAACTCGGGTTCGACAAACCCGATCCGCGGATTTTTCAGCGTGCGCTCGAGTTGAGCGGCCGAACCGGTGGCGAGGTCCTGCACGTCGGCGACGACCCGGAACGCGACTGGAACGCGGCCCGCGCCGCCGGCCTGCATGTCTTCGAACTGCGGCGGCCACAAAATACGCTGCGCGAGCTGCTCGCATTCCTGTAGGCGCGGCTTGCCGCGCGCCGCGATTCGGATTAAACACGAAACCCCGCGCGGGTTGGTAGCTCAATGGTAGAGCAGCGCCCTTTTAAGGCGTTGGTTGTGGGTTCGAGTCCCACCCAACCCAAATGGTAAATCGCATTTCAGTAGGGGCGCCTCTCCGCAGGCGCCCGCGGACGGCTCGGAGAGTCGTCCCTACGAGTCACACCACGAGCGCATGGAAAGGATTGCCCGAACTAAGAGCGAAGAAAAAGGAGATTCACGATGCTGAAGGCGCTGTCGGCGGAGATTCCGCACTATCGACTCGCCGCGGGGTTGGTTCGGGGGTTCGAGTCCCACCGAACCAACTAAGGCACGCTCCGAGCTGCGCGCGCTCAGCGCATGTGGCACAGATATTCCCGGTCCCACGCCGCAGGGATGCTCTCGCGTGGCGAATACGGGCCGGGTCGATAGGCGCGGGAGCTGATCCCTTGCTGGCTTAACTCACAGACGTGCCAATCCTGGCGATTGGTGATTTCCCAAAAATCAACCGCATCGTCGGGGTTGAA
>JBJMWX010000065.1:0-9459 GCA_045809925.1 Chthoniobacterales bacterium
GCGAAGGCTTCGAGCGCGTATAACGCTTTCGTAAGCCACCCGGCCCGCAGCATACCGAGGCCGACCGCGGCGTCCGGTTGCATGTCCTGCACATGAAAGACGAATGGTGCCCTCTTAAAGAAACCGACAAACCAGCCGGCGGCGCCAAGCAACAGAGGCGGCGAAATGACAATATATACGTCCGGTGATGCCAGAGTCAGGGCTCGCAAGGCTGAGGTCGCGACGAAACTCCCCTCGTGAAAGATCCGTTTCAGCGCAGAGACGCGCTCGGGCACGAACTGCCAGCAGCGGTGGACGCGGACGCCGTTGATTGTCTCACTACGATAGAGAACCCCACGATCCTCTATTCGCTTCTGCCATGCCGGATAATACGGAAAGGCTGTCAGCATTTCGACAACGTCGCCCTGGTCGCGCAGAAACTCGCAAAGCGCGACGGTATGTGGCGCGATCCCGGTAAATTCCGGCGCGTAGTTGATTCCCCAGACGACGACGCGCATCGACTCAGCCGCGCGTTGATCGCTTCTTCAACTCGTAGGTCTTGGCGACGGAGAGGAACTCATAAAATCCGTGCAGCCGGGCAAAGTAGTAGCCTTCCCGGCCGTCGAGAAAGCCTTTTTGCCAGAGATAGATATAAAGAAAACGAAGCAGCGGGCGGAATGGCAGACGCTGTGAAAAAAGCTTCAGCTTGCGACGGCGTCCCACCGCTTCGCTCCGTAACGGGGCGGCGCTGCCGTGCAAGTAATGGTCGGCGGCAACGCGGGCTTCCCAGTTCGAGTACCGATTGTGTTTTTCAACAAACACTTCCACCGACGGAAAGGCGTAGTGAGCCATCTCAGAGCGCAGCCGGCCTGTCGGCCCACGAACGATCACATGCTCGTGCACTTCATTATCGCCACTGTTGGTCGCGGCATCGGTCAGCTTCTCATAGCGGCCCGCGGCATGCCGGAAAAGGCGCAGGTTCCAGTTTGGATAGTAGGAGTGACGCAGCCACCGGCCCATGAACATGAAGCGGCGGTTGATCCAATAGCCGGCGAGCTCGTTTGCGTTTGCAATCGCGCTCGCGAATTCCTCTTCCGCCTCGAGGGGCAGTGTTTCATCGGCGTCGAGAATGAACACCCACTCATTTCGAAACGGCAGATTTTCTAATGCCCAGTTCTTCTTCTTTGGCCAGGTGCCGTTGAAATCGAACTGAACCACGCGTGCGCCAAGCTGTTCCGCAATCTCGAGCGAAGCATCGGTGCTGGCCGAATCGACAACCCAGATCTCGTCGGCCCATTGCACGGAGGCGAGGCATCGCCGCAGATTCTCGGCTTCGTTCTTGATCGGGACGAGGACTGAGACCGGTACGCGGTCGCTCATCGCGGACGCAGCACGCGGCATGGATTCCCTGCGGCAACCTCGTCTGCCGCGATGTCTTTCGTCACCACAGAGCAGGCGCCGATGACGGCACGCGCGCCGATCGTGATGCCGGGCATGAGAAAGGCTCGCGCGCCGACAAACGCCTCATCGCCGATTGTGATCTTCGCAACGCTCAACGGCAGCGCGGCGTTGCTGAAATCGTGCGTGCCGGTGCTGAGGTAAACTTCCTGCGCGACGGTTGCTCCCACGCCTATCTCGATCTCGCCTAACGAGTAGGCATTCGCGCGATCGCCGAGGCAGGCACGATCGTGTAAAACAAGGTTCCACGGAATCTCGATTCGAGCGCGTTGATGAACAAAAGGCACACCGTCGATTCGTGCCCCGAAGACTCGCAGCCAGAAGAGTCGCCACGGGTTCGCCGGCTTAGGCGTCCAGAGGCAGAAGATGAACCAGCAAAACTGCCAGAGCACACGCATGAATCGGTCGCTCGCCGACCACGGCGATTCGTAAGGTGAGCTTTGGCGGGGCGCGACGATCTGCGTATCAGCCATTTCTTGCCTCCAGCACGTGTTGGAAATCGTCGAGGAATTGCTGCGCTACAAGCTCAATGGCGTACTCGTTCGATTTCCGGTAGCCGGTTTCGGCCACACGCGCGAGTTCACCCTCGTCTGACATAACGTCGTCGAGGCGCTGCTGCAATGCAGCGACGGGGTCAGCCGCGCGATGATCGAAGACAAAGCCGCTGGTGCCGTCGGTCACGAAATCGGAAAAGCAACCGAGGCCCGAAGTGAGAACAGCACAGCGCCGCCCCATTGCCTCGAGCGCGGCGAGACCAAACGTTTCCCCTTTCTCGGCGAGCGATGGATAGACGAACAATCGTGCGCCGTCATATTCCCGCGCGAGCTCGGCGGAATCGAAAATCGCACCGGGGAACTGCACGCGCGGATCAGAATCCGCGAGGGTGCGAAGCTCGTCCAGGTACTGCGCGCCGCCACCGCCATAACGCGGCTCATGCGGCCCAACGATAATCAATTTCCATCCAGCGAACTTCTGACGACAGAGCGCGAGAAACGCCCGGACGAGGAGGTGCACGCCCTTTTCCGGATCGACTCGTCCGACGAAAAGCACAGTCCTGTCCCGATCGGCAAGTGGCGGTGGTTCGGCCGAACCAGCTGCCCCCGGCCGCGGATACGGAATGACACGAACCCGGCTCTCCATGGCGGGCACTTCAGCCTTGATATCATCGGCTACTGTTTGCGACGGCGCCTGAAGGCGAGCAGCACCTTTGTAGAGCCGCATCTGGCCTTTGGGCCGCCGTGCCACATGGACATAGACTCGGCCGGCGTTGCGGCGCGCGAGAATGGGCAACCAGAAGGTGTTCGTGACGAGAACATCCGCCGCCGGCACGACCCGCCGCGCGCGAGCCGAATAAACCAGATCGAGCAGCTTTAGCCAGGCGATTGACCTCGGCGTGTCAAAGCCGCGAACGCGGACGTGGTTTACTCCGTCGATCGTCTGCGTCTCGGGCAACTCCGCCACTGCACGTGAGATTTGCACGACATCATGTCCACGGCGCACGAACTCTTTTCCAAGCTCAAACCATGCCTTTTCGACCGCTCCGCCCATGATCGGCGGCACAGGTAGAAATGCGCCGAGCACGATCGTGATCTTCATCCTTCGGGCGTCGTCTCGCGCAAGACTGCGAGCAGAGCATCGGCAGCACGGTCGGCGGTAAAGCGACGCTCGAATGAGGCCCGCGCATTCCTTCGCATACTAAGACGCCGTTCCTCCGGGGTCGCCAACCACCGCTGGATCAGTCGCGCGGTTCCGATACCGTCGTCGCTCTCCACATAGCCCGCATCGTCCTCTACAATCTCGCGCCAGATGTTGACGCGGTTTGAAACGAGCACCGGCACTCCGGCGGCCAGCGCTTCAACCACGGATAAGCCAAAATTCTCCTGGTGCGACGGCAGAATGAAGGCACCGGCGGCGGCGAAAGCGCCGGTCTTCATCGCGCCCTCAAGCATCCCGACGAAGCAGACGCGCTTATGGATGCCGTAGCGTTCGGCACGCGATTGCAGTTCCGCCTGCCAGCCGACCTGATCAGGTCCAGCGATCACCACGTGCAGCGACCGGTCATTAACAGTGTTGGCGGCGAGCGCGTCGACTAACAAGTCGCACCCTTTCTTGGGATGGATTCGACCGAGAAATAAAATGAACCGCTGGCCGCGCAAAAGCGCATGCGCGTTAAGGAAGAGCTCGCGGGCTGCGTTGCGTTCCTGCACCGATGGTTCGATCCCGAGAGTTGCAACACGCTCGCGACACCGATAAAGCCAGAATGATTTTCGCGCCTCGCGACGCTCCTCGTCCGAGGTGAAAATTACGGCTCGAGCGTCGCGCAGTAGCCGGTAATCACTCCACGGCCAGTAGAGCCACTTCTTCAGGTGCTTGAACGGAAAGGTGGTCTTAAACCACGGGTCGAGCATACCATGTGGGTAGACGAAATATGGGATCGGAGTGTCCGCGAACGCACGCCAGGAGGCGAAGCTAAGGTATTGCCATAGTCCGTTGACGATCACGCAATCGAACCGCGCGGCATGCTGGCGCAGCCACGGTAACAATTTGCGCGAGTAGCGATAACTCGTCAGGCCAACGCCAAGGCCGTGCACGTTCACGCGCAGGTCGCGCAGCCACGGCGCCGCCGGCTCGTCGAGCGCTACGATCTCGACCTCCTCACCGCGATCCGCGAGCACCCCGCTCATTGCCAGGACCGCGCGCGCCACGCCGCCGGTCCGCGGGTCAAGCGTTTGCACGATCTGCAAGATTTTCAAAACTCAATAAACGAATCCCTCCGCCCGGGAGAAATAGGCGAGGTCGTTCGGCAGCTGCTGAACAGCGCGGGCCGGCACCCCGCCGTAGAGGACGTGCGTTTCCGTGAAAACCTTGTTCAGCAGTGACTTTGCGCCGAGCACGCAAAAATCAGGCAAAACACTGCCACCCAGAATGACACAGTTCGTTCCGACAAAACAACGGCTGCCGATCGTGACAGGAGCAGATGCCTGGCGGTTGTGCTCGAGATCGATGCTGTGGGTGAGAATCTGGGATTGGAAACCGGCAAAGGTGGTGAAGCTACCGATTGTGACTGCGTTCGTGCAGTCAATCAGGTGACGATGAGTAATGGCGGAGTGCTCGTGCACTACCAATTGAGGGGCCCGATCGCTTTCGCCGGCAAAATGACGCGAATGTCCGCGCGGAAAACCAGTGATCCAGTTACCTCGTCCAATGGATGCGTGTTCGTGGAGATGCAGGAGGCCGATGTTCTTGCAAATCGTCAGGTCGCCGATCCGGCTATGCGCTTTCATGATTAATCGCTCAGGAAAAATCCAGGACAGGCCGATATGGCTGGTCGGGTGAAGCTCGTAACCAAACTGCTTTTGGAGCAGCGACCGGCGCAAGCTCCATGGGAGGAGAACCGAAACGAGCATCAGGAACTTCTTCACAGCCGGGCTCCGATGGTTCGATAAAGCTTGAGGTAATGGGCCACCATCGCGGCAGCGTCGAAACGCTTTGCATTGTGCAAACTGCGCTCTCGCCAGATCGCGTGTTCACTTTCAACAGCGAGACGGAGTAGATCCGCGGCAAAACCTTCTTCGTCATCAACCTGACGTAAGAGCGCGGCACCGCCGCTGACTTCGCGCATCGGTTCGGCGTCGCTGCATAGGACTGGGCAGCCGCAGGCCTGCGCCTCGGCGATGGGCCACCCAAAACCCTCGAAGCGAGAGGGATACAGGAGCGCCGTAGCGCGGTTATAGAGTCCTTCAAGCAGCTCGTTCGACGGACTCGGCACCTCAACCAGACGATCGCTGATTCCGAGTTCGTCGGCCTCTACACGCATGTGGGGTGCGAGCGGATCACCGGCAAACACAAGCACGCCATCCCACTTTGCCGCGCACCGACTGAAAATGCGCAGCACACCTTCTCGATTTTTGCGTCGCAAGTTGGAGCCGACGTGGAGGACGAATGGCGAGTTCGTCAGTTGCGGCAGCTCACCTAAACGCGCACTCACCTCCTCCGGTTCAAGCCGGCGGTACGGGTAGCTGAGGCCCAACGTGATCAGCTCCAGCGCTGGCTTGCCCGATCGACGGCGAACCAGTCGCTCCGCATCGAGCAGCGTCGCGTCCGAATCGCACGCTACCGCCGTTGCGGATGAGAGGCCGGACAGAATCCACTTTTGCAGCATCTTTCCAGTGACCGACGCCGGGCAGTCGGTCTGCTCGCCGAGCGCGCCCCGCACCGCAAGTAAATCGTGGCAAGTGACGACGACCGGCGCGCCTTTGACGCGCTTGGAGTACATCGCGTTTGAATGATCGCATACGTGAACAACCGCGGCGCGGCGCGCCACCTTGCGCAAGCGCCGCGGAAAGAGGAGAAACTTATCAACGTAGCCGAGCCATTTAGCTACGAGGTGTCCGCCAACTTTCAGATTTCCAAAAAGCGGCGCCGGCTGGATTAACTCGACCCGAATGCCGGCCGCTCGCAAACCGTGCAGCATCATCGTGGCGAAACGCTGCATGCTTTGTTGCCGATCGGCCGGGTAATTACCGATCAGCAGCACCATTTGGTTGCTCGCGCGGCGCGACCGTCTGATGCAATCGCTCGGCATGTGGCGAGCGGCGGGGCAAACGCTTGACCGGCGGATCCCCTCCGGTCGGTCGCTCTTTCTCCGCAGGCCGAATCCTGTAGTAGTCGAGGTTCGTCGATGCCAGGCACAGGCCGCCGAGCAGTACAGCAAACCCGAGGTTCGTCGGCTGGCCGAACTGTCCGTTCACCAGCGTCAGGAAACACGCGCTGTACAGGATTATCGGAAGAACCTCGCCGCTCCGGAGCAGGCGAAGGCTGAGTAAACCCAGTCGGAAAGCGATCAGAATGCGCCAGACAATGAACGCGAATCCGACGATCGGACCGCTCTCAAGCAGCACGCGTGTCCATTCCCCTTCCGCGAGCAAAAACATGCTTCGACCAGTGAGGAATTTTGCCCCCGCGTTCGTGCCTATGCCGAGACCGTAACCGAAAGCGGGCGCTTTCGTCAGCACGTAGAATCCCTCCTGAAATCCAGACGTTACGCGGGTCAGCAGATCGCCAGCAACGGTTGTTTCGCCCGCTTCCGCTGACGCGGTAAATCGTTCACCCAGGATCTCGAGACCCTCCTTGAAGATGGGCAACCGGGTAACGATTAACCCGACCGCCACCACAATGAGCAGGTTCCGGCCAAATGAGTTAATCGCGCTCGGCCGCACGAGGATGATGACGGCAAGCGACGCCACCACGATCAAGATTGCAAGCAGAACAGAGCGGCTCCCGGAGACGGCCGTCGTGACCACGAGTGCGAATCCGGCGGCGAAGAGCAACCAATTGCGATAGGTGCCGCGGCTGAGTGCGCCGTAGATCAGAAACGCGGCCGAGGCTGCCGCGTAGAAGATCATTCCGGAGATGAACGAAAATGTGCCCGGCGGACGGATTTTCCCTCCGCCGGCAGTAATCTGCTGCGCTTCGCCCGTCCCGGCCGTCCGGTTGATGAACGCATCGGGCGACGCGCTAAACTGCATGGCGACCAGCAGTGTCAACGGAATGAGCAGGAGGAGAATCCACCAGCCCATCTTTTTGACGTCATCCGAGCTGAACACCTTCGCGATCACAAAAATCAGCGGCAGATGGAGGAAATTCGACCGGAAACCATAGCCGGTGACAAATAAGAGCGGCTTCCACGACAAATACGGTTCCAGAACAAGCGCGCCGATCGGCCATGCTAACCCCGCGATGATCGCGAGCGAAAAAACGAAGCCGTTGCGCGGAAAAACATGTGCCTTGATAGCGAGCAGATAAATCGCCAGCACGACCGGATCGCGCACAATCAAAAGCGGGTCGGAGAAACGCGGCAGAAGCCATTTGCGCAACGCCCCTTCGAAAATCAGCAGCCAGAAATAGATCCAGATGAGCCGCTTAATGTGCGGAATGACGCGTTCGTCAGGCGGCAATTGCATCGACAATTTTGTCTCCGTAGCTGCGCCAGGTCAGCTCTGCTGCTTTTGCGCGTGCGGCAGCGGACATCGTGCCAAGGTCGCGCCGATGGGCAAGGAACCAACTGATTTTCTCGGCAATTGCTTCGGGAGCGTTCGGCGGAACCAGAAATCCTGTCATCCCCTCCTCGATCAAGTCTTCACCACCAGCATTCCTGGTCACGATGAGCGGCAGACCACAGGCCATCGCCTCCTGTTGAACGAGGGCGCGGCCTTCCACGATTGAGGGCAGCACGAGCACATCGCATGAATGCATCAGCTCCAAGACCGCGCCGTGCTCGCGCGGCTCTTCGTAAGTAAAACCGGAAAATTCACTCTCATAAAAGGCCATCGGCATGAGCGGTGAACCGAGCACGATCAGTTCCACCTCCTTTGTGTCGACGAGTTTCATGGCGGCGAAAAGATCCGCCAATCCCTTCCGCTGAGTCATCGCGCCGACGAACAGGAGCCGCAATTTCTCATTGCCGATGTTTTGCCTCGGTTTCGCACCTGATATGGCCGGTGAGCCGAATTCGACCACCACACAACGTTTGTTCGCGCGGACTTCGTGCGGCAACGACTCCAGCACGAATCTGCTCGGTGTGACGACGATATCACTTAGCTCAAGCTCGGTTTGCTTCCGGGAGATTTTCTCCGGCGAATCGCGAGTCGCCAGTAACGTCGGCTCCCACGCCGGCCAGCGGCGCGCCTGGTCTGCGAGGAAGCGCTGCACCGTTTCCCAGGCCGCAATCGGCAGATCGTAAACGCATCGCATTCCGCGCTGCTTGGCCGCGGTGAAGGTACTTTGCGCGAAATCTTCATAGCAGTAGACGGTCGACACATCATTGGTCGCGAGCTCGCTCAGTTCGCGAGCTACAAAACGGTCGAGATCGCGGCCGACGCCGTCCATCGAGGCCCATCCCCGTTCGTGCTCCACGAGCGAACGGAATCCCAGCCTCGGCGCAACGTGCCGGACCATCTCGCGAAACGGCCGCACCCAAAGTTTCTCGCGTGGAATGTCAAAACGCCGGCGCGCGAGCATGGCCGGTGCGCCGGATTGCTGCGTCAGTCCGATACATGTCGCGAAACGAAATAACATTCCGTGGCGCAGCAACGCCTCCACGACGGCGCGAACATTGGCATTACCAGTCGGGTGGCTGAGCAGAATCATCAGCGTCGCGCCTCTGCCATTTTAGCGAGGTAAACGTCGGCCACTTTCACGGTCGTAAACTGAGCAAGGTGCGGGCCGGATGCAGCGCGCAGCTCGTCACATTTCCGGTCATCGCCAAGCAGGAGAGCGATGCGATCGGCAAGCGCGGCTGCATCGCCGCGGGCGAAGGTCAATCCGCACGGGCCAATCGCCTCGGGCAGCCCACCAGCGCCCGAGCCAATGACAACGCAGCCGCAGGCAGCCCCCTCAAGCGCTACGATGCCAAACGGCTCTGCCCAGCGCGATGGGACGACCAGAATTCGATGTCGATTAAGCAGACGCGCAATTTCCTGGCTGGATCGCGCGCCGGTAAACGTGACCGACAGTTGTTCGCGGTCTGTTTGTTTCTCGAGCGGTGCACGCTCCGGCCCATCGCCAACGATGGTCGCGCTGGGACGCAGACCGGAATTTCGCAAGTGCACAAGCGCGTCGAGGAACAGATCGGCGCCTTTGTCCGAGACGAGACGGCCGACAAAGATCAGGTCGCTATTTCGCGCGGTGCCGGGAACGATCTTGAATAACGCTTCGTCGTAAGGATTGCCTATGACGGCTGAAGGGCTCGGCATCGTTTCTGCGACCGCACGGCTGATCGCGAACGAGCGAGCGCAGCGCAGGACAACCCGCTTCAAGGCGTGCGACCAATGACTCCGCCCATCGGGCGACGCAATCCACGTCTGCTGAGTGACAAACAAAGGCCGGCGGATAAACAGCAGCGGCCAAATCGTGCGAAGTGAAATATTGTTCTGCCAGAATACTTCAGACCAGCGTACTGCGGCGACTAATTGACCTGGGTTTGGGCGACGCACCACTTCAAAAGCGAAGCTTCCCTTCCCA
>JBJMWX010000066.1:0-11160 GCA_045809925.1 Chthoniobacterales bacterium
ACGGTAGCGCGGCGGCACGGCGTAGAAGTCGACCCCGTCCTGCTTCAGCGCGGCCGCTTCAAACGGCATCACGCCGGCCGCGTCGGGCACATGCTCCGGCGTGAGCTGATGCCAGTTCTGGTCGAGCATCGCGACACCGAGGTACTCGGTGGTCGTGAAGCCCTGGTTGAATTTTTCAGCTGCCATTACCTTGTCGAACAGCTCCTGCGGCATCGGCGCACCCGTCTTGTAATGTTTCGCGTAGTTCTTCATCACTTCGGGCCAGGCCGCCCACATTTCGTTCACCTGCGACGGGTACTCGACGAAATCGCGCGGCACGCTCGTTCCGCTGAACCGCGGATACTTCACGTTTGAGAACATGCCGTGCAGCGCATGACCGAACTCATGAAAGCAGGTGCGCACCTGATCGTAGGTGAGCAACGTCGGCTCGTTGCCCGGCGGTTTCGGAATGTTGAGGTGATTCGCCACCACCGGCTTTGTGCCGAAGAGCGCGTTCTGCTGCACATAAGCATTCATCCAGGCGCCGCCACGTTTTGACGGACGCGCGTAGTAGTCGCCGATGAAAATCGCAAGGGGTTTGCCATCGCGGTCGGTCACATCCCAGACGCGGACGTCGGGCTGATAAACCGGCAGGTCTTTGCGTTCCTTGAAACTGATCCCGTAGAGTTTGTTCGCGGCGTAGAAAACGCCATCCGTGATGACGTGGTTCAGCTCGTAGTAGGGCTTGACCTCCGATTCGTCGAAGGCGTAGCGCGCCTTGCGCACTTTCTCGGAATAGAAGTCCCAGTCCCAGGATGCGATCTGAAATCCGCCATGTTCCTGGTCCACAACCGCCTGCTGATCGGCAGCTTCCTTCTTCGCATTCGCAACCGCGGGAGGCGCGAGATCGGCGAGCAGCTTATTCACCGTCGAGACGTTGCCAGCCGTCTGGTCCTCAAGCTGGTAGGCGGCATGGTTAGCGTAGCCGAGCAGCTTCGCGCGCTCGGCGCGCAGCTTCACGATCTTCAACACGACCTCGCGGTTGTCGAACTCGCCGCCTTTGCTGTTCCGCGAAAGTGACGCTTCCATGATCTGCTGGCGGAGCGCGCGGTTCTGAAGCGAGGTGAGCTGCGCCTGCCCGGTCGTGTTCTGCAATGGGATCGCGAACTTGCCCTCTTTCTTCTCCTCTTGCGCAGCTTTGGCTGCCGCGGAAATCTCATTGTCAGGCAAACCCGCGAGGTCCTCGCGCTTGTCCACCACGATCGACGACGCGTTTTTTTCCTTGAGGACATTTTGTTCGAAGCTGGTCTGCAACGTCGCAAGCTCCGCGTTCATCTGCTTCAGCTTGCCCTTGTCGACGTCGTTCAACTTCGCGCCGGCACGGATAAAATCCTTGTAGTAGCGCTCGAGCAAATACTTCGATTCAGGATCGAGCCCGAGCTTGTCGCGTTGGTCATAGAGCGACTGAACACGCGCGAAGAGTTTCGGGTTGAGCAAGACCTCATCGCGGTGCGCGGCGAGCTTCGGCGCGAGCGCCTTCTCGATGTTCTGCATGGTGGGGTTTGTGTTGCACGCGTTGAGATTGGAAAAAACCGTACTGGCGCGTGACAGCAACCGGCCGCTGCGCTCCATCGCGACAATCGTATTCTCGAAGGTCGGTTTCTCGGTACTGTTCGCGACCGTCTCAATTTCCTTCAGGTGCCCGGCCATTCCCTCTTCGATCGCCGGCTCGAAATCCTGGTCGTGGATTTTGTCGAACGGCGGGTATTGCGAGGGGAGAGTGCTCTCGCTGAGCAGCGGATTGGCAGATGCGGCGGCCGGAGCGGGGGAGGGCGATTCAGCGGCGCTAAGGGTTGAGATCAGCATTGAAGTGGTGAACGCGAAAAGCGCGAGACGAAGGATACGCATAAATGTTGGAGCGGTGAGCGGCGGTGGCTCCAGAGGTAGGATTCGAACCTACGACCAATCGGTTAACAGCCGACCGCTCTACCACTGAGCTACTCTGGAATATCGCCGCCGAGCGGCCGAAAGCTGGCGCAAGCGAGTTTACGCGGCAAGCGATTTGGTACGCCGCAACATTGGTTGCGGGGGCGGGATTTGAACCCGCGGCCTTCAGGTTATGAGCCTGACGAGCTACCAGGCTGCTCCACCCCGCGTCTTGAGGATTGGGATGTTATCGAAACATGTCCGCGCCGCAAGTGCGAAAAATCGCGTCAGCCGTAAATCGCATTACCATCCCACATGCGCGCGATGGTGCTGCGGAAAAGCGGCGAGCCGCTCGTCGCGAGCGACGTCCCTGCGCCCCGACTGGATCGCCGCCAGTTGTGTGTGCGTGTGGCTGCCTGCGCGGTTTGCAGGACAGACCTCCACGTGGTCGACGGTGAACTGCCGAATCCGAGGCTGCCGCTAATCCCTGGGCACGAAATCGTGGGACGCGTCGAGCGGACCGGCGAAGGCGTCAGCGATTTTCGCGTCGGAGAACGGGTCGGCATTCCATGGCTTGGCTGGACCTGTGGCGTATGCCGTTTCTGCAAAACAGGCCGCGAAAACCTGTGCGACAACGGCAGGTTCACCGGCTACACGATCGATGGCGGCTATGCCGAGTTCACGGTCGCTGACGCACGCTTCTGTTTTCGAATTCCGGAGGCGTATGACGACGTCGCCGCTGCGCCACTCCTCTGTGCCGGGCTAATTGGGTACCGGTCGCTGCGCAAAACGGCGGATGCGCAGCGCCTCGGCATCTACGGATTCGGCGCTGCAGCGCACATTGTCACGCAGGTCGCGCGTGCGGAAGGGCGCGAGGTGTTCGCGTTTACTCGCCCCCACGATCGCGCCGCCCAGGACTTTGCCCGTCGCCGCGGCGCTAGCTGGGCCGGAGGATCAGATGATGAGCCGCCCGACAAATTGGACGCGGCGATCATTTTTGCGCCAGTCGGCGCGCTCCTCCCGGCGGCGTTGCGCGCGACCGATAAAGCGGGCGTAGTCGTGTGCGGAGGAATTCACATGAGCGACATTCCATCCTTTCCTTACCGGGACCTTTGGGAGGAACGAGTTGTCTGCTCGGTTGCAAACCTGACGCGGCACGACGGCGACGAATTTTTTGCCTGTGCCGCGCGCATCCGCATTCAGACGGAAACGAAAACATTTCCGCTCGAGCAGGCGAACGAGGCCCTGAACGCGTTGCGCTCAGGAACATTGACCGGCGCGGCCGTGTTGGTCCCCTGAATGATTCGCGATTTTACGGTGTCGCGTGGGTTGCATGCGCCACGTGCAGCAGTTCGCGCACTTCCTCATCGGTCGTCTGGCCAAAATCGTCGTACCATTGACCCACGCCGAAAAAATCCTCCGCGACGATCACGGCGACGATGTCGTCTGCGGCGCGCGCGAGCTCATTGAACGTGCTACTAGCGATGGTCGGCGTGGCGACAATAATCCGGCCTGCCTCGAGTTTGCGTAGCGCAGCAATCGCCGCTGCCATGCTTGAACCAGTGGCGATGCCATCGTCGACAAGAATGACCGTCCTGCCCTGCACATCGGGTGGCGGCCGACCTTCGCGGTATTCCATTTCACGCCGCTCCAGCTCGCGCCCTTCGTTTTCGGCGACTTGCTCGATCACGTCAGGCGGGACGCGCAATGCATGCAAGACCTCGGAATTCAGCACTCGCACGCCACCGCTCGCGATCGCGCCCATCGCGAGCTCGGCGTGACCAGGCAAGCCGAGCTTGCGAACGACGAAGACGTCTAGCGGCAGATTCAATCTGTCGGCGACTTGCGCAGCTACTGGGACGCCTCCGCGCGGCAACGCGAGGACGACCACGTCAGGAAAGTCGGAGTAAGTTCCAAGCCGTCCGGCGAGCACCTCCCCGGCCTCGGTGCGATTTCGAAATCGCGTCGTCATAGCCTTGGAGAAAATGATGCGCCAATCAGCGTTCTTTGCCAGCGTGAGGTTATGCCGGTGAACCGCGGCGATCTTCTCGCAGCGCTGCCTGCAAATGCTCGAGCAGCGGCAGCTGGGCCGGATTGATCTTCGCCCGGGCAAGCTCTTCCGGGAAAAATTCCGCGTGGTCGATTTCCGGAAAGCGGCGCGTTTCGCCGGAGCGCGGCGGCCATTCAATTTCAAATGTATTCGAGCGAACCACGTGACCGGTCGGCAGATCGCCTTCAAGCGCCCACGCGTGCACAATCTTTCCGCCACGCTGCTTAATTGAGCCGAGCGGGATGCAGGTTCCCGGCGGAGGCGGGCACCCGATTTCCTCCTCAAATTCGCGGCGTGCGTGCTGCAGCAGGTCTTCGCCCGGCGCGACTTCGCCCTTCGGAATGGTCCACGTCCCGGCGTCTTTACGGGCGAAGAACGGCCCGCCCGGATGGACAAGCAGGAACTCGATCGCCGCTCGCTTTTTCCGAAAGAGGAGCAGGCCGGCGCTGATGCGAGACCGCTTGTTTTGCAAGGCGGCCTCAGTCGGGTTCTCTTCTGGCATGTCGGACGAGTCGCGCATTTTGGTCGGGACCGCGAGCTGGTCCGACCCGGGTTTCGTCGAGCGCTGGTATCCAAAAGGGATGGCGGCCGCCGATCGGCTCCCATGGTACGCGCAGCAGTTTGAGATGGTCGAGGTGAACTCGACCTTCTACTCGGTGCCGGAAGCACGCATGGTCGAGCGGTGGTGCCGCAGCACCCCGGACGAATTCATTTTCGACGTTAAATTGCATCAGCTGCTCTCCCGCCATTCGACCGCGGAAAAAATGCTGCCGCCCTCCTTGCGCGGAATTGCTGAGACCGACAGCAGAGGCAAAGTGAAGCTCACGCCGAAGCTTGAGGCGGCCATGATCAGTGAAATCCTGCAGCCGCTCGAGCTCTTGCAGGCGTTTCACAAATTGGGCGCGCTCTTGTTACAATTGTCGCCCGCATTTTCGCCGAAGATGCACCGGCTCGAGGAACTGGACGATCTTCTCGGCGCGTTCGGCAAATACCGCGTTGCGGTCGAGTTCCGCAACCGGAACTGGGCCGAAGGCGAGCGGCTCGACCAATTGCTCGGCTTTTGTCGGAAGCACGAGGTGACGCTCGTGTCGGTTGATTCGCCGGACGAGAAGCACTTCACGATTATGCCGCCGGACCTCGATGCAGTCACGAACCCGGCGCTCACCTATCTGCGGCTGCACGGTCGCGACGCATGCGCCTACATCACCGGCAAAACGGTCGCGACCCGTTTTAATTATGACTACAGCGAGGAGGAAATCGACCAGGTGGCGGAGCGCAGCCGCAAACTGGCTTCCGAATCGAAGGAGGTCCACGTGGTTTTCAACAACAACGCACTCGATCACGCGCCGCATGCTGCCGCCCGTCTGCGCGCGGCGCTCGGGCAAATCGGTGCGGCTCCTGCGCGGACCGGCAATTTATTGTGAACCCGGCAGAGCCGTCCGATCCCGCGACAACACCGGCAGCGAGCTACGGCCCCGGTCTGCCCGGTCCGATGAAGCGGCTGAAGCGCTGGCTGACAAACCACCACATGACCCTGATGGCGATCAACGATTCGCCGCACTCGATCGCGCTCGGCTCGGCTATCGGGATCTTCTTTGGGTTTACCCCGCTCTGGAGCATGAAAACTCTGCTCTCGATCGCCGTTGCCTGGGTCTTTCGCTCCAACAAGGTCGCGGCCGCCATCGCCGTCACCCTGCACGATGTGATCCTGCCGTTCATGCCGGCGATCTTCCTGTGGGAATACAAATTCGGTTACCGGGTGCTCCACGGTAGCTGGCCGCATCGGATCAGCATTCGCCACATGAACCCGCTGGAATACCTGCACCCGCACGTTTTCCTTCGCTGGATCTGGCCAATGCTTGTCGGCTCGTTCCTCCTCGCCCTGCCGTGCGCGATCGCCGTTTACCTCGTCATGCGGCTGCTAATCCGTCGGGCCCGGGCGGGCGAGCCGGGGTAATTTTCTGCCTGATACGGCACGAGAGTTGCATCAAGAACCGCGAGCGCCGCTCTGCCCCGGCTAAATCGGGACTGCGGCGCCGAAAATAAATTATGAAACCTTTTCTCGCCCTTCTCTCGAGTTTCCTCCTCTGCTCGTGCGCGAACATGTGGATCGGCAATGGCACCGTCGGCGGCTCTGCCGGCGTCAGCGCACCAAGCGACACGAAGGATTTCGGGTCCGTCAGGGGCGTGCACATGATCAGCTGCGGTGTCGGTGCGCATGACCCGCGTGCGATCTACGTCCGGCCATTCTGCGTCGACACGGCTTCGTTTCGCGGAGATATCGCGGATTCGGACGGAGAAGTACCGATTCGCAAAGCTCTCACGCCGGTTGCGTTTGCCAGCCGGCTGAAGGAACAACTCGAAAAGATCGCGCCTACCCGAATCCTTCGTGACGACGAAAGTCCGCGGGTGGGGTGGCTGGTCGATGGCGAGTTCACTCTCGTCGACGGCGGCAGCAAAGTGGGTCGCTTCTTTGCAGGTAACTTTGGTGTCGGTCGTTCCATGCTTGTCATGCATGTCCGTGTCACGGACGCAGTGACCGGCGGGATGCTCTATGAGTTCGACGTCTACGGCGGCAGCGAGTTCCAGGGTAAGTTTGGCACATTGCGCGCCTCAGGCCTCGGTCGGGCGACACCTTTCGATCTGCAGAACGCAGCGGAGCGGATCTATCTTGCTCTCGAGCCGGACGCCTGGCGTTACGGCGCACGTAGCGACGTCAGCCTCCGCTAACAATTTGTCGAGGCGGTTGTGTCAACCGCCTGCTTGCTTGCAGTTCTGTAGGGCAGTTCGCTGACCCCGCCTGACCGCGATGGTCGATTCACACTGATTTGACGCAGTTGCGAACCGGGCTGTGGTGTCTAAGCTGCCGCCGTGAAATTCTCGAGGGCAGCTTTCGCGCAACTGCTGGCCGTTGCGGTGCTCATCATCAGCAGTCGTGCGGCATTTGGGGCGCGGGCCTACGCGATTGTCGACTCGCAAAGCGGGTACGTCGTTGCTGAGCAGGATGGCAAGGCAAAGCGCCAGGTCGGCAGCCTGACCAAGGTGGCGACCGCGATGGTTGTGCTAGACTGGGCCGACGCCAAGCACGGCGATCTGAACCAGGTGGTCAGCATCCCGCCGGAAGCCCTCGTCGGCACCGGTGAGAACAACATCGGCTTTCAAGCCGGCGACATGATCACGCTGCGCGACCTGCTTTACGCCGCGCTTGTTCAGTCGGACAACGTCGCTGCCTACACCCTCGCGTTTCATGTCGGAACGATTCTGCCCGAGGCGCTCGGCGTTCCGCCGGTGGCGAAAGGAGGCCCGGTCGCATTTTTCGTCGGCCAGATGAACGCACTCGCGAAACAGCTCAAGATGGAACGCACGCGCTTCCTCAATCCGCACGGAATTGACGACAAAGTTTCGCCCTTCTCGACCGCGCTCGATCTCGCGCGCCTGACGCGTTACGCGATGAACAAGCCGGCTTTCCGGTTTTATGTTTCTCAGCGTGAACGACAGATCTCATTCACGAGCGGCGGAAAGAAGCGGGGCTATATGCTGCGGAATACCAACGAACTCCTCGGCCAGAACGGTGTTGATGGGGTGAAGACGGGCCGCACGGCCAAGGCAGGCGATTGCCTCATCCTCTCATCGCACCGCGAGTCGGAGATCCGCAAGGAAGGGAACATGACTTACGTGACGCCGCGCCATTTGATCGTCGTGGTGCTCGGTAGCAACGACCGGTTCGGCGAAGGCGCGGGCTTACTGGCGCGCGGCTGGCAGCTTTACGATCAATGGGCTGCGGCCGGCCGGCCTGCCCAGCCTTCGAAGACTCTCTAGGCCACGCGCTGCGATGACGAAGCAGCGGATCGGCGTTCTCACCAGCGGCGGTGATTGTCCCGGCCTCAATGCGGTGCTGCGCGGCGTCACGCTCGCCGCTGAGAAGCGGGACTGGGAAGTAGTCGGTTTTCTGGACGGCTTCGAGGGTCTGCTCCCGCCCGCGCGATACATGACGCTCGATCGCGCGCGCATTGCCGGAATCGCGCCGCGCGGGGGAACAATTCTCGGGACCACGAACCGCGGCCATTTCGTCGCCAAGATTAGGACCGGAGAGAAAGCGCGCGTGCCGGCGGAAATCATCGAGACCTCGCGCAAGGTGTTGGCCGAGCTCGAAGTGCGCGCGCTCATCATCATCGGTGGCGACGGCTCGATGAACACCGCCCTTCAGCTCCAGGAAGGCGGCATCGACTGCATCGGGGTGCCGAAGACGATTGACAACGACATCGAGGCAACCGCGATGACGTTCGGCTTCGACTCCGCTGTCAATTCCGTGATGGATGCGCTCGATCGTCTGCACACCACCGCGACGAGCCACAATCGCGCCATGGTCCTCGAAGTAATGGGCCGGCATGCCGGCTGGATCGCGTTGCACGGCGGGATCGCGGGCGGCGCACATGTGATTTTGATTCCCGAGATCCCGTTCGACTACGACAGCATCTGTGAGGCCGTAAAACGGCGGGAAGCGCGCGGCGTCCACGGCGCGATCGTTGTCGTCGCCGAAGGCGCGCGGCCGCGCGACGGTCAGCAGGTTTTTCACCCGACGGCGAGCGGCGAATACCGATTCGGCGGCATCGGCGATATCGTTGCCCACGAGATTACCCGTCGGAGCGAGAAGGAAACGCGCTGCACCGTGCTCGGTCATCTGCAACGGGGTGGCGCTCCCACCACGCTCGACCGCATTTTGGGGACCCGGTTTGGCGTCAAAGCCGTCAACATGGCCGGCGACGGAAACTTCGGATCGATGGTCAGCTATCAAAATTATCAGGTGCGCCATGTCCCGATTGCCGATGCGGTCAATCGGCTGCGGCTGGTGCCGGTGGAGGGCGAGCTCGTCCAGACCGCGCGCGACGTGGACATCTGCTTTGGGGATTAGGATGGGGTCAGCAATGGTAGGGCGCGACCGCCGGGCGCGCCGAGATGTCCAGCCGGACGGCCCGGCAGTCCGTCCTTACCCATGAAAATTGTTCTCGCTTACTCCGGCGGTCTCGACACCTCGGTCATTCTTTGCTGGCTGAAGGAAAATTACGAGGCGGAGATCGTCGCCTTCTGTGCTGACATCGGACAGGAGGAAGAACTCGAGGGATTGGAAGAAAAAGCGCTTCGCACCGGCGCATCCAAATGCGTAATCGACGACCTTCGGGATGAATTCGCTCGCGATTTTGTGTTTCCGATGTTTCAGGCGGCCGCGGTCTACGAGGGCCAGTATTTTCTCGGAACAAGCATCGCGCGACCTTTGATCGCCAAGCGGATGGTAGAGATCGCACGGGCCGAAGACGCGGATGCCATCGCCCATGGCGCGACGGGAAAGGGGAACGATCAGGTGCGGTTCGAGCTCACGGCGGCCGCGCTTGCACCGGAACTCACCGTTATCGCGCCGTGGCGTGAGCAGAGTTTCCGGGAGCAGTTCCCCGGTCGCGCGGAAATGATCGCCTACGCGCAGGCGCACGGCATTCCGGTAGAAGCCACATCGGCGAGGCCGTACTCGATGGATCGCAATCTTCTCCACATCAGTTTCGAGAGCGGGATGCTCGAAGATCCGTGGTTCGATGCCAGCTCAAAGGAAGCTCGCGCGATGTACAAGCTCAGTGTCTCCCCGGAGGAAGCACCTGATCAGCCGGAGTACGTCGAGCTCACTTTCGAGTACGGGAACTGTGTCGCCATTGATGGCGAAACGCTTTCGCCGCTTCAGGTCCTGCAGCGCTTAAACAAACTCGGCGGCAAACACGGGATCGGCCGCGTCGACATTGTCGAGAGCCGGTTTGTCGGAATGAAGAGCCGCGGCGTCTACGAAACACCGGGCGGCGCGATTCTGCACTTCGCACATCGACAGATGGAAACGCTGACCATGGACCGCGAGGTGATGCGGTTGCGGGACAGCCTCATTCCGAAATACAGCGCGCTGGTTTATAATGGCTTTTGGTTTGCGCCTGAGCGCGATGCGCTGCAGGCGCTCGTCACTGAAACCCAGCGCTATGTTGCCGGCGTCGTCCGGCTCAAGTTGTATAAGGGTAACATCATCGTCGCCGGCCGGAAAAGTCCGCGCAGTCTCTACGATCCGAGCATCGCGACGATGGAAGCTGACCCCGCTCAGGCCTACAACCAAAGTGACGCGACCGGCTTCATCCGCTTGAATGCGCTCCGCCTGAAACTCCGCGCGGCTACTGATCGAACAGGTGCCGATAATGTGGAAAACAGGCGCTGACGTTTCCGCGGATGTTGTCAGGTGTCGCTGACGCCCCCGGTCGAGTCAGATCGCTGCGGACGCCGAAGACGGAGTCGCGCGTCCGGCAAAGACTGCGACCAGAAGCAGAGCGTAAGTAACCGCGCGCAGCACGGACCAGAAGAACCCCAGTCCGGCGAAAGCTGACGCCCGTTCGCTCATTGTTCCGCCATTCTGCGTGACCCACTCCTGCAGTCCGAACTGCGCCACCGGAACGATGATGCAAAGGGCCATGGCGAGCCCAAAGCCGAGGAGCGCCCACATCGATCCTTTGGACGCTTCCTTCCACCGTCCGAGAATAACCAGGACTGCGGCGAAACAGACCAACAGCGTCGGCACCTGGGTCACGAACAGTGTCAGCAACATTTTGATGTGATCGGCGTTACTCATAAGTTTTAAACCACGCCCTTTTTGACCTGAAGAAAACGAGATCAGCTAGCGGGAAGCATGGCGAGCAGAAATCGCCGGACAAAAGTCAGGGCGCGCGGCGTCGACAGACCAATACAATCCACGCAACAGCACAACCGATGCTGATCGCGCAGAGCGCCGGCCAGGTAAAAAGCAAGTCGACCCGGATGTTTGCTCGTTCGCGCGTTGCCTCAGCCTCAAGGAGAGCGAATAGCCCCCATGCGCCAGCGCCGGTGAGCAGCGGCCACGCCGCCACCTTCAAGCGCGCTGGCATCGCGAATACGCATGCGCCAGCGATTAACCACACGAGTGCAACCAAGGCTGCACGCAAGGCGTGGCCAACAAACGGATTCGCTAGTGTGTAAAGCGCATCCACCTCACCAGAATAGGTAAGCAGGGCCACCGATAAGGTAGCCGACCGCCCCTGTCCGATACCGCTGTGCCCGAGCACTTGTCGAAGGGCAAGTCATGTTTATCTGCCAATCATCGGCTAAAAGAACTTGCGGAGGAACGCTGCCGCTTCGTCCGAGATGCCAGC
>JBJMWX010000067.1:0-7174 GCA_045809925.1 Chthoniobacterales bacterium
GAGGCGTGGTCCGCGCGCGTGAAGCAGTGTCTGCGGATCGTCGGCGACAGCGTTCAATCCATCGGCATCGACCACAACTGGTTGCTCGAGGCCGCGAATTACATCGCGAATTTCGCCGGCGTGTTCTTTGCCCAGACCGGGTCCAATCGCCCAGACGTTCACCGGCTGATCGTTCAGATCGGCATAGCTCGCAATCCCGCGCACCATCGCTTCCGGGGGCGCTATGGAAGCAATGATTGGATATACGTCTTGGGTTACGAAGAGGTTCACCAAACCTGCGCCGCCGCGCAGAGCGCCGGAAGCGCACAGGACCGCTGCGCCGGTCAAACCGCGCGAACCGGCGACAATCCCGACACGACCGAACTGATTCTTGTAGGCGCTGAATTTCCGCCGCGGGAGGATTCCACCCAGCGATCCCGCGGAGGTGACGATTGCGTCCGATCTCGCGCGGTCGACCACGAGGTCGCGCAACTCGACGACTTCCAGGCGGCCGACGTGGTCGATGGCTCCGTCTGTGACGAGTCCGCACTTGGCGAACCCGATTGTGACGGTGCAATCCGCCACCACGCAATCGGCGTCGGTCTCGCCCGAGTCGGCTTGCAGGCCGGTTGGAACATCGATCGCGAAAACGAAGGCGCTCGCCTTGTCCCGCAACCGGTTAATCTCGCGGCAGGCTGCGCGGATCGGATCACGCAGCGGCGGCTTCGCGCCGAGGCCGAGCAGGCCGTCGAGGATGACCACCCGGCTGCTCCTGGCAGCCGTCGCCGTCGCCGGAGGCGCGCTCTCGAATTCGCGCAGCTTCGTGCACATCAGTTCGCCGCAATGTTCCGCCGTGAACGAGGGCTGTAGCTCGATGCTCCACCCGATCGCCCGCAGATGCCTCGCGGCAACCAGCGCGTCGCCGGCGTTGTTGCCTTTGCCGAGAAAAATGACGCACCGACCGGGGCTCGGAAAAAATTGCACCACGGCGCGCGCGATTCCCGCGCCCGCCATCTCCATCAAAGCTTCGGCGGTGACGCCGCGCGCAAACGCCGCCTCCTCCGCAGCGCGCATTTCCGCTGAGGAGACTACCGGCGAATTCACTCAGGCCTCCGTGTCGCTGCGCGTCTTTTTCTTTTTCTTCTTCGCCGCCTTAGTGCGCGAAGATTTCTTCGCCTTGTAGCTGTGCGAATGAGCACTCCGGGGGCCGGCGCGAACGTAGTCCTCGCCACTGAGCGCCTGGGGCAGAACTTCGGAGGAAATTGCAGAGCCAGTGGCGAGCGGTCTGGCCGCGGGCAACGGGCCCCCCATGATCCCGCGCGCGATCTCCTCAGCGAGCCGCTCACGATAAGCAGAGGTGAGGGCGAGCTGTCCCTCCGTTGCATTGGTCAGGAATCCGCATTCCACCAGCACGGAAGGAATCGCGGTTTTTCGGATGACGTAGAAGCCTCGCCGGCGAATCCCGCGATTTTCCGAAGGCGCGCCGGCAACGACGTTGCGATGGATACGAGTGGCGAGGCCGGCGCTGTCGCTGCGGTAATAGTAGGTTTCTATGCCGTTGGCACCGCTGCGCGGCGCGCAATTGAAGTGAATGGAAACGAACTGCGCATCGCGATAGGAATTCGCGATTGCGACGCGGGCTCCGAGCGTCACGAAAACGTCGCTCTCCCGCGTCATGACGACGCGGTAGCCGGCGGCGCGGAGAATGTTTCGGAGACGGAAGGCGACGTCGAGGGTCTTGTCTTTTTCACTAATCCGCTGGCCGGGGACACCGCCGCGATCGAAACCGCCGTGGCCGGCATCGATCACGATGGTCGATGCGGCGGGCGCGCTGATGGAGCAGGCAAGAAGAGCCGCGCCGGCAATAATTGTAACTCTCAATCGTTTCATGCGAAATGGCGGCGGGAATTCAATCGTCCGTCGCCGTGTTTGGCGGTCGGGCCGAAAGCTTCGGTGCGGTGTTCTGCGCATTGCGTCCGGGTTGATCGACCACGCCTCCATGGACAGCGATCGACCCGTCAGCGATGCGGCGCAGGCGGGGCTGAGATTTCATCTGCATAAACGTCGATTGCTTCAGCAGTTCGCCATTCAAGCCCACATGCGAGTAGGCCCAGGTCCGTGGCGCAGCGCAGTGCAGCACGTGGAGCTGATTCATTCGATCGATCTCGGCCTGCGGTTCATCGAAGGCAATGAGGCGGCCTAACGAATAAGTACTCAAAACGACTCCACGCTCCTTGTCTTCCACCCGGACATAAAGCGAAGTGTGGTCGGGAAACCGGTTGGAGAGCAACGAATAGGTGCGCGTTTCACCGGCGCCGGGGAGGCCCTCGGGAATGCCAACGGTTCGCTGCCAGACGGCGCGGGCGTCGGTGACCTGAAACACCTTTGTCGACGAGTAGAAAAACTTATTCAGGTCTGCGAAGTAAAGATTGGCCCGGACGTGGTAGGAGCCGAAGTCCTGCACCGGGTAGAGCGGCGTCAGGTCGATTTTGCGCGTCACCGTCTCGCCGGCGGGAATATGGAGTGGCGGCTCTGGTTGCTGCGCCACTGGACCGAGCAATTGCTGATCCCGCGCGCTGACTTCAAAGCCGAACCAGCGCTGGCCACCTTCGTCACGAAGGTCGATGTCGCGACCGGCAAGGTTGGTGATTTTGACAGTCGCGAGCACCGGCTCGTGTGCGACGTACTGGAGGCGCCTGAAGCTGAGATCGATCTGAACCTGCGCGTGCGCGGCGTTGGCGAGCACAAACCCGCAGGTGACCAGCGTGAGGATCCTCATTCGCGCAAACGATAACCGATCAGCCGAGGCGATGGAAGAACTCCGGACGGCTTCGCGACCGAACCATACAGCTGGTCGCACGGCAGACTGCCCAACTTTGCCGCCCTTCGATTCCGCTCGCGGTGACGTCACCTTGCTTACGATGACGGGGCGGTGAACGGCGGTGGGAACAGATTCAGCAATTTCGTCGGATCGGCTCGCACCGCCTGGAGCTGATCGTTGTAATAGACGCGCACGATGTAGCCGAGGTATTTGCGCCGCGAGCCGTCAGGCGTATCGGCTTTCTTCGGCTTCGTTTTCTTTCCCGGTTGAACGGCAGCGGCGGCGGCGGAAAGCGCAGCTTCGGAGGAGAGGCCGCGATTTTTCGCGCGGACGTAGGTGACGGCCAGTACCTCCGGGTTCGTCGTCTTCCAATCGTGCTGTGGCGTGACCCACTCGTAGCTTACATCGGCGTCAGTCAAGACAACGTCCTTGTTGTCGACCGTGTCGTAAAAGAAGACCTGGATCTTCACCTTCGTGTGATCAATCCCGACACTGTTGGGTCGCGCCTTGACTGCAATGCGCAGGGTCATGTTGGTCTCGGAATCCGTGTCGGGATTTTCCGTCGGGGTCACTTCGGTAATCCCGAAGGTGGAACCTTCCGGAATTCCATCCGAATCGCCGCGCGTGCCGGTATCCAGCGGCGCAACGCCGGCGAGCCCCGGACCGGCGGCAATTTCACCTGCGGTTTGCGGCGCCGGCACTCCCATCTTCAACTTCATGTCCGCCAGCTCGTAGAGCGCGCCGGCTGATGGACCGATCTCCTGGATCTTGCGCCACGTCTCGTTCGATCGGTCGAACTGCTGGATCGACTCGTAAATCATTGCCATCTCGGCGAGGACGTTCGCGTTCTTCGGATCGCGTTGCGCGGCTTCCTGCAAACGGGCGAGCGCATTTGTCGTGTCACCGTGATCGCGCAGCATGGTGGCCTCCTTCAGCAAACGATCGGCGGCGGAAAGCGCAGCCGCGCTTGGGGTCGTTTGCGTAGTCGCGCCAGGCGCAGCCGACGCCGCGGTGGCGACTGCGGGCGACGCGACCGCCGGAGCCTGCGGGGCTATCGTCGCGGCCGGAGGCGAAGTTGTTGTGACACTCGGATGATTGGCGACGTAGGCCGCGCGCGCTCGGTTGCCGTAGTACAAGCCGATCGCAGCCAGCTCCACCGCGCCGAACAACGCGACCAGCCCGACCGCGACCGTAAGAATGCGATCAGGCCGTTGCGGCGCGAGTGGCATTGTTCCGTTCATCGTGAGAGATCGGTCTGGCTCAACAAACGAAATCCTTCGCCCTGGAGCACGGACGACGCGCACTCAGCATCGTCGACATGGATAGCGAGGGCGGCGTAGCCC
The DNA here is from genome assembly GCA_045809925.1 of Chthoniobacterales bacterium. Classification (GTDB taxonomy): domain Bacteria; phylum Verrucomicrobiota; class Verrucomicrobiia; order Chthoniobacterales; family UBA10450; genus CADDYX01. The sequence goes on from JBJMWX010000067.1 coordinate 4,144, forward strand.
CTCGGTCGCGTGAGCAAAGCGTAACTAAAATGCATGTTCACTTCGGCCATCAGCAATGCAGCGAGAAGTTTTGCGAGTTCCGTCGCCACTTCACGCAACTCGACCACAACGAGCGAGCACATGCCGAATGCGACCTCGTTTTTCTTGAACAAATCCTCCACCTGCTCGGGGTCGCTCACCAGCATGCGTGCAATAGCCGAATCGGTCGATTCGCTCACGCTAAGCGCGATCACGTGGGTGTTGTGCGTCTGCAACAGCTTCACGATATCGAGCATCGCGCCGACTTTATTCGGCAGGAAGACGGAGAATTGTTTCACGAGCGGGCCGTGAATACCCGAGGTTATTTCCGGTAAATCGAGAGCCATTAAAAGGTTAGCAGCGACACTCCGCGTGGGGCGCGTCCTAGCTGCGGAACTATGTCATTGCCACTCTTTTCTTGGCAAACGAATACTCGGTCGATCGGGCGCAGGCGTGTTCGCCTTATGTCCTGTTCGAACCCTTTGGCATTCGCACTGTTCATTTTGAGCCCCCGCCGTAAATTCGCTCCCGCAAAAATGGACGAGCAAAGTGATCTGATCGCGCAGCGCCGGCAAAAGCTCGAGGCACTCCGCGCGCTCGGGGTAGCGCCATTCGGCAGCTCATTCGCGACCTCCGCCACGATCGGGGAAGCGCGCGAGAAATTCATCGAAGGCGCGACGGTTCGGATCGCCGGCCGAATGACCTCGCATCGTGACATGGGCAAGAGCCATTTCGCCGACTTATGCGACGCAACCGGCCGGATGCAGATCTATGTCCAGGCGAAGGAGCTCGGGCCCGAAGCGATGCAGGTCTTCGATCTACTCGATCTCGGCGATTTCCTTGGCGTGGAAGGCACCGCTTTCGTTACCAGGACCGGTGAGCCGACATTGAAAGTGCACAAGCTGGAAGTGCTCGCCAAGGCCGTCCGGCCGCTCCCGGAAAAATGGCATGGCCTGCAGGATGTGGAAGCGCGATACCGGCATCGGTATCTCGATCTGGTCGCAAACGACCAGTCGCGCGCCGTCTTTCAGAAGAGGATCGCGATCGTGCGTGAGATCCGCCGGTTCCTCGAAGATCGGGATTTCCTTGAAGTCGAGACGCCGATGCTGCAAACCGTCGCGGGCGGCGCCGCGGCGGAGCCGTTCCGCACGCACCACAATGCCCTTGGGCTCGAGCTTTACCTGCGCATCGCGCCGGAACTTTTTCTCAAGCGCTTGCTCGTCGGCGGCTTCACCAGGGTGTTCGAGCTTAACCGCAACTTCCGCAACGAAGGCATCTCCCGCCGGCATAACCCGGAGTTCACGATGCTGGAAGCGTACTGGGCTTACGCCGATTTCGCGCAGATGGCGGATCTGGTTGAAGAAATGATCTGCCACCTTGCGGAGACCATTTGCGGAGGTCTGCAGATCCAGCACCGTGACGCCGACGGAAACGTCCCTCGCACAATCAATCTGGCGCGGCCCTGGCGCCGTGCGCGCTATCGCGACCTGGTCCGGGGAGTCGCGGGTGAGGATTGGTTCGAATTGACCGCAGAGAAGAAGCGCGCGCGCGCCACCGGGAGCCTGAACGTGGAGATCAACCCGTCACTGGTCGATTACGAGATTACCCAGCACGTCTTCGAGAAGCTGGTTGAAGAAAAAACGTTCGATCCGGTGTTCGTGACTCATTGCCCGAAGGAACTCGTCCCGTTGGCGAAGCAGAATTCGGAGGACGATTCGCTCGTTGATGTCTACGAGTTGATCATGAACGGGCAGGAGATATCCCCCGGCTATACCGAATTGAATGATCCCGCTGTGCAGCGTCAACGCCTGCTCGAGCAGGCCGGTGAGGAGACGCAGAAACTCGACGAGGAATTCCTCTTCGCGCTCGAGCACGGAATGCCCCCGGCAGGCGGGTTCGGACTTGGCGTCGATCGCCTGACGATGATGCTGACCGGCGCGGAATCGATTCGTGACGTGATCCTGTTTCCGCTCTTAAGGCCGAAGCGCTAGCCGCCGGAATGTCTCTTTCCCGGGCGGTGTCATCGCGCTACGTCCTTCTGTTTGCCGTGGCGCTGTTCCTAGTCACGCGGGTCGGAATGTTGCAGAGGTTTCCGATCTTCAACGACGAAGCCATCTACCTGCAGTACTCGCAGTTCATCCACGCGAACTGGGCCAAGAACAAATTCATCTCGATGAATTACACCTACGGCGATTGGAAACCGCCGCTCCAGTATTGGATGACGGCGCCATTCATCACCTGGGGCGACGACCCGTTGATCGTCGGCCGCGCGGTTGCGGTTTTGGTCTCCTTTGCCGGCTTGTTTGGCTTTTATCTTTTCACGCGGGAGCTCTTTTCAAAGGTGGAAGGCGCGATCACCGCCGTGCTTTACGCGCTCTGCCCGACCGTCCTCTTCCACAACGATCAATTCGTCGCCGAGACCTTCCTCTTTTCCACGGCGCCGTTCGTCTACTGGACTTTGCTGAACGCGCTACGCGGCGGCAGACGAACCTGGGCGTGGATGGTTGCTGCGACCTTGATCGGCGCAGCGCTATTGCTCTTCAAACAATCCGGATCTCTGCTCCTGCTGGGCGCGATCGCTTTGCCTCTCGCGCAGCGGCCGATCGCACCTGGGAGAGCTCGACCCTCGTCTGTCCTGCGAGCGTTTGTGATCGTAGCGCTTGTCATGATCGGGGCGGAGATGATCGCCGCGCTCTTCCAGCCCGCCGCGTACAACGCGACTAAAGCCCGGTTCAACAGCAACTGGGTCATGTCCGCGCCCGAACTGGTGCGGTTTCCGATCGCAGTCTGGCGCAGCAATCTTCAGGTCGTGGCGGACTACATTACCTCCTATTACTCCTGGCTCGTCGTCGCTTTCGTGGTCGCGTTTGTCTGGCTCGCGCTACGACGAAAGCGGCTGAACGAACTCGTGCTCGCACTCCTCTGTTTGAGCAGCGGCGCGTCGGTCTGTCTGCTTCTCCGCGGCTTCAACGAATACATCGTGAACACTGCGATTATCGTAACGCTCTTGCCC
>JBJMWX010000068.1:0-29083 GCA_045809925.1 Chthoniobacterales bacterium
ACGAGGGTAGGTGCGCTTGTTCTGGTAATAATAAGTGCACACTTCCGTCGTGATCGTGAATCCCGGCGGCACGGGCAGACCGATCCTGGTCATCTCCGCAAGGTTGGCGCCTTTGCCGCCCAACAGCGGCTTCATCTTGCCGTCGCCGTCAGCTTTACCGTCGCCGAAGTAATAAACGTACTTCTTGCGCCTGGCTGGTTTCGCCGCGCCGTTACGCGCGACGTCGAGCGAAGCGGCCGCGCGGCTTCGCGGTGTACGGAGTGAGTGTTTGCGGGTTTTTGGCATTGCGGATTACAGCATTTCGACGGCGACGCGCCGACGAAGCCGCAAGCTAAATCCGCGAGCTACGGTGTCAACGCAGCGCGAACGCGCGGCAAGCTTTCGTGCGAACCGTTCGTAGACGGCTGCAGGCGCTCCGCCTGAGCGAGCACTTCGTCGATTGTCGACGTGAAGTGATCGAGGCCCGTGCTCGGCACGATGATCGTATTACGACGGCCGTGCGCTTCCTCTGTGATGCGCAGGAATTTGCCGCGGTCGTTCTCCCGGAACTCCACATGAAAATGCTTGCGCTCGATCTGGAGCTCTTTCGCCTCGATGATGTTGTCCATACCAACCCGGCCGCCAGTCTGACTGTTGGCTTCGGGAATGGGAAGTAAAATTTGCGGGCCGTTTTCCCGCAAGTTGCTGAATCAGCGCCGCTTGCGGCGGCCATTTTGCTTTTGTGCCGTTTCGTCGGCGATCGCGAAGTCGATCTGCCGTTTAAACATGTCCACCCGCGAGACATAGACACGCAGCTCATCCCCGACAGAAAACCGTCGCCGCGTCCGCCGGCCGATCAACCGGCGCTGCGCCGCGTCGAAAACATAGAAATCATCGTTCAGGGTCGAAACGTGAATCACACCTGTGAGCACAGCATCGGGCAACTCGACCAGAAGGCCGAAATTGCGCACATCGATCACGGCCGCTCTGAAGACCTGGGGATTGCGCGCGTGCAGCTGAGCCTGGAAGAATTCCATCTTCTTCATTTTTACCGCATCCGATTCGGCGTCGGCGGCTACTCGCTCGGTCGTCGAGATATGTTCCGCGATCGTGCCGATTTTGCCCATGTCGCCGCGGGTCTTGTGCGGCTGATTGAGTTCGGCCAGCGCCCGATGGACCACGAGATCGGCGTACCGACGAATCGGGCTTGTGAAGTGCGTGTAGTTGTTTTTCGAGAGCCCGTAGTGGCCGAGCGGTTTCGGTGAATAGCGCGCGCGTTTTAGGCTTTTTAGCAGGCCTATCTTCAGCGCCTGCTCTTCCGGTTTGCCGCGAAACGACGCCAGCAGGCGCTGCAGTTCAGGCCGATGCGTCAGGTCGCCTGCTTTGTAGTTATAGCTGAGGACCAGTTCCCGATACTCGGCGAGTTTTTCCGGGTCGGGATTCTCATGCACGCGGTAAATCGCCGGCATCAGGCGGTTCTTCAGCTCGCGCGCCACGACCTCGTTCGCGGCGAGCATGAATTCCTCGATCAATTGGTGCGATTCATCGTTTTCGATCCGGTCCAGCGCGACCGGATACCCTTGTGCGTCAAGCCGGACCTTCACTTCGGGGAAGTCGAGATCGAGCGCACCCTGTTCGAAGCGTCTCCGGCGCAGGAGCGACGCCAGGCTCCAGGCAGTGTGCACGCGTTCGCCGAGTTTGTCCGCTGGCCTCTGCTTCAGGATTGCGAACGCTTCGCGATACGTCAGTCGCCGAGCGCTCCGGATTACGGTTCGAGCGAACCGGTAATTCTTGATGCGCCCGTCTCGCGAGAATTCGATAAAGGCAGAGTGGGTGAGGCGGTCGACGTCAGGCCTTAGACTGCAAACACCGTTGCTCAGCCGTACCGGCAGCATTGGAATGACGCGATCCGGCAGGTAGACGCTGTTGCCGCGCTTCAGCGCTTCGCGGTCCAGAGCGCTGCCCGGCTTCACGTAAGCCGCCACATCCGCGATATGGACGCCGAGCAGCCACCCGCCGCGCTCCAGCTGTTCGACATGAATCGCATCGTCGAAATCGCGTGCGTCGTCGGGATCGATCGTGACGATGAACTGGTGTCGAAGATCTTCGCGACCCTGCCACATTTCGGGCGTGACGCTCTCCGGGATCCGTTCCGCCTCTGCGATCACCGGCCGCGGGAAGTCGGTCGGTAAATGATATTTCCTGATAATCGACAGCATGTCGACCCCGGGCGCACCCGCCCGGCCTAGCACTTCGGCAATCTCGCCCTCGGGATTTACGTGGCGTGATTCCCAGGAGAGCAGCCGGACTACAACCTTGTCCCCGGGCTTGGCCGCCGATGGCTGCACGTAAACGTTGTGAACGATCCGGGGATCGTCCGGCACGACGCAGAAGAAGTTTTGCGTCTGCTGAAGCGTGCCGACAATCGTCTCGTTTGCGCGCTCGAGGATTCGGATGACCCGACCCTCGGCGCGCGCGCCGGCTCCGACCCGGACCCGCGCCCGCTCCTGATCGCGCGTTACGCGAGCAACGACGCGGTCGCCGTTCATCGCTGTGCCGGTATTCTCGGCAGGAACAAAAATGTCCGGCTGCCCGGCCTTTTCGCTGGTTAAAAACCCATAGCCCGCTTGTTGGATTTGAATTGTGCCGGTGACCAGATCGGCCTCCGCCGGAAGGACGTAGCGATTCTTGCGGATGCACGCGATGTCGCCCGCCCGCTCCAGCTCACGCAACGTCTGCCGGAGCGCGACGCGCTCGCGGCCGCTCAGACGAAGCGCCCGGGCCAGCTCCGATTTGTCGAGCGGCTGATATTTCGGATTGCGAAGCAGCGCCAGGATTCGCTGCTCAAGTGATTGTTTGGGCGATTTCACGAGTAATCGAATAAAGCGCGTCGTGTGATAGTCTCACGAAGAATGAGTGCGACACTCTGGAAAATCGCCGGCCGCACTTTCGACGTCTCAGCGCGAGGGATGATCATGGGTGTGCTCAATGTCACGCCGGATTCGTTTTCCGATGGCGGCGAATTTTTCGACGCAGGTCGGGCGGTCGAACACGGCTCAACCATGGCCGAACAAGGCGCTCAGATCATCGACCTCGGAGGTGAATCGACTCGACCGGGCGGGGAAAGTATTTCCGCCGAGGAGGAACTCGCTCGCGTCGTGCCGGTGATTTCGGAACTTCGGCGGCAGGTGCCCGCGTTCATTTCGATCGACACGGCCAAAGCGGCTGTCGCGCGGGCGGCGCTCGATGCAGGTGCGTCGATCATCAACGATGTGACTGGCGGAACTGGCGACGAAGCGATGTTGCCGCTCGCGGCAGAACGAGGCGTTGCCATCACCCTCATGCATATGCAAGGAACGCCGCGCACGATGCAATTAAAGCCGCACTACGAAAATGTCGTGCGCGAGGTCCGCGATTTTTTTCGACAACAATATTTCCGCGCAATAAGTTGCGGGATCGATCCCATGGCGATTGCGTTTGATCCGGGCATCGGGTTCGGCAAGACGCTCGAGCACAACATCGAGCTGCTGCGTAATCTATCGAAGCTGCGCTGCGAAGATCGTCCGCTCGTTGTCGGTGTCTCACGAAAGGCATTCATCGGAAAGCTGATCGGCTCGTCGGACATGTCTGAGCGGCGGGCTCCGACCGTGGCGCTGACTGCGCTGCTGCGCCAGGGCGGCGCGAATGTTGTCCGCGTGCACGATGTGAAGGAGAACGCCGCCGCGTTGCGTGTGGCTGAAACAATGATGGAGGCGGCGGGATGACGCTCGAGATGCTGCGCGGCTGGCTGGATAACTGGCGCAGTGCTATCGAGATCGTGCTGCTCACGGTCGGCATTTACTACGGCTACCTTTACTTCCGCGGGACACGCGGCGCGAAGGTGCTCACCGGTCTGGCAATTGTTTTTCTCACCCTGACGCTGATCTCGCAGCTGTTGAACCTAGTTGTCATCGGCTGGATCATTCGCAGTTTTTCGGTTTTCCTCGCTGTCGCGCTTGTCGTGATTTTTCAACCCGAATTACGGCGCGGCCTGGCCGAGCTCGGCGGCCATCCAATCTTTTCCCTGACCAGCGAGAAACGGGAGACGGTTCATGACATTGTGGAGGCGGTGACGCAGCTCGCAAACAAGCAGTTTGGCGCGCTGATCGCAATCGAGCGCGATACGTCGATTCGCGTATATGAAGAAACCGGCGTGGTCCTCGATGCGGAATTTTCCGTCGAAATGATGCTGACAATTTTCCAACCCAAAGCGGCACTGCACGACGGTGGCGTTGTCGTCCGCAACGGCCGAATCGCTGCCGCTGCCTGTATTTTTCCCGTCAGCCAGCGCGAGACCCTCGACCGCAGTCTCGGTCTGCGCCATCGCGCCGGTCTCGGCATCACCGAAGAATCCGATGCGGTTGCGGTCGTGGTATCGGAAGAAACAGGCGGCATTTCGATTTGCCATCGCCGGCGCATCGAGAGGAACTTCACCGCGGAAACGTTCCGTAAGCGGATCAGCGAAATTCTACTTCAAGGACCTTATGAAGAAACGACTACTGAAGAATTGGCGCGCGAAGTTGATCTCCCTGCTACTCGCGACAACGCTTTGGTACCTCATCAAGAAGAACGTCGGAACGACACCGTCATCGTTTGATACGTATCCGGCGCGCGCTTCCGAGCGGCGGTAGCGAGAGTCGATCCGGCCGAATCCCGGAAAACGGCTCTACCTCAAGAACCGCGCGAGATTTTCCTCTTCCCATCGCCGCGCGCGCCGGTAAGCCGGAAATTTGCGTTCGCGCCGGTAGAACTGCTCGGTGTGAATTTTTCGCCGGCCGTTTGGCCCGACTTCATCCGGGACGAAGGCGTGCAGCATCTCGTGGTAGAGCACGTACTGAAGAAACCAGAGCGGCACGAAGGGCTGATCGAGCCATGGGCTGATCCGGATAACGCGATCCTCTTCCTGAATTGTCCCGAAGATGAAATATTCTTTCGGCCGATGTTTGCGACGTCGACCCCACACCACCTTGTAGCCGCGCAGGCGGCCGCGGAAATGTTTCTCGTTTAGTCGATCGAAGATCGCGCGGAGGTCGAAGTAGCGGCCCTCGTGCCGCAGGTTGAGCTGCCGCTGCATGGGCAGTTTCGGGTGCGCTAGTTTGCGTTTTGGTTTTCTAGCCATGTCGCGCTCCCGATTGCTGAAAGAAATTCTAGGTCGACCAGTCCAAGTAACAAGCAAGTGGCTAAGATATTTTACGAACTATGTAAGTCTCTCTGGTGTAGTAAGTTGGATATACACAATAAAGCTTCATATCACGTAAGAATTGCGATTTCGACTGGTTGTGGCATTCATCTCCCCGTTTACCTCTACGCGCGCCGGCGTATAGTCGCGCGGCTCAACGTTCGGTCCTCGAATGACTCCGTTTCTCCGCAAGCTTCTCGGCCTTAACTGGCTCCTTCTCGCCAACATGTTGGCCCTCGCCGTCTTTGGCGTGATCGCAATCTACAGCGCGACCTACATGCGTGAGGATTCTGTCGCGCAGGAGTTCTGGCGTAAACAGGCCAACTGGGTCGCCGTTGGCTTCGCCGCCTTCATCATCACGTCTCTGATCGATTATAAATGGGTCCGCTGGGGCGCATTGCCGATGTATCTCGCCGGCATCGTTTTTCTCGTGCTGACGAAATTCATCGGCCAAAAGGTTTATGGTGCCCGCAGCTGGCTGCACATCGGCCCGGTAAACTTCCAGCCGGCGCAGCTCGCGGTTATCGCGGGGATTATGGTCCTGGCGCTTTTCCTCAGTCAGTTCCGCGAGATGCATCCGATGCTGCGGCTGCTGCTTTGCGGTGTGATTGTCGGCGCACCGTGTCTGCTGATCTTGATGCAGCCCGATCTCGGGGAGGTGATCATCTGGGGGCCTGTCTTGCTCGCCCTGCTTTTCGTCGGCGGAATTCCGCTCCGTTATATTGTCTGTATTCTGCTGATTGCGGCGGCGTTCATCCCGATCGCAATCAACCTCGGACTAAAACCGTACCAACAGGAGCGGATCACGGCGTTCATCAACCCCGATATCGACCGACAGGGTTCGGCGTGGGCGATCAACCAATCTCTGATCGCGATCGGCTCCGGCGGCTGGGCGGGTAAGGGATTTAAAGCTCCGAACACGCAGATCGAGCTCGGCTTTCTTCCCGCGACGGCGGTGCACAATGACTACATCTTCTCAGCCATCGCCGAGCAATGGGGCTTCGTCGGGGGAGTTTTTCTTATCAGCGCGTTCGGGCTTTTACTGCTGACATGTCTGTTTGTCGCGTTTTTTGCCGGCGATCAGTTCGGCCTGCTCCTTGTCGTGGGAATCACAGCGCTGATTTTCACACACATCTTCCAGAATGTTGGGATGACGATTTCGATGCTGCCGATCACCGGCGTGCCCCTGCCACTGATTAGCTACAGCGGCTCGTTCGTGCTCATGATCATGTTTGGTCTTGGCGTTGTGAACAGCGTCTGGGTTCATCGCAAAATGCCGGACCGCGAGCGCATCCGCTGAGAAACGGCGCGCGTTTACTTCGCGAGTCGGCGCGATAAATTCGCCGCCGGACGATGGAAACCGATTACAAGGTTAAGCTCGAGATCTTCGAGGGGCCCCTCGATCTCCTGCTTTATCTCGTCAAACGCGACGAGCTCGATATCTACGACATCTCTCTCGAGCGGATCACGAAACAATACCTCGAATACCTCCAGGCTTTCAAAGAGCTGAACATCGAGGTCGCGGGCGAGTTCGTCGTCATGGCCGCGAACCTTATCTACCTGAAAAGCCGCAGCCTCTTGCCAGCCGACCAGCAACCTCCGGAGGAAGACGTCGAAGAAGACGATCCGCGATGGGAGCTGATCCGGCAGCTGATTGAGTACAAGAAGTTTAAGGAGGCCGCCGGCCAGCTGCAGCTGCGGCAGCTCGAACAGGAGAAAATCTTTGCCCGCGGCGCCACTCCCCATCTCGATTTCGAACAAGCGCCGCTCCGGCTCGGCGAAGTTGGAATTTTCCAGCTGATCAACGCCTTCCAGAATGTAATCAAACGGATCGAAGCGCGGGAAGACTTGCGGGAGATTTTCGGCGAGCACTTCACCGTCTCGGACAAAATTGAGACGATTTTGCAGCGGGTTGCCGCCGGCGTTCCGCTGAAATTCTCCGAGCTATTCGCGCAGCTTGCGTCTCGGGTGGAAGTCGTGGTCACCTTTCTCGCTCTCCTGGAATTGATCCGGCTCCGGCAGGTACGCGCGACCCAGGCGAACGCGTTTGACGAAATAGAGATCGAATCGGCAATCGCAGCGTAGCGGGGAAGATGCCGCGCGTCCTCATCGCCGGATGTGGTTACGTGGGTCGCGCGGCGGCTGACCTGTTTCACCACGCCGGCTGGGAGGTGGAAGGATGGACAGCCACTGCCGGTTCAACCGCCGAGCTGGCCCAAACGCCGTATACGGTTCGCACTCGCGACGTCAGTCAAGCATCGGACGTGACAGCCGCCGACCACGATTTCCACGTTGTCGTTCAGTGCGTCAGTTCCCGTGGCGGCGGAGAAGAAGATTACCGCCGGGTCTACCTTCGCGGTGCCGGGAATCTCCTGCGCGCCTTTCCCGACGCGCGCCTGATTTTTACCAGCAGTACCGGCGTTTATCCGCAGTGCGACGGCGGATGGGTGACCGAGGAAAGCGCGGCGGAGCCGACCAGGCCGACTGCACGGGTTCTCCGCGAAACGGAGCAGTTGGTGCTCGCCGCTGGCGGAGTTGTCATGCGCGCAGCGGGCATCTACGGTCCCGGCCGCTCGTTCTTGCTTCAAAGATTTCTTGCCGGCGAACCGTTTTTCGATCCGGCGAGTGACCGGTTCATCAACCAGGTGCATCGAGACGATCTAGCTGCGGCGTTGTTCTTTGTTGCCGGAGGAGAGCAGCGTCGAGGAGAGATTTTCAATGTTGCCGACGGCTCGCCCATCTCAGCGCGCGAGTGTTACGAGTGGCTCGCCCGGCATTTCGGTCAGTTGCACCCGTCAACGACGAAGGTGAAAACCACCGGTAGACGAGGGGAGACCAACAAGCGGGTCAGCAATGCCAAACTGCGGGCTCTTGGCTGGGAACCGCGGTATCCGACCTTCGAAGCAGGGATGACAGAAAGCGTGATCCCGAGTTGGGCAACGTGATTTACGGACCAATTCGCACCGGTATAGAAAGTGCTCTGAATTATAGACATGCGAAACATCAGACTCACGGGTCGGGAACAGAACATTGTCCGGGTGATCGGCTTCGCTGAGGGAATGCTCGGCGCGGAAATCCAGGATAACACCCACATGGACGCAGAGGACGTTACCGATACGCTGAACAGCCTGATGTCCGCCGGGTTTGTGGAATGTATTCCTTACCGCGACCAGATCGAGATGGCCGAGATGCCCGTCACGTCTTTCGAGATCAACGCTGCCTACGCGCACGAATTGCGCGACGCGCTCTACCGCTAAGCCGCAGGCGCGCCGTTCGACTGAGCGGGCGGATGCGCGTATTCGCCGAACAGTTGGCGAATGACGTCTTCGACTGGGAGCTCCTGAACGTTGATGTCGGTCACCGCGCAGGTGTCGAGCAGGCGCCTTGATGTTTCCGTCACCTGCGCTCGCGGCACTTTCAGTTTGACCGAGAGTGGCGATTGCTCAACCACTTCGCCATACGCGGAGAAGTTGCGCTCCGCTTTGTTCTCAAAGGTGAGTGTCACAGTCTTGTAACCTGAGAACCGATCGACGATTTCGCTGAGCGGGCCGTCAAAAAAAATCTTTCCGTGGTCGATCACGATCACCCGTTCGCAGAGCTCCTCGATATCCTGCATGTAATGGCTTGTCAGCATCGTCACGATGCGACGTTCCGAGTTGTAGATGCGCAGGAATTCGCGCACCCGCTTTTGACTTACGACATCGAGACCGATCGTCGGCTCATCCAGAAAGAGGACGCGCGGCTCGTGAATAAGCGCGGAAATGAGTTCCATCTTCATGCGCTCGCCCAACGAAAGCTCACGGACCATGACGTTCATTTTGTCCTGCACGTCGAGCAGCTCGGCGAGCCCGCCGACGACCTTGCGAAACCGCTCGCGATCGATGCCGTAGATGGCGCGGTTGAGCTCGAGTGATTCCTGCGCAGCCAGGTCCCACCAGAGGGCGTTCTTCTGGCCCATGATAAGCGCGAATTGACGCTTCAGCTCGTTGCGGCGTTCCCAAGGCACAAAGCCGAGGACCCGCGCGTCGCCCGACGTGGGATTTAGCAGGCCGGAGAGCATCTTGAGCACCGTGGTTTTGCCCGCGCCGTTCGGCCCGAGAAAGCCGACCACTTCGCCTTCCTCGATTGCAAAGGAAACGTTGTCCGCCGCGCGTGTCTCGTCGTATTTACGGCGGACGAGTCCTTTGATCGAGCCGCGCAGGCCGCTTTCCTTTTTGTAGGTGCGGTAAACCTTGGTCAGCCCGTGCGCCTCTATGGCGCTCACGCTGCGCTCGAGTGCGCCTTGGCGCGCCGCGCCTGCAACAATGGCATCACCTTTTCCACCAGCGCATCGGCGGTCACGCCATGTTTCTTTCGCAGGATCGGGATCGTGCCGTGCTCGATGAAGTGATCGGGCCAGCCGATGCGCACGACGGGCGTATTGATCATTTGCTCGTGCAGGTGCTCCATGACCGCGCAGCCAAAGCCATTGTGGAGGACGTGGTCTTCGAGCGTGCAGACGACCTCGACGCTCCGCGCGAAGAATTCAATCGTTCCGGTGTCGAGCGGCTTGATCCAGCGCGGATTGATCAGCGCGACTGAGACACCCTTCTCGGCGAGCTTTCGCGCGGCCTCCTGTGCGACTTCGAACATGTTGCCGAGGCCGAAGATTGCGACGTCTCGGCCATGCTGCACCACCTCCGCCTTACCGATATCGAGCAGCTTCGGCTGCGGCTTCGCGATCGCGCCGGTGCCAACGCCACGCGGATAGCGAATCGCGATCGGCCCACCGTTGTAGTTGGCCATGGTCCAGAGCATATCGACGAACTCGTCTTCATCTTTCGGCTGCATGTGCACGATGTTCGGCACATGCCGCAGATACCCAATGTCGAATAAGCCGTGGTGAGTCGGGCCATCGTCGCCACTCAGTCCCGCGCGATCCATGCAAAGGCAGACATTCAGATTCTGCAGCGCGATGTCGTGAATAATCATGTCGTAGGCACGCTGCATGAACGTCGAGTAGATCGTGAGGAACGGCTTCAGTCCCTGCGTGGCAAGCCCGCAGGCAAACAGCGCAGCGTGCTCTTCAGCAATACCGACATCGAAGTAGCGCGTCGGATGCTGCGCCTGGAAGTATCCCAGGCCCGTGCCACTCGGCATCGCGGCGGTGATCGTGACAATGTTCTGGTTGGACTCGGCAAACCTGGCCAGCGTCTTACCGATGATCTCAGAGTAGGTAGGCGTAGGACTCGGGGCGGTTTCGCCGCTTTCAATCTTGTATTTGCCGAGGCCGTGAAACTTGTCCGGCTTGGCCAGAGCCGGGTCATAGCCTTTTCCTTTCTTGGTCAGAATGTGGAGGAGGACCGGCTCGTCCTGCGTCTTAAGAAACTCGAAGGTACGCGTGAGCAGCGGGATGTCGTGGCCATCGATGGGGCCGTAATAGTGGAGGCCGAGTTCTTCGAAAATCACGCTCGGGACGAGCAGGTTCTTGACGCCTTCCTCGAACTTGTGGGCGAGGTGCACAGCGGTTTTGCCGGCAACCGCTTCGACGAAACGCCGCGCCTTGTCGTGCAGTCCTGCGTAAAGCGGATTGGCGACGATGTTGTTCAGGTAGGAGGCGATCGCGCCAACGTTCTTTGCGATCGACCATTCGTTGTCGTTCAGCACAACGATAAAGCGCTTCGTCTGCGCCCTCACATTGTTCATCGCCTCGTAGCTGATGCCGCAGGTGAAGGCCGCATCGCCCGCGACCACCACCACGTGCTCGTCACCCGCGCGCAGGTCGCGGCCGACCGCCATGCCGAGACCGGCAGACAACGCTGTTCCGGCGTGACCGGCACCGTAGCAGTCGTGATCGCTTTCGCTTCGCAGAAGAAACCCGTTCAGTCCCTTGTACTGGCGCATTGTCTGGATGCGATCCAGTCGGCCGGTGAACATCTTGTGGACATAGCCCTGGTGGCTGACGTCGAAGATGAATTTGTCCTTTGGTGTATTGAAGACGCGATGGAGCGCGATCGTCAGCTCCACGACTCCAAGATTCGGTCCGAGGTGGCCGCCGGTCTGCGAAAGCGTCTTGATCAGCTCGTCGCGCACTTCCTGCGCAAGCTGCGACAGGTCCTGCTCGCGCAGCGCCTTCACGTCGGCGGGCGAGCGAATGCCGTCGAGCAAGCGCGCCGTTGTCGCCGTCTCAGAAGAGTCTGACATCGTCATTTTCTTTTCCTGTCTTTGCTTCGCGTTCTGCCGGTGAACTGGTCTCCCCGCCGGGTTCAAATTCTTTCACGACCGGTTTGCCGGCATGGTTGCGGGTAATAATCTCGATCCGTTTCTCCGCGCTCGCGAGCCGTTCCTGGCAGACGCCCACGAGTTTCATGCCTTCTTCGTAGCGCACGATCAGATCTTCCAGCATTAACTTCCCCGCTTCCATTTCGTCGACGATAGACTCGAGGCGATCCATCGCGCGCTCGAAGTTCAATTCCTCGTCGGCTTTCGCCGGTTTCGCCGCGTGGCTTGCCATAGAAGGAGTAGCTAAGCACAGGCGACCGCAGAAAAAAGCGCGACTTCCGTCAGCACCCCCGGTTGGATGAAGCGGAATCGCCTGCGAAATGACCGCGCCCACAGCCCCGATGCCGGCCGAGAGCTGGTCTGATTTGTGCTCGATTTCCCTCTGCGCGAACCATTGCTTCACCGGGCTTCCCGGTGTCTTCTCCTGGTCCGCGGCGCGAGTCGCCAAATGAGATCCTCCCAGCTTCGCCGCGCCGCGATCGCGTTCATCTTGTGCGCGGTCGCTACTTCGGGTTATGCCCTTTCGAACCTCGTTAACCTTTCCACCCGCATGCGGGTGGAGAATGGCGACAATGTTCTCATTGGCGGCTTTATCGTCACGGGGAGTGCGCCGAAGAACATTATCTTGCGCGCTATTGGGCAGTCATTGCCTGTGACGGGCGCGCTGGCCGACCCCGTGCTCGAATTGCACGACGCCAGTGGTGCGATTGTCGCAAGCAACGACGACTGGCGAGCGACACAGCAGGACGCGATTATCGCCACCGGCCTCGCGCCAGCCAACGATCGCGATTCTGCGCTGATCGCGAAGGTGAATCCCGGCAACTACACGGCGGTTGTGCGGGGAGCGAACAACGGCACCGGTGTCGCTTTGGTGGAGGTATACGACCTTGATCCGACGACCGCGGCGTCCCGACTCGGAAATCTCTCGACCCGCGGCGACGTCCTCACCGGCGAGACGTGATGATCGGAGGCTTCATCGTTCGCGGCGATCTCTCGAAGAGGATGATCGCGCGCGTGCGCGGTCCATCATTAACGTTGAACGGCGCGCCGATTATCGGGCGGTTACAGGATCCGACGGTGGAGTTGCACGACAGCAACGGCGCGATGCTTGCGCAAAACGATAATTGGCGCAGCAGCCAGGCGGATGAAATTTCCGCCAGCACGGTAGCCCCGACGGACGAGCGCGAACCGGCGATTGTCTCGACTCTCCTGCCGGGTAACTACACCGCGGTTGTACGCGGCAGTGCGAATAGCACAGGCGTCGCCCTGATCGAGTTTTACGACCTGGATCAGCCGCCACAGGCGGACGGCTCGACGCTCTATATCTCGGAGCTGCGCGCACAGCCCGGTACCACATCCCTTGGTTCCGGCACCGCAACTTTGCGTCTGTCGGCCGACGAAAAGTCAGCCTCACTCGTCTTTAGTTACTCGAATCTCTCATCGCCCGTCACCGGCATGCACATTCACGGCGCTGACGGCACGATCCTTTTCGATATCGATGCGACCGCACCGCAGCCCGACGGGAGCTACATCTGGGCTCTCACCGCAGTCGGTCCGTTCTCCGTCGCCGACATCGTGGCGATGATTAAGTCCGGTCAGACTTACCTGAACATCCACACCTCGAACTATCCAAAGGGTGAGATCAAAGGTCTGTTCGATCTGTCGCGAGGAGCGCAAGTCGCGCCGCTGCCAACGCCGCCGCCACCGCTCGCCAGCGGAACGCCGACGCCTGACGATGCGGCGCGCTTTCTCTCACAATCAACTTTTGGTCCAACCGACGAGTTGATCGCGCACGTCCAACAGGTCGGGTTCGATGCGTTTCTGAACGAGCAATTCAGTGCAACAGCTTCGAGTCACGCCGCGTTCGTCGACGCTTCGGGCGTGAACCCGCCGGCGCTCGCGCAAAGCATGGAAGCGTGGTGGACTTACGCGAACACCGCGCCGGATCAGCTGCGTCAGAGGGTCGCTTTCGCGCTCAGCGAAATCTTCGTCGTCTCGGTGAACAGCGCCGGACTAGGTAACCAGCCGATCGCCATGTCGACCTATGTCGACGTGCTGGTGAAAGATGCGTTCAGCAATTACCGCCAGCTGCTCGAAAACATCACTCTTAGCCCTGCGATGGGCAAGTACCTCGACATGCTGCACAACGACAAGGCAAACCCCACGAAAGGGACGCAGCCGAACGAAAATTATGCGCGTGAGATCATGCAGCTCTTCTCGATCGGCTTGTACCGGTTGAATCTCGACGGCAGCCTGACGCTTGATTCCAGCGGATTTCCGATCACGACCTACAATCAGGAGGCAGTGCTCGGCCTGGCTTCGGCATTCACCGGCTGGAACTACGCGCAAACCGGCACGCCGGTGTGGTTCGGAGCGACACCGGATTTTCGCGACCCAATGATGAGCGTGCCAAGCCATCACGAAACGGCGGCGAAGACAATCCTCGACGGCGTTGTGCTCCCGGCGAACCAAACGGCGGAGCTGGACCTGAAAGAGGCGCTCGATACGATTTTCAACCACCCCAACGTCGGGCCATTCGTTTGTCGACAACTGATCCAGCGACTCGTCACCAGTAATCCTAGCCCTGGTTACCTTTACCGGGTCGCATCCGTCTTTAACGACAACGGCAAGGGGGTGCGCGGCGACTTGCAGGCCGTGATTCGTGCAATCCTGATGGATTATGATGCGCGCGGCGCGGCGAGGACCGAGCAGGGCGGGGGACATGTCCGTGAGCCGGTGCTGCGCCTGACCACTTTGCTCCGCGCCTTCCACGCCTCGTCGCCGGACGGACACTTCACGCTCGGCAGCCCGACCGCACTAGGGCAAGTACCGTTGCATTCACCGACGGTCTTCAACTTTTTCTCGCCCGATTACGAGGCGCCCGGCACGATCGCGCAGAATGGCCTGCTTAGCCCGGAGCTGGAGATTACGACTGAGACGACGACGATCACCCTCGCAAATTACCTGCGCAACGCGATCTACGGCTTCATTGGACCCCCGGCGAACAAGGTCACGCTCGACCTGACGAGCGATAGCAATCTAGCCGCCGATCCAGCGCAGTTGGTCAATCATCTGAACGCGTTGTTGCTCGCCAGCTCGATGTCGCCGGAAATGCGCACGATTGTGACCGATGCCGTGACGCAGATTGGCGCCTCTAATCCGACGGAGCGCGCCAGGACCGCGATCTATCTCGTGATCAATTCCCCGGAATTCGCGGTCGACAAATAGCCATGCAACTGCAAACGACTCGCCGCACTTTCATTCGCCAGGCAGGCTGCGCCGCGCTCGGCACCGCCGGGATTCTGAACACAATTTTCGACCTGCGGAAACTCAGCGCCGCAACGACCGATACCAGCGATTACAAGGCGCTCGTCTGTCTCTTTCTCTTTGGTGGCAACGACGCGAACAACTGCCTCATTCCTCACGATGCAGGCGGCTACGGGTCGTATGCAGCCGCGCGCGGGGTTCTCGCCCTCCCACAGTCAGCGCTCCTGCCAATTACATTGCAGGCCGGCGACGGTCGCGACTTTGCCTTTCACCCGAGCATGCCAGAGATGCAGTCGCTCTTTAACCAGGGAAAGCTCGGGATCGTGACGAACGTCGGCACGCTGGTCGCGCCGATCACGCGGGCGCAATACCTCTCCGGCGGCGCGGCCGTACCTCATCAACTTTTCTCGCACGCCGACCAGTCGGTGCAATGGCAGACCTCCGTTTCGGACCAGACTTCGCTCACCGGGTGGGGCGGACGCGCCGCTGATCTGCTCCAGTCGCTGAACGGTGATTCGAAGATCTCGCTCGCGATCTCGATCGCCGGCACTAACACTTTCGAGGTCGGCAACCATGTGATCCCCTACCAAATTTCGCCGACTGGCAGTATCGGCTTGTCAGGCTTCGACGGAAGCGCGAACGCGAACGTTCGCCTGCAGGCATTCAAGGATCTGCTCGCGCTGCCGCAGCACAATCTCTTTCAGCAGGCTTACGCCGATACGGTTTCGCGTTCGATCGCGGACAACGAACTGCTGACCGCCGCGCTCGCGAATGTTCCGGCGCTGCAAACGACATTTCCAACCAGTGGTCTGGCGCAACAACTCAACATGGTGGCGAAGCTGATCGCCGCGCGAAACAACTTGAACATGCGCCGGCAAATTTTCTTCGTGGCCGTGCAAGGCTACGACACGCACGGGGATCAGCTCACTTCTCAGGCGAGTCTGCTTACCGAATTGAGCCAGGCGCTGAACGCGTTTTACAACGCCAGCGTCGAGCTGGCTGTGTCGCAGCAGGTGACGGCATTCACTGCCTCCGATTTCGGCCGCACCTTCCCAACCAACGGCTCGGGCTCGGACCACGGGTGGGGGAGCCATCAATTCGTGCTCGGCGGCGCAGTCCAAGGCGGCCGATTCTTCGGCGCATTTCCAACCCTGGCAGTTAACGGCCCGGACGATACCGGCCAGGGCCGGTGGATTCCGACGACGTCCGTCGACGAATTTGCCGCAACGCTCGCGACCTGGTTTGGCGTCAGCGCGAGCGACCTTGCGATTGTGCTGCCGAATATCGGCCGCTTCGCCAACCCAAACCTCGGCATCTTCGGCTAACGCTTGCGTCTCGCGCGCGCTTGGCGTTTAACTGCCGCGCAGCGACATGAGCACAGCGATCGATTGGATTTGCCGGCAGGATGCTCGCCATCGCCTGGTGATTGCCGGACTGGTCGCCGTGGCGGTGTTCGTGTCACTGCGCGGCCGCGTATCGCTTTCGACTGAATTACTCGCAACTTGGAACGCATTCGGCTTTTGCGTGCTCTTGCTCGCCTGGCTCACGATCGTGACCACACCACCGGCGAAGTTGCGCCAGCGTGCAAAAGAGCAGGACGTAAGTCGACTGCTCATCTTCATATTCGTTGTCGCGGCCGCGTGCACCAGCCTCTTTTCCATTATCTGGCTGTTGCGCGCGAACAAAGCCGGCGCGCACCAGCAACTGTACCTGTCCGGCCATGTCGCTCTTACCATTCTCGCGATCGCCTGCGCGTGGTTGTTGCTCCACACCGTTTTCGGTCTCCGTTACGCCCACACCTTTTATGGCGACGACGATGAAAACGCGGAGCATCGCCATGGCGGCTTGGACTTTCCCGGTGAGCGGTTTCCCAATTACGTCGATTTCGCCTACTTCTCCTTTGTAATCGGAATGACCTTTCAGGTTTCCGACGTGCAGATCACGTCCCGGCAAATCCGCGGCCTCGTCCTCCTCCACGGCCTCCTGTCGTTCGTCTTCAACACCGTCATCCTGGCCCTCGCGATCACCACGATTTCGGCGTTCATCTGACCGCGCAAAAGCCTGCGGAGCGTCGGTTGGCGACTCGGGCCCTTTAGCGTGGCACAAGCGATGCTCGTTACGCGGTCAGCCGATGACCTTTCCGAAAAAGATCCTGCTCATCGATCACGACCCCGCCGTGACACGGCCAGTCCGCGACGCGCTGGAACGAAGCGGCCGGTATTCGGTTCGCGAGGAGCATGACGAACACGCCGCCGTGCGCGTGGCGCAATTCTTCCAGCCCGATCTGATCCTGCTCGATTTCATGACGAGCGTAGTTGAAGCGACCGCGCTGGCGCGACAGATCCGAAGCGATGCCACACTGGCGGAGACGCCGGTCCTTTGCATCTCCGGTTTCGGTGTATCCGACGACGTAACCTCAGCCGGTGTCCTCAGTGGTTACAGCTTTTTCGCTGCTCCGATGCGGATCGGCGAGGTGCTCCGCGGAATCGAGCAACTGCTCTTCGGCAGCCGGTCCGACTAGCCGATCTGCTGGCGATAAGCGGCAGGGTCTTTCAACTGCTGCACTTCGTCCGGCGAATCCATTTTCAGGACAAAGATCCAGCCTTCGCCGAATGGTTCGCGATTGATCAGCCCGGGATCGTTTTCGAGCGCTTTGTTCACTTCGACAATCGTGCCTTTGACGGGCGCGTAAATGTCGCTTGCCGCTTTAACCGACTCGACCACCGCGGTCGCGTCGCGCGCCGTCACCTCTTTGCCGACCTGCGGCAGTTCGACATAAACAACGTCCGTCAATTCAGCCTGCGCGTGATCCGTGATGCCAACCCGGGCGTTCCCGCCCTCGACCCGCACCCATTCGTGTGACTCGGCGTAACGGAGATCCTCGGGAACATTCATGATGGTTTCTTGTAGAGAGGTTTCTTCTCGATGACAGCAGGAAATTTTTGGCCGCGGATTTCGAGTTCGAGCTCGGTCCCGACCTTGGCGTGTTCCGCGGGCAGATAAGCCATGCCGATTCCGTAGCCGAGACTTGGCGACAATGTCCCGCTGTTCACTTCGCCCAGTCGTTGGCCGGCGCGGAACACGGCGTAGTGCGGTCGCGGCGGCGGCGTTTTGCCTTGCATCCGAAACGGTGCGAGTCGGCGTTGCAAGCCCTTCTCTTTGACCTGCAACAGCACCTCGCGTCCGGTAAAGCTCGGCTTCGTCAGATCGACGAAAAACCCGAGCCCGGCTTCGAGCGGATTGTGTTCCGGCGTGAGATCGTTGCCATTAAGCGGGTAACACATTTCGAGTCGCAACGTATCGCGGGCGCCGAGTCCGCAGGGGCGAATTCCGAGTGTCTTGCCTTTGTCGAGCAGGCTTGTCCAGATCGCCGGCGCGTACTTCGCGGGGAAGAAAATTTCCACTCCATCCTCGCCTGTGTAACCAGTCCGCGCGATCGCCAAAGGCATTACGTTCAGGTGTGCGTCGACGATTGTGTTTCGCGCCGGCAATTCGAATTCGGCGCCGAACAACTCGCGAAAAAGCTGTCCGACCCGCGGCCCCTGGATGGCGAGTCCTCCGTAACTGGCGCTGCGATTTTCGAGCGTCACGCCGGGATGAATGTGCGACTGTAACCAGGTGAAGTCCTCATCGGTGCGAGATGCGTTCACAACCAGAAGAAAGCGCTCGGGCGCGACGCGATAAACAATCAGGTCATCGATGATGCCGGCGTTCTGGTTTAGCAGAAAGGTGTATTGACCGCCGCCGACTTCGAGCTTCTCGATATTGTTCGTCAGCATCCGATTCAACCATTCGCCTCCACCCGTCCCCGAGACGACCAGCTGTCCCATGTGCGAAATATCGAAGATACCAATGTTGTTTCGCACCGCCTGATGTTCGTCCACGATACCGCTGTATTGCACCGGCATTTCCCAGTCGCCGAAGGGGATCATTTTTGCCCCAAGCCGTACGTGCTCCTCGTGAAGCGGGGTGCGTTTGAGAGGCGCGGCAGTCACGAGCGAGACGGTAGCGGCCAGCTATCGTGCGTCAACGAAGGCGAGACAGCCGCGGCGCGCGATCAGCGCTGCAATCGTCGCACGCTTTCGCCAATCGGCCGGCGCAGACCACCGCTACTGAGCGCGATTACGATCATGTAACGATGAGCGTGCTCGACAAACTCGAACGCCGCATCGGCTTCATCGCCATCCCGCACCTGATGCGGATCGTTGTCGCGTTCACCGCGCTTGTTTATCTGCTGACTTTTATCAACCCGGAATTCATCTCGGTTCTGCAGCTCAATCCGAATCGGATTCGCCACGGAGAAGTCTGGAGGCTCGTCACCTACATCTTCATTCCGCAAATTGGCGGGCAACCAGGGTCGATGCTGCAGCCGCTCTGGCTTCTGCTCGCACTTTGGTTCCTCTGGTTCATCGGCGAGGGTCTCGAGCAGGCCTGGGGCGCCTTTCGCCTCACCCTCTACTTCATCGTCGGCATGATTGGCACAACGATTGCCGCGTTTCTCTTCGGCGCGCAGTTCTCGAACGCGATGCTCGCGGCGTCGCTCTTCTTCGCCTTCGCCCGCTTTTATCCGGACGAAGTCATCTATGTATTCTTTGTCCTGCCGGTGAAGGTGAAGTGGCTCGCCTGGTTCTCGGCCGCCTTTCTTCTCCTCGGTTTCCTCGGGGGAACAAATGCCTACCGCATGGCGATGGTCGCGGCGCTGGGTAATTTTGTCGTCTTCTTCGGCCCGGAGTTCATCTACAATGCCCGACATCGCCAGCAGGTCGCGGAACGCCGGAAGCGGTTCGAGGTGCAGACACGCTCCGATGAGCAGCCGCTCCATCGCTGCGCCACCTGTGGCGCGACCGAGCTGACCGATCCAAACCTTGAGTTTCGCGTCGCGCGCGACGGCGAGGAGTATTGTATGACCCATCTGCCGCGGACGGTGAGCGCGGCCTAGGTCTCACGCCGGCGGCTGCTTGATTGTTTCTCGAGCGGCGCAGACACTTGCGCGGTGAGCGACAAGCATACGCCTTTGATTCCCGAGCAGGGGTGGCACTGCCTGCATCTGTTTTATCGTGTTGAGCACGCGCAGTGGGATCTTCTCGACGCGCAGGAGCAGCGGGCGGCCCAGACCAAACTGGCTGCCCTCGTGCAGGAGATTCGCGCGATCGAATCAACGCAGCTCCTGACCATGAGCGTCGTGACGCCGAAAGCGGATCTCGCCTTCATGCTGATCACTCCGGACCTTCATCGTGCCAATGAGATCGAGAAGCGCCTCAGCTTGTCGCTCGGTGTCGAGGTGCTCGAGCCAGTCTACAGTTATCTGTCACTGACTGAAGAAAGCGAGTACCGCACTACCGCTGAAGATTACGCGGCGACCGTCGAGAACGAACAGAAGCTGAAGCGCGGTTCACCCGAGTTCGAGAGCGCGATGGTTTCATTCGATGAACGGATGACGCATTATCGTCACGAGCGCGTCTATCCGACGCTGCCCGACTGGCCGGTCGTCTGTTTTTACAACATGAGCAAACGACGGGGCGAGCAGCGGAATTGGTACTCGCTGGCTTTCGAAGAGCGCCGAACACTGATGCTCGGACACGGCGCAGTCGGCCGGCAATACGCCGGTAAAGTGAAGCAGCTAATCACCGGTTCGACCGGGCTCGACGATGCCGAATGGGGCGTGACGCTCTTTGCGAGTGACACGTTCCAGATCAAATCGATCGTCTACCAGATGCGCTTCGATGAAGTAAGCGCGCTCTACGGTGACTTCGGCGAATTCTTCATCAGCCTGCAACTCCCGCTCGACGAAATCTTCCGCCGGCTCCAATTGTAAAGGCTCCTCCTCTTGCTCGTAATCTGTTTCCCGGCTGCAACGTGGATCAGGACCAGGAGTAAGAGCGAAAGGGATGGGTGACAGAGCGGTCTATTGTGCACGCCTGGAAAGCGTGTGTGCCTTTACCGGCACCCGGGGTTCGAATCCCCGCCCATCCGCCAGTAGCTAGGACGGGGCGGCACGCCGGGTCATTACCTGCACATTCTGCCGCACCTTGAGGATGCTTGCCTCGGGCAGAACGCCCCGGAAATTTGCTCCCGCGTAAATGATGCAATCGCGGCCGATGATCGCGCCTGGATTGACGACCGCGTTGCAACCGATCTCGGTCCGATCACCAATGATCGCGCCGAATTTCGTCAGGCCGGTGGCGATATCACCGTCGGTCGCGGCGACATGGATCTCACGGTGATCGAGCTTCACGTTGGAAAGAATAACCCCCGCGCCGAGATGGGCACGCGCGCCGAGGATCGAATCCCCCACGTAGCTGAAATGCGGGACCTGCACGCCATTGAACAGGATGCAGTTCTTGAACTCGCACGAATTGCCCATTACGACGCCATCGCCTGCGATCACATTCTCGCGCACATAACAACCGCTCCGGATGTGGCAGTTCTGGCCGATCCACGCCGGACCTTTGAGCATCGCCCCCTGCTCAACGACCGTTCCCTCGCCAATGTAAACGTGGTTGCTGATAAACGGTTTGCCGACCAGTTCGCCGAGCACGGCCGGCTTTAGCCGAAATTGCAGATAACTGGCGATCTGTTTAAGCGCATCCCAGACATAACGCTGGTTTTCGAACAACTTCGGATGCTCGGTCTGATCGAGACTGAGGAACTGCGCGGGTTCGAACATTGATGCGTAGTTAGGCGCCGCCGCGGTGGGTGAGCTTTTGCCCCTCCTTGGTGTCGCGGATCTCCCAGCCGAGCGCCACGAGGCGGTCGCGCAATTCATCACTTGCCGCCCAATTTTTTGCAAGCCTCGCCTGCAGCCGTTCCTCGGCTAACCGTGTGACTTCCTCCGGCATGCCGCCGGGCGTGCCGGTGAACTCGAGAGTGCGATTGATCTTCCGCCACCACTGCAGCCACTCTTGAGCCGCGGCAGCATCGAAGGTTTGTTGATCCAGCGCCCGATTGCACTCGCGAATTGCGTCAAACAACACGCCAAGAGCGCCGGAAATGTTCAGATCGTCGTCCAGCGCTGTTTCGAACTTCTCGATTGGAGGTTGAACGGTAAGCGCCGAGCTGCCTGCCCGCCGTAGCCCGGCGGAGGAGGGTTGCGCGTTTGGTTGCTGCGATTGCTGTTCGAGCCGTGCCACCCAATCATCAATCCGCCTCAGCGCCTCGCGCGATTCCTCCATTCCTTCCCACGTGAAATTGAGCGGCGCGCGGTAATGGACACGCAAGAGCGCGTAACGCACCTCGCGCCCGGTGTATCCCCGCGCGAGGACGTCGCGCACGCTGTAGAAGTTGCCTGACGACTTGGACATCTTCTGTCCCTCGACCAGCAGATGCGCGCAGTGCAGCCAATAGCGGACGAACTGTTTGCCCGTCACCCCTTCGGTTTGCGCGATTTCCGCCTCGTGATGAGGAAAAATGTTGTCTACTCCGCCGCAATGGATGTCCAGCTGTTCGCCGAGCAGTTCTGTCGCCATCGCGCTGCACTCGATGTGCCAGCCGGGTCGGCCGCGCCCCCACGGAGCGTCCCAGGCTACCGGTCCGTCTTCCTCATCCCATGCTTTCCAAAGCGCGAAATCGCCGATGTGCTCTTTCTCGTACTCGTCGTTCTTCACGCGGCCAGTCGATTGCAATTCATCCAGCTTGAAGTGGGCAAGCCGGCCATAATTCGGAAAATTTTTGATTCGGAAATAAACGGATTTGTCCTCGGCCTGGTAGGCGAGATCGCGGCGCATCAGCTCGCCGATCATGGCAATCATCCGCTCGATGTGCTTCGGCTCAGTCGCGGCCGGAAAATCATCAGCCCGCTTGATTCGCAGCGTCTCGACATCTTCACGAAACGCCTGCTTGAACGGGGCGGTAAATTCGTCCAGACGCACGCCGGCTTCGCGCGCCCCGCGTATCGTCTTATCGTCGACGTCGGTGATGTTCATCACCCGGTGGACCGTGTAGCCGCGCGATTCGAGGTGCCGTTGCAGCAGGTCCTCGAAGATGTAGGCACGGAAATTGCCGATGTGCGCGTAGCTGTAAACCGTCGGCCCGCACGTGTACATCTTCACGGCCGGTGGGTTGAGCGGATGAAATTCCTCCAGCTCCCGCGAATAGGTGTTGAAAAACCGGAGCGCCATCAGGGTATCATGTCGAGGGGAGTCGAGACATCCCCGTGCTTCGCATGTTCGGAGATTCCTCGACTTCGCTCGGAATGACAAACGCGCCCGCGCTCGACCTACTCCACCTCTACGCTCGCTACGGCCAGCGCTGCCATTCCTTCGCCGCGCCCGATCGTGCCGAGGCCCTCGTTCGTTGTCGCCTTAATGCCGATGCGTAATGGATCGATGCCAAGCGCGTTTGCGATTTTCTTGCGCATCGCCGCAATGTGGGGCGCGATTTTCGGAGCCTCCGCGATCAAAGTCGCATCCACGTTGACGATGTGCCCGCCACACTTTGCGATCAGGTGTTGAACACGTTCGAGAATCGCGATGCTGCTGATTCCGCGAATGGACTCGTCGCTGTTCGGAAAGTGATGGCCGATGTCGCGCTCGCCAATTGCGCCGAGCAGCGCGTCTGCGAGGGCGTGGCAAAGGACATCAGCATCGGAATGCCCGTCCAGGCCCTGGGAGTGTGGAATCTCGATTCCGCCGAGGATCAGTTTGCGTCCGGGCGCCAGCCGATGCGCGTCGTAGCCGATGCCGGAACGAGTTCGCATCATAGCTTCAGGTCGAGAAGACCGTTGGTGGCCACGACGCTGTATTTATCTTTCATATCCCGACGTGGCCGCATCTCGACCTTGCCGCCGGCGCTCTCAATCAAAATCCAGCCTGCTGCGACGTCCCAGAGGCTGATGCCCTGCTCGATGTAGGCATCGAACCGGCCAGACGCGACGTAGGCCATGTCGAGCGCGGCGCTTCCAAGCAGCCGGCATTTGCGTGCGCGATGCACCATGTCCTGCAAGACCGGCAACCCCGCTTCGATCGTCGTCGCGCTTTTCGACAGGCCCACCGAGACAACCGCTTCGCTGACCTGCGCGCGTCGACTCACATGGATCGGCTTGCCGTTGAGCAATGCTTCGCCGCCGCGGGTAGTTGTCCAAAGCTCGTCTCGGATCGGATCGTAAATAACCCCGAGGACGATCTGCTCGCCCTCGCGCAGAGCGATCGAGACGCAGAAGTGGGGGATGCCATAAAAGAAATTCACGGTTCCGTCGAGTGGATCGACGATCCATTGATGCAGGCTGGACTGATCCCCGACGATGCCCTCTTCGCCATAGAGCGCGTGCTGCGGAAATTTCCCCAGGAGCGAACGCGTGATCAGCTCCTGTGTCTGCACATCGAGCTCGAGCTTGATATCGTGTCGCGTCTCCGAATTTACGTGGAGTCGCTCCCCGAAGTTATCGCAGAGCAGCTTGCCGGCAGAGCACGCCGCTTCGACGGCGGCCTCGAGGTATTCAGTCATCTCTGAATTAGCTCGCACAAATCGCCACAAAAAAAACCGGGAGAAGAAATCATTCTCCTCCCGGGTTGAAGTTACGGTGAGGAAGTTACGATCGTAACTTCCGTGGGGCGATTAGCCGCTAATGTTTCTTGCCGCCTTTTTTGGCTGCTTTTTTCTTAGCGGGTGCTTTCTTCGATGATTTTTTCTTCGCTGGCATCAATGATCCCCCCTTTCCTTCCGCGGATGCGGTGGGTGTGAACAGTTGTGAATAAGTTCACTAACTCGTTCACTAGTCGTCACGTTTTTTTTGTCAAAACTTTTTTCGCGTTTGCGCAAATTATTTTCATCAACTCGCGCGCGATATTTTTTTTGGGCGCGCGCGAGATACGCGTCATTTCGCCTTCGCGGGTGAAAATCACGACTTCATTTTCATCTGATTCCATTCCGGAATCGCCGCGGCTGACGTCGTTCCCGACAATCATGTCGCAATTTTTCTTCGCGAGTTTCTCACGCGCATGTTTTTCAAGATCGTGAGTTTCAGCTGCGAATCCGACGACAAACGTATTGCGCGCATGCGAACCGACAGACGCGAGCACATCAACCGTCGGCGTGAGCTCAAGCGCGAACAGCTCGCGTGACTTCCTCGTTTTCCGCTCGTTAACGGTGGTCGGCTTGTAATCAGCCACTGCTGCGCACATGACGAGGACGTCGCATCGGTCGAGTCGCGCGATCACCTCGCGGTGGAGCTCATCGCTCGTCGCGATTGAAACGAAAGTCGTGCGGGCCGGCCTCGCCAGACAGACGGGTCCGGAGATTAAGGTCACGTCGTGACCATCGTTGATCGCTGCTTCTGCGATGGCATAGCCCATTTTCCCAGAGGAACGATTGCTGATGAATCGCACCGGATCGATCGGCTCGCGCGTCGGGCCAGCCGTGACGACGATCCTCACGCGATTAGCTTGTCGTGGCGTTGGAGCAGGAACTCCGCGCGGAAGGCAATATCATCGACTTTCCACAAGCGGCCCGCGCCTTCGTAGCCGCACGCGAGCATTCCTTCCTCCGGCCCGATGAACTCGACACCGCGGGATTTCAGTTTCGCCACGTTCTCCTGAGTGGCCGCGTGCTCCCACATTTTTCCATTCATGGCCGGCGCGATCATCATTTGTGCGCGCGTCGCGAGCGCGATCGCGGCCAGCGGGTGGCCGGCGAGGCCGTTGGCCAGCTCGGCGATGATGTGCGCAGTAGCCGGTGCGATGAGCAATAAATCGGCGCGGTCAGCCAGCTCGATGTGACCAGGCCGCCAGTTTTCCTTTTCGTCGTAGAAGCTCGTCATGACCGGATTCTTTGAGAGCGTCTGCAAAGTCAGCGGCGTGATGAATTCGGTCGCGTCTTTCGTCATGACTACAAAAACCTCGTGCCCCTGTTTGAAGAGCAGGCTCGCGAGCTCGGCCGATTTGTAGGCAGCGATCGATCCCGTGACGCCGAGGACGACGCATTTATTTTTCGTCTTCAATTCTGGATCAGGCGGCGGCTGAGGTATCGTTCTGCGCCCATAATGTGGCGAAATTTGAGCAAATCCTCTTCCATCGATCGGCTAATGATGGTGTAGCGGTAGTCGCGCCACAACATCATCTCACGCGCCGCAGTCGTGAGACGCAGATCAATTTGTGCCTGTGTTTCGGTGCCGCGTTTGATTAACCGCCGGCGCAGCTCTTCCAGATCGGGTGGCATGATGAATACGTCGCAAAGCGCGGCGCGAATAAACGAATCGTGATAGGAGCGAATCGATTGTGCGCCTTGCGTGTCGACATCGATCAGCACGTCCACGCCGGCGCGCAGGTTCTCGAGAATGGGACCGCAGAGCGTTCCGTAACGATGGTTGTGCACCATGGCGTGTTCGAGAAATTCGCCTGCCTCGATTTTCGCGACGAAGTCCTCTTCGCGGATGAATTGATAATCTTCGCCCTCGATCTCCCCGGCGCGTGCGGGCCGCGTTGTGCAGGAGACGGAATAGACGAAATCGGGAGTCTGGCGAAGCGCATCGCAGAGCGTGGTCTTGCCGGCGCCGGAGGGAGCGGAGACTACGAAAAGAATTCCGGTGCGGCTGAATTGATTACTCAAGATTGTGGATCTGCTCGCGAATTTTCTCGAGCTCCGCTTTGCAGGCGACAACGTGTTGCGAAATTGCAGCATCGTTTGCTTTCGCGCCGAGGGTGTTCAATTCACGCGCGATTTCCTGCGCGATGAATTCGAGGGTGCGGCCGACCGGTTCGTTCTTGCGCAGATGATGCGCGAATTGGGCGAGGTGACTTTCGAGTCGTGTCACTTCTTCGGAAATGTCGGATCGGTCTGCAAATATGGAGATTTCCTTGAGCAGCCGTTCGTCGTCGAGCGGGATTTCGAGTCCGGCTTTCTCGAGGCGCTCGCGCAGAGTGCTGCGATAGCGTTTCACGACTTCGGGTTGCAAGGCGCGAATCGCTTTGAGGCTTTGTCGCAAGGTCTTCAGCCGGTGGATCAGGTCCTTTGCCAGGTGCTTGCCTTCGCGTTCGCGCATTTTGATCAAGTCGCCAAGCGCCGCATCGAGAGCCTGCTCGAGCACCGGCCAGGTCTTTTGCGCATCGAGCTTCTCTTCCGGCGCGCGCATCACGCCTGGCGCCTGCAAAACCGTGGCGATCGTGATTTCGCCCGGGGCGCTTAACTCCTTCTGCAAGGCGCGCATCGCGTCGTGGTACGAACGGGCCAGCTCCGTATCGAGCGCGAGGGCGCGGTTTCCATTCGCGCTTTGTACGTCGACCAGCACGTTGATCCGGCCCCGTGAGATGCGCTCGTTAATCACCGTGCGAATGCGCGGCTCCAGCTCGGCTAGGTCGCGCGGCAGATTCATCCCGATCTCGCTCTGCTTCCGATTTACCGAATTCAGTTCGAGACTGATTTTCGTCGCGCCGTCCGCCGCCTCACCACGGCCATAGCCGGTCATGCTTCTCATCTCGCCTTGTGCACACGTTGGACGCGCGATTCGCGTCGGGCAAGCAACGCCTCGAGCATCCGCCGATGCGGTGAGGGCATCGGGATTTGCTCGAGGGAACTGATCCGGAACCAGCGGTGATCGCGAGAGCGGCGACTCGGGTGATCGAAAGCCGCGAGTGTGATCCGATGGTTTGTGAACGGAAACGTGATTGTCTGGAGCGGTTTTGTCCTTCGTGGCGCGATGCGCGGGAGAATCCACATCCCCCGCCAGCGACCGCTCGACTGCTCGAGCAACACCTGGCCGCGCCGTGAGGCGAAGCCGTGATGCTCGGTCACGATTTTCACCGCCGGGTTGCGGCGCCGAACCGGTAACTCCGAGGGACGGGGCGCGCGACAGAAACCGCGCACTGGACAAGCTCCGCATTTCGGCTCGCGCGGCGTGCAGATCAGCGCGCCGAGATCGATCAGCGCGGAGTTGTAGGCGCCGGCGTTCCGGTTCGGAACCAGATCGGCCGCCTGCAACCAAAGCGCTCCTTGTCCGGCGCTCGAATCCACAGGCAGCCGAACATTGTGCAGGCGCGCGAGGACGCGTGTCGTGTTCGCTTCCACGATCGGCACAGGCGCATTAAAGGCGAAGGTCGCGATCGCGTTGGCGCTGTAACGGCCAATCCCGGGCAAGTTCTCCGCCCGCTCGATTGGGAAAACGCCGTCGTGCTCGCTAACAATGATTTTGGCCGCGGCGTGAAGATTCCGCGCCCGATTGTAATAACCGAGGCCCTGCCACGCGTGGAGCACGGCCGATTCGGGCGCCGCCGCCAGGGCGGCAAAGCTCGGGAACCGCCGCAGCCACTCTATATAATAAGAGCGCACGGTTGCGACCTGGGTCTGCTGGAGCATCACCTCAGACACGAGGATCGCATAAGGATCGCGCGTCTGACGCCACGGCAATTCGTGTCGGCCGTGCTGCCGGTACCAGGCGAGCAGCGCGCGCCGAAATTTGTTGTTCTCTGTCATGTCGAGCGAAGTCGAGACATCTTCGCGGCTGCTCAATCGGAGATTCCTCGACTTCGTTCGGAATGACAAGAAGCTGTGGCGTCCGTGAATTCCTACACCACACCGCTCACGGCCGAGCAGGTCGCAAAGTTGCGCAGTTTGCTCGACGAGCTCGGGTTCGCCTTCTCTCCGAAGCCTTACACGCTATTCTTTGGGCAGAAGGACAAGCTCAGCGCGGCCGTCTACGAAAAAGGGCCAAAGCTGTTGCTACAGGGCAAAGGGATCGAGGAGTTCGTCCAGTTCGAGCTTGAGCCGAAAGTTCTCGGCGAAGCCAAACTGGGATACGAGGAGGTGCATTCGCCGGAGATGTTTGAGCCGCACTTCGGCGTCGATGAAAGCGGGAAGGGCGATTTCTTCGGGCCGCTCGTCATCGCGGGGGTTTACGTCGACAAAGGGATCGCGAGAAAGCTGCTCGATGCCGGTGTCCAGGACAGCAAACGGATCGGCTCCGACGCGCGCATCCGCACGCTGGCCGACACGATTCGCAAAGAGACCCACGGCCTCCACGAGGTCGTCTCGATCGGTCCCGAACGTTACAACGCGCTCTACGAGAAGTTCGGTAACCTGAACTCGCTGCTTGGCTGGGGCCACGCCCGCGTCATCGAAAACCTGCTCGCGAAAAAGCCCGACTGCCCCCGCGCCCTGTCCGACAAGTTCGCCGACGCACGCGTGATCGAGCGCTCGCTCATGCAGCACGGCCAGAAGATCAAAATGGAACAACGCACCAAAGCGGAGTCCGACCTCGCCGTTGCCGCCGCCTCCATTCTCGCCCGCGAAGCGTTCATCGATTGGTTGCAAGCGCGCAGCAAGACCTTCGGCCTAAAACTCGGCCGCGGGGTTTCCGCCGACGTAAAAGCAAGCGCCCGCGCTCTGATTGAGAAACAAGGCCCCGACATCTTGCGGCAGCTCGCCAAAGTG
>JBJMWX010000069.1:0-11754 GCA_045809925.1 Chthoniobacterales bacterium
ACTCTTTCTCACCGCTCTTCCGATCTACGCAGGCGGCGACGTGTTTTGCGCATACGCGCTGCTCGCCACGAGCAACACGAAATAAACGCTTTTCGAAATTCTCATTTAGTTTCCTCGACCGGCACAAATATTTACAAACGCGCGCCCGGCGTGCGCTGGATGAGCGGCATGCTGGACGCGCACGCACGCCGCTGTCCGCCACGGCGGACAAATCACCAGCCCCTAGGAAACGGCCGGCGGTGCGTGCTCGAGGAGCGAGAACTCCAGCGTCCGCGCGAGCGCGAGAATGGCGCCCGGCGTGATCGTGGTCTGCTCGATGAAAGCGGGGCGCGCGCAGAGCGGCGCGGGCGCGGCGTGTTCGCAATTGCCCGAGGCGAGCAGCGTCACTGCGCAGACGTGCTCGGCGCCGATGTTCTCCGCATGCAGGCGCTCGTGCAATTGCGGCGAAGCGGCGGCGGCCAGCGCAAAAAGAAACGCCGTTATGACCACGATTGCGGCATTGCGGCGGGCGCTCATCGGGCGCGAGTGTGGCAACTCAGCCTTCTGTGCGCAAGGAAGAACGCCGCAAACCGGACTAAGCGCCCGCTCAGTCATTCCAGCGGCCGCTCAACTCATTCCAGCGCGCTCTGAAGTCATTCCAGCGGACGCTGGAATGACGGCGCGCGGGGTTTACGGCAGGTTGTAAATCTCGACGAGCGCGACGCCGGTGCCGTTGTTCGCACCGCTGACGATGGCGGTGAATCTGCCGGCCGGCAGCGTTTTCACGATCGCCGATTCGCGATCATTGGTCGGCGGGACGCCGGTGTCGCGGATCTGCTGGGCCTGATCGGACTGCCAGTTATCATTCTGCGCGATGGTGGCACCGTTGACGTCGTGCAGCGTGAGGCTCGGATCGGGCAGGAAGTTCTGCACACCGGACTGGCCGAGCGACGGCCCGAGCGCGCGGACGAGCACGTTGCCGGTGCCCTGGCCGATGATCACACCGCCGATCATAACGTTCTCGCCGACCTCGACGAAGCCGCGGGTGCTGATGTTCGCCAAATTCGAATTCGCGGCCTGATCGAGATCGTAAGCCTCGACGGAGCCGACTCCGGTCGTGCCGCCTTTGCCGCTGAGGATGGCGGTGTAATTCGCGCCGTTGGCCGGCAGCGTCTGGACGATCGCGGATTCCTTGTCGTTGCTGGGCGCGACGCCGCTGGCGATGATGGCGTCTT
The DNA here is from genome assembly GCA_045809925.1 of Chthoniobacterales bacterium. Taxonomy (GTDB): domain Bacteria; phylum Verrucomicrobiota; class Verrucomicrobiia; order Chthoniobacterales; family UBA10450; genus CADDYX01. The sequence goes on from JBJMWX010000069.1 coordinate 1,215, forward strand.
TCTGCGAGTCCTGCCAGTTGTCGTTGGTGGCGATGATGCCGTTCTTATCGTGCAGCTCGAGCACGGGATCGGCGAGCGGCTGATTCACGCCGGCGCTGGCGAGCGAGGGGCCAATGCCCCGGACGATGACTTTTTTCGCATCCGTGCCCGAAACGATAAAGCCGCCGATGAGGACGTCCTCGCCGGTGCGCACGTCGAGGCGGGTGGAGATGTTCAGGAGCGGGCCGCGGAAGAGGTCGACGATGGCCTGCCGGGAGCCGTCAGTCGCGGCGACGCAGGTGCCGAGGTTGTAGAAATCTTCGAGGGTGCGGAGGACGTTGAAATGATCAACGCCGACGCCCGGGGCGCGCTCGATGCTCGCTTCGGAGTAGAGGCCCGGCCGCACGTTCTGGCCGCTGATGATCGTCGGGATCTGGTTGTTCTGCGACGAATCATCCTCGTCCCAGGTGACGATGAGCACGCTGTTGTGGGTGGCGGCCCATTTGCGATACGCCTCGATGTTCTGGCTGAGCCAGGTGTCGCCCATCGCGACGGTGCCGTCGTGCATGTCGTTCTGCTCGTTCGGCACGACGATCGAAATCGTGGGCAGGGTCGAGAACCCAACGTCGGTCGTAGGGAAAGAGGTGAACGGCTGGTTCGCTGAGGGCGGGAGATGGTTGTTCGCCGGCGCGTCCGACGCCTGCCAGTTCACGGCGGGGTTATGCTTGCGCACATATTGATTCTGCCCCGGGACGGTACTGAAGGAATCGCCGTTGAAGCCGACCGACGGCAGGCTTTCGGAATAGCTGGCGAACGTCAGATTTTTCGCGAGCAACTCTGCGCCGAGGTTCGGCGTGTTGAAGGGCAACGTCGCCGGCGTTTCGTCGCCGACGACGCCTTGGGCGGAGCCGGAGAACAGATCGAGGTAATTGGGCTCGCTGGGATGCGTCACCGCGTGGGAATTCGCGAGCACCGCGCCGTTCGCCGCCAGCGTGTTGTTGATATACGGCGCGTTCGCGCTGCCGATGATCTCGTTGTAGGCGTGGTTCTCCATCATCACGATGACGATGTGCGCCGGAGTGGCTACGGCAAAGCCGGCGAAACCGCAGAAACACGCCGCGACGGCGAAGAGGATCGATTTCGAGAAAGCGCCGAGGGGAATCATTTTCATTAGCCGTGCACTTCAATGCGGGGGGAACTGCGCCGTCAAGGAATATCAGCCTTCGCGGTGGCCTAGACAGAGCGAGCCTCTTGCATTACGAATCGCGGCGGATGCTCGGGCCTGCCAGAATTTACTTTATCGTCTTCGGGCTGCTGACGATTGCCGGCGGCGTGATGGGCTACGTGAAGGCCGGCAGCACGGCCTCGATCATTGCCGGCTCCATCTCCGGGATCCTCCTCCTTGTCGCCGCCTTTCTCCTTCCGGCCCACGTTGCCGGCGGACTCGCCCTCGCCGCCGTCGTTTCTCTCCTGCTCGCCGCGCGATTCGTGCCGGCTTTCCTCAAAACGGGCAAGGCGATGCCGGCCGGAATGATGGCCATCCTGAGCCTGATCGGGATCGTGCTGGCGATCGTCGCCTGGATTAAAAAGTAACTGCGCCGCGTGGCCCGATTTCGCCTCAAGACGCTGCGGCGGCTCGCGCTGCTCCTCCTGTTGGGTGCGATGGCCGCGATCGTCTTGCGCTGGATCTCACTTGAGAGATGGCACGCCCAACTCGTCCAAGGCGGCGTGGTCGAGATTTCCCCCACACCGACCCCGGTGCCGAGCCCGAGCAAGCCTCCGGTGATCACCGGCAAAATCGATAGCGCGAAACTTTTCAGCGGAATCACCGTGCATTCCTCGGTCGAACCGATCCCGGGCGGGGCTGCTTCGGACGAACGGAACGATCCGCAGAGCTACGTCCTGGAGCTTAAGGTTCTCGCGCGTGTCCCCGCGCCTAACAAGTCGATCGACGAATTGGCAAAAGTGAACCCGCGGCTGCCGCAAATCCTGCCCGGACTCGCCTCGATGTTCAGCGCCGAGGCGGTCTCGCCGCTGTTCAAGGATCTCTACGACACGAAGGTCAAACAGTTGCGCGACAATCTCGTGCGCCTCGACCAACTCCTCTCCCGCCATAATTTTTATGACACCCAGACAGTCCTCAGCCTGCACCACCCGCAAAGCCACCGGCGCGCTGTCCTGCTCCAGGCTGACATGGATGTCGATGCGGACGGCTCGGATTCCGATCGTCTGCCGGCCGGCACAGGCATGTCGCCAAACTTCAAGCCGTTCACCAGCTACAAGTGGGCGAAGAAAACGCCCGAGCCGAACCCATATCAGCCCGCAACGGAGGAGAAACTGAAGCGGCTCGAAGGCGAGATGAACGCGCCGAACACAAGCGCGGATCGCAAGCGCGACTTGAAAATCTCGATCGCGCAAACGCGAGACGAAATCGCGACGATGAAGAAGTTTAGCTTCCTGATCGGAGCGACGGACCCTTACGTAGTGCTGCCGGGAAGCTTTGCCCGCGGTGATGGCGGCAAGGTTGGCGACTACGTCCTGGTTGTTTTCGACGACAAAATTCTTCCAGCCATCGTCGGCGACATCGGGCCGAACGACAAAACCGGCGAGGCATCGCTGCGCATCGCGAAGGAGATCAACAATCTCGCCACACCGATGAACCGGCCGGTAAGCGACCTGAAGGTGACGTACCTCGTTTTCCCGGGAACAGCAGACACGCCATTCGGCCCGCCTGATTACGACAAGCTGAGCGCGCGGTGCGAAAAACTCGTCGAAGAAATCGGCGGAGCGACCGTGCCCGTCCACCACTGGACGAACATCATCCCGACGCCAACGCCAACACCCACCCCAACTCCGAGTCCAACCGCGACCACGGCACCGCCAACACCGCCGCCGGGTCAGACGCCTGCGCCAGCGGCGTCGGCCACGCCGGATAGTTCACCGAGCGCGACCTTCGCCTTCCCGACCGCGAGCAAGTCGCCGTTGTAGCTGCCTTCCTCTCTGACGGCAGAACACGAGGCGGAACCTGCCGCCGGGAGCACGGCGGCAGCTACACGGCGGAATTTCACCGACAGCTCGAAGAGTCGTCCCGACCAGCAGTCAAGACAGCCGCGACCAGCGTGCGCTGCGTTTGTTTAATAAAGCAGAGGAATGCTCCGGTGCCTGCGGCGCCGTTGAGTGGGAACGCTTTATGAAGGCTGCCTGGAAAAAACCGTGGGTTTGGCTCCTCGTCGTGATCGCGACCGTGGTGGTCGTGGTCCATCTTTATCTCGCGATTTGGGTGCGCGACTACGTCAATCGCAAGCTCTCGGAGATCGAAGGGTACCGCGCCCACGTGGATGCCGTGACGCTACATCTTTGGCGCGGCGCCTATCAGATTCACCACATCAAAATCCAGAAGGTGGAAGGGCATGTCCCCGTGCCGTTTTTCGAAGCGCCGCTGGTCGATCTTTCGGTCGAATGGGAAGCGCTCTTCCATGGCGCGTTGGTCGGGCAGATCGACATGTACCGGCCGGAGATGAATTTCGTTAACAGCGCGAGCAAGGCGAACTCACAAGTGGGCGTCGACAAGCCGTGGACGGACAAGATTCGCCAGCTCTTCCCGGTCAAGATCAACCGCTTCTCGGTTAAAGGCGGGACGATTCACTACCGCGACTACAGCAAGTCGCCGAGAGTGGACGTGCCCGTCGATGATGTACGGATGGTGGCGACGAACCTGACGAATAGCAAAAAGCTTTCGAAGACGCTGCACGCCCATGTCGAGATCGAAGGCCGCCCGCTGCGGGAAGGCGATGCCCGGGCCAAGATCGACCTCGATCCTTACGCGGCGAAACCGACCTTTAGCACGCAGATAGAAGTGAAAGGGATCGAGCTCGTGAAGCTGAACGAGTTCGCGAAAGCGTATGCCGGCATCACGTTCGAAACCGGCACGCTCAGGGTCGCGACGGAGCTCGATTCGAAAAGCGGTCGCTTCAAGGGTTACATCGAGCCGGTGTTCGACCACATGAGCATTTTCAATCCAGCGCACGACATGCAGAACCCGCTTAACGGTGTCTGGCAGGCGATCGTCGGCGGATTGACCAGAATCGTGCGCAATCATCCGCAGGACCGTTTCGGCACACGTGTGCCGCTCGCGGGCAGCTTCGATGATCCCTCACCCGATGTGATGACAACGGTGTTCAACGTATTCCGCAACGCGTTCATCAAGGCGTTTACCGGCACGTTGAATGAAGAGGGCGTGAAGGTTCCGCAGACTGATCCGGACAAACACTGAGGCTGCCGACGCGCGTTACTCAACTAACGGTGCTGTAATCTGCGCTGTCTCAGCGCACACGCATCCGCTGAGACAACGGACCCTACAGCGATCGTCAAATCGGATTGCATTTGCCCCGAGCGGGCTTACGGATTCCGCCCTGTGAATCCGCGCAGTCCGGTCAAAGTGTCGGTTGTCGGCGCCTCCGGCTATGTCGGGGAGGAGCTGGTGCGGCTGCTGCTGCGTCATCCGCAGGCGCAGATCATCGGCGTGTCGTCGCGCCAGCACGCCGGCCGCACTATCGCGGAAATGCTCCCGCGGTTGGCCGGTTTGAACGCTGCGCACGAACTGCGATTTTCCGAGGAGTGGAACGGCGAGGCCGACGTCGTGTTCCTCGCTCTCCCGCACGGCGTCGCGGCCGAATTCGCGCAGAGTGCGCTCGCAGCCGGCAAACGCGTGATCGATTTGAGCGCTGATTTCCGGACGAAAGACGCGGCGGTTTACGAGGAATTCTACTCCAGTAGACATGCGGCTCCGGAGTTACTCGGCCAGGCGATTTATGGCCTGCCGGAATTCAAGCGCGATCAGATTGCGGGCGCGAAGCTGGTCGCCTGCCCCGGCTGTTATCCCACCAGCATTCTCATTCCGCTCCTGCCACTGGTGCAGGAACGACTCGTCAGGACCGATGATCTTATCGCCGACAGCTTGAGTGGCGTAAGCGGCGCGGGGCGAAAGGCCGACCTGCAATATCTTTTCCCCGAATGTAACGAGAGCCTCCGCGCCTACGGTGTTCCAAAACATCGTCACCTGTCCGAAATCGAGCAGGAGCTTTCCGCCGCCGCGGGCGAAAAGGTGGCAATCCAATTCACCCCCCATCTTGTGCCTGTGAGTCGCGGCATTCTGACGACGATTTACGCTCGCCCCAGCAAATCGGCTGACGCCATCGGCCAGGCGTTGAAGGAGCGCTGGTCTAAAGAACCGTTCGTTCGTTTGCTGACCGGCGATGCATTGCCGGATACGAAGAACGTCACTGGAACGAATTTCATCGAGATCGCCTGGCGGTTCGATCCGCGGACGGGTCGCGTCATCCTGTTCAGCGCTGAAGACAACATCGTCAAAGGTGCGAGCGGCCAGGCGGTCCAGTGTTTCAACATCATGTGCGGGTTCGAGGAAACCGCCGGTCTGGTTTGATGCGGCGGATTGATGGTTCAGTTTGTGCGCCGCGCGGTTTCAGGGCGGCCGCAGTTTTCTGTGACATCAAGAGGCTCGGCACCGGCAAAGGATCCGAGAAGGGCCGGAAAGACGACCTCGGACTGATCGTGAGCGACGTGCCGGCTGCAGTGGCCGGGATGTTTACCCTGAACCGAGTGCGCGCGGCGCCGGTCGAGTTATGCGCGAAGCACATCAAAGCCGGTATGGCGCGCGCGATCGTGGCCAATTCGGGCAACGCTAACGCATGCACCGGTAGTGCGGGGATGCGCGATGCCAAGCGGATGGCGCAGCTCACTGCCGACGCGCTCTCTTTCAAACAGAGCACTGTATTTGTCGCGTCGACTGGCCGGATCGGCGTGCCGCTGCCGATGTCGAACGTCGTGAGCGGCATTCACGCCGCCGCAATGAAACTGGAACGATCAACGGAAGCCGCCCGACACGTTGCGGAAGCGATCATGACTAGCGACACCCGCGCCAAGGAGATTGCGGTCGAAATTGCGATCGATGGCGTGACGGTGCGGATCGGCGGTACTTGCAAAGGGGCCGGCATGATTGAGCCGCGGCTGCGCGCTTCACTTCACGCAACCATGCTTGCTTTCATCACGACCGACGCCGCGATCTCCGCGCGATCTCTCCAGCGTGCGCTCAACATCGCGATCGAGCAAAGCTTCAACCGGATCAGTGTCGATGGTGACACGAGCACGAACGACACCGTGCTGATCCTCGCCAACGGCCTCGCGGAGAACAGGCCTCTCCGCGGTCAGGCGCTCGCCAGTTTTCAAGAGGCATTGAATTTCGTCACGCTGCATCTCGCGAAGATGATCGTGGCTGATGGCGAAGGGGTGTCGCGACTCATCACCCTGCACGTGCGCGGCGCGCGTAACGCCGCCGCCGCGGAGACGGTCGCGCGCGCCGTAGCCAACAGTGCGCTCGTGAAAACGAGCTGGTGCGGCGGCGATCCGAACTGGGGTCGAATTCTTTGCGCCGTCGGCTACTCGGGCGTGAGAGTCGATCAGGGCAAGATTAGCATCGGCTACAGCGCTGACGGTGGCGGCGACACTCTCTTTGGCTTTCGTCGCGGAGCACCGACCGATGTGCCCTTCGCGAAGCTCACCGCGATTACTTCACAAGCAGAGTTCGACGTCTGGATCGACCTGCACGCCGGAAAATCGGCAACGACTTTCTACACCTGCGATCTCACTGAGGAGTATGTCGCTTTTAACAAAGGCGATATCACTGATCCGCGATCGCTCGGCGGGTAAATGTCATGTCGAGCGCAGTCGACGTATCCGCGGCATCGCACTTTGCGTGGAACAAAGATTCGTCGACTTCGCTCGGAATGACAAAAAGCGCGCACCATGGATGAATTAATCTCTAAAGCGGCCACGTTGCTCGAGGCGCTGCCCTACATTCAGCGGTTCCGGAACGAAGTCTTTGTCGTTAAATACGGCGGTAGTTTCATGGATTCGCCAAGTGAGGAGGAACGCGATCGCGTTGCGGGTGACATTGTATTTCTCGAAACCGTCGGCATTAACCCGGTGGTGGTTCACGGCGGCGGGAAGGCGATTACGCGCGCGCTGGAGAGAGCCGGTGTGCAGACGCGTTTCGTTGACGGTCAGCGGGTGACCGACGCTTCTACTGTGGAGGTGGTGGAGCGTGTATTATCTCACGAAATAAACCCGGAGATTGTCAGCGCGATCGCGAAGCTAGGCGGAAAGGCGCAGGGATTTTCCGGTACTGAAATATTCCGCTGCCGCCGGTTCGCTTCGAAGGATCTGGGATTCGTCGGCGAAGTTTACGAGGTCGAGGCGGCGGCGCTGCGCGACTGTATTCGCCGCGGCATCACACCGGTCGTGAGTCCGACTGCGCGCGGAGATGACGGAGAAATTTACAACTGCAACGCCGACATCGCTGCCGCGCAGTGCGCAATCGCGCTCAAGGCGCGCCGTCTCGTCTACATGAGCGACGTAGCCGGCCTGCTCGGCAATCCGGCCGACCCGCAGACGCTGATCAGCCATCTGCGGATCGAGGAAGTGCCGGAGTTGAAGGAGCGCGGGGTGGTGGACCGCGGCATGGTCCCGAAAGTGGACAGCGCGATCCGCGCGATCGAGAGCGGCGTCGAGAAGGTGCAGTTCGTCGACGGGCGGGTGCCGCATTCGATCCTGCTGGAAATCTTCACAGACGCCGGCGTCGGAACCGAAGTGGTCGTGTAAACAGTCGTTCAGTCGAATGCGTGACCTTTTCGAAAGATTCGTCTTGCCGACTTACGCGCGCTTCGAGCTGGAGCTCGAGCGCGGCGAGGGCAGCTACGTCTGGGACATCAACGGCAGGCGTTATCTCGATCTCGGAGGCGGGATCGCGGTGTGCTCGCTTGGTCACGCCAATCCGGAACTCGCCGACGCCTTGAACGAACAGGCGCGAAGATTGGTTCACGTTTCGAACCTTTATTACACTGAACCGCAGGCCCGATTAGCGGAGCGACTCGTCGGACTAATCGGCCCCGGCCGGGTCTTCTTCTGCAACAGCGGCGCAGAAGCGAACGAAGGGCTCTACAAGCTGGCCCGCAAATTCGGCCATGAGAACGGCCGGTTCGAGATCATTACTGCGGAGCAGTCGTTTCACGGCCGGACCCTTGCCGGCATCGCAGCCACCGGGCAGGAGAAAGTGAAGAAAGGCTTTGGTCCCGCCGTTGCCGGCTTTCGGCACGTGCCCTACAACGACGTCGATGCAGTACAAAATTCAGTCACGCCGCAGACGGTGGCGGTCCTGATCGAAGCGGTCCAGGGCGAGAGCGGTGTTGTTCCGGCGCATCCGGATTACTTGTTAGGCCTGCGCCAACTATGCGACGAACATAATCTGCTCTTGTTGCTCGATGAAGTGCAGGCGGGACATTTCCGCACCGGATGTTTCCACAGCTGGCAGACAATTCTGGGGGAACGTGCGGACACTTTTCGGCCGGATGGAATCTCGATGGCCAAGTCACTCGGCGGCGGCTTTCCGATTGGCGCATTTTGGGTCTCGGAAGAACACCGCGAAGTTCTGTCCGCTGGAAGTCACGCCACGACGTTTGGCGGCTCGCCGCTCGGCTGCGCGGTCGCCTTGAAGATCCTCGATGTGATCGAGCGTGATCGACTCGCTGAACACGCGCGAAAGCTTGGCGCGTGGATGCTCAATCAGCTCCGCGAGATGGCCGCACGCTTCCCGACAATCGTGCGCGAGGTCCGCGGTCTCGGCTTGATGATTGGCATCGAGTTCCACGAGGTCGCGGCGTCCGACTTCGTGAGACGCCTGCATGAACAGGGCGTGCTTACGATTCCGGCCGGAAACGCCGTCGTGCGTTTGCTCCCGGCCCTAAATCTGCAGGAGAATGAAGCCCGCGAGGGGCTGCGTGTGATCGAATCAGTCATCTCTTCGCTTGCGCAATGAAACACCTCCTCAGCATCGAACAGCTCGCGCCCGAAGAAATGCGGTCGGTACTCGGCGAAACAGCGCGCTGGAAGAAGGACCGCGGCGGCGACGGCGAAAAGCCGCTTGCGGGCCAGACCTGGGCGCTGATTTTTTCCAAGCAATCAACCAGGACCCGTGTCTCGTTTGAGGTCGGAATTCACGAGCTGGGTGGCCGATGCATTTACCTCAACGCCGTTGACGCGCAGCTCGGGCGTGGCGAGCTGATCAAGGACACGGCCCGAGTCATGAGCCGCATGGTGCACGGCGCCGTCATCCGCACATTCGCGCAAAACGATATCGAAGAGTTCGCCGAGTTTTCCGGCATACCCACGATCAATGCGCTGACGGACGCGGAGCACCCGTGCCAGATTCTCGGCGACATCTTCACGATCGAGGAGAAGCGCGAGTCGATCGCCGGAAAAATTGTAACCTTTGTCGGCGACGGTGCGTGCAACACGGCGCGCTCCTGGCTCTTTGCCGCAGGCAGACTTGGCTTTGAGCTGCGCATCGCGTCACCGAAGCGATACCAGCCCGATCACGAAACCCTCATGCGCGCGGGCGGGAATGTTGTCTGCACCGACGACCTCGAGAGCGCGGCGCGCGAGGCCGACGTGCTTTACACGGACATCTGGGTCTCGATGGGCATGGAAGCCGAGGAAGCGCGGCGCGAGGCGGAGCTGGGCCCGTACTGGATCAACGAACCGTTGGTCAAACTGGCGAAGCCGAATGTGCTGGTGATGCATTGCCTGCCCGCCCACCGCGGCCAGGAGATCGATGCTCAGACATTCGAAGCCCACGCCCAGACAATTTTCGACCAGGCGGAGAATCGCCTGCACGTGCAGAAGGCGATCCTCGCCGCATGCGGCGGAAATCTGCGGCTCTAGAGTGCGCTGTCTCAGCGCAGACAGCAGGCATTCCAAACGAATGCGCTGAGGACAGCGGACGCTACAATCTCAGTCCATACCCGCGACGTCGCTGCGGCGCTCCAGGAGCAAGGCATCGCGCCATACCCCCTCGCGCTTGCCGAGTCGCTCGCGCCGTCCCACTTCCCGGAAACCGCATTTCAAGTGCAGCCGAATACTCGCCGTGTTTTCCGGAAACACGCCGGACTGCAGCGTCCAAATGCCGCCACGTTCCGAGACGTCGACCAGAGCACGCAGCAGCTTTTCTCCGATACCGCCGCGGCGCGCGTCGCTCGCGACGTAGACGCTGACTTCCATCACGCCAGCATAGACCCGCCGGTCTGAAACGGCCGTGAGCGCCGCCCAGCCGAGAACGGCGCCGCGGTCGTCACGCGCCACAAGCCGGAACTGCCGCGGATACTTAGCCTCCCATTTCTCCCAATCCGGAGCGGAGATCTCAAAAGAGGCGTCGCCTGTCGCGAGTCCGGCTAGATAGATGTCGCGCACGGCCGGCCAATCGTCCGGCTCCATCGCTTCGATTGAGAGTTGTCGCGCTGTCATCTCGAACGCGCTCGAGGCATCTCCGCTGCTCGCGCTCTTCTCCGAGGCAGCCGCGGCCCGGAGATTCCTCGACTTCGATCGGAATGACAGCGAAGAGTCGCTCATTGCAAGTGCCGTCTGTCCGCTTGTTCTCTTCGGTCGTAACGGCGGCGCTCACATGCGCTGTTTGCATTTCGGTTCGCGCGCA
>JBJMWX010000070.1:0-14554 GCA_045809925.1 Chthoniobacterales bacterium
GGGGCCAACCGCTCCACCGGAGTCGCGCTGAATGAGGTATTCAAGTTACAAAACTAACGGATGGGTGATGTGACTTAGCGCTGACTCAGCTGGAACAGTTTCTCCGCACGTTCTCCCCGGGGCCGCGCCAGACCGCTGGCAGCAACTGAATAGATGATATGAAAAGAAGGAATTCATCGGAAGCTGGTCTGTTTAATCTTCGGATTCTCGGCGTTTCGGCATTGGTCGCTTGTAGCGCGATGTTTGCGCTGGTCGCATTTGGCCAACTCGGCGGTGACGCCGGCACTGGTCACGTCGGCCCGGCGCCGGGCGGCCCGAGCCAGACGTGGTCGCAGGTCATCGTTAACAACCCGGGCGGCGTGAACAATCTCGCGACGGACGATAGCAGCTGCGTGGATGGGGTGAACTGCGAGCGCTTTCACGTGATAGTCGATGGAACCACGGCGGACTGGGCCGGCCAGAAAATGCGGGTGCAGCTCAACTGGCAGGATGCCATCGATGAATACGACATTTATATTCATAAGTCCGCCGACTGCAGCGGCCCGATACTTACTCAGGCCAATAACGGCCCCGGCATTACGAGCCAGATCGCCGATGTGGACATCGCCAGCAACGGCACCGGCGACTACTGCGTGCACGTGGCTCTGAACACTGTGCCCGACCCAACCGACAAATACACCGGCAAGGCATTAGCCGTCCCGCTTATCGCGACGCCACCGCCGGCCGCTCCGCAGGATCCGGGTCCCAGGATCGGCTACGAGAACTTTGAAGCGCCCGGCGTCCTCACTACCGCCAGCCAGGCGAGTTCCGGCGGGGTAACGGTGGAGTATCTGGGCCGCGGTGCGGGCGAGCCCTCAGTCGGAGCGAACTGGGTAACCGGCATCGTCAACTTCCAGTCGGACCTTCAGACGCTGTTCATCAAGTTTAATGACGACTGTGCACTGGCCAGATCTCTCTGGGAGAACCGGCGCGCACCGACCTCGCAGTTCATCGACTCCGATCCAATAGGATTCACCGACCACACGAGCACCACTTCCAACCGCGTTTTTGCTGGCGAGCTAACCCTGCTCAGTCCGGATGCGGTCAAGATTTCGCACACCGACGACGATGGCGTGACCTGGGTGCCGGACCAGACGGGCGGCATCGCCTCGGCCGTTGATCACGAAACGATCGGCGGTGGTCCTTACGCCGCTCCATTGACGGGCGGCACAGTTTACCCGAACGCCGTCTACTATTGCTCGCAGGATATCGCCACGGCGTTGTGCTCACGGAGCGATGATGGCGGTTCCACCTATGGACCTTCGGTGCCAATCTACACATTAACCGACTGCGCCGGATTACACGGTCACGTCAAGGTAGCTCCTGATGGCACCGTCTATGTGCCAAATCGCTCGTGTAACAGCCCCAAGGGAATCCAGACGGCAGTCGCCGTCTCGACTGACAACGGTATGACATGGTCGATTCGTCCAGTTGTGAACGCCGGATTTCCGCTTTCCGGAGCTAGCGACGATCCCGCGGTATCCATCGATGCCAAAGGACGACTTTACTGTCTCTTTGCCTATAGTGGCACGAGCGCAGCGGTCGGTGTTTCGACCGATCAAGGAAAGACCTGGCCAATAATATACGATGTAGGTGCTGGCCTGGGCCTGACTAACATTGCTTTCCCCGCGGCCACGGCCGGCGACGACGGGCGCGCGGCCGTTGCTTTCTATGCGTCCAAAGGTGGCGTCGGCGACTCCAGCGCGGACACCTACACCGGCACGTGGCACCTTTATGTGGCGCATACGTTTGATGGCGGACAGCATTGGACCACCACCGACGCAACTCCGAGCCTGCCGATGCAGCGCATGGGCCTGCTCCGCGGTGGCGGCGGCCCGGTCGATCGTAACCTGCTCGACTTCTTCGATATCACGACAGACGTGAACGGCCGCGTCATTGTTGGCTACGTGGACGGCTGCTCGGGCGGTGATTGCACTCAGGCGCCGGTGAATGCCGATGGCTCGACGTCGGTGATAGGGAACACTTACAGCGCGACAGCTGCAATTATGCGCCAGTCGAGCGGTCGCCGGATGTTTGCGGCAAAGGACCCGGCGGCTACTTCGGTGCCCGGTGGGCCATTTGTCACGCAGCGTCGGGTTAACGGCGTGGTTCACCTGGCGTGGAACGAGGGCGACCCGGGTAACAACGGCGGAACGCCACCCGACCAAACCGTCGCGAACTTCCAGATCTTCCGCAGCACGACGCAGGGCGGTGAAGGTTCGACGCCGCTCGCAACTGTGGCTGGTACCGCGAGTCGCTACGATGATACAACGGCCAGCGACCCCGGATTGACCTACTATTACAAGGTCGTCGCGACGAACTCGGTTGGTTCATCCTGTCCGAGTGAGGAAGTAGCAGCTGGTCCGAACGGCGATACCTGCACCGGTATAGTCATTCACCAAAACCTGCCGACCAATCCGGAAGCTACCGGCGGCAGCGAGACCAATCCTCCGGTTGGTCCAACGGCTTCGCCTGCACCTTCGCCCGCGGCTACACCGCCGATCCCGGGCCAATACCTGATCGACTACATCGCCGTGGCCGAGCCACCCGACAAGGCGGGGCAGCTTGTCTTCAAGATGAAGGTCAAAGGAGATATGACTGCGCCGCTGCCAAACAGCCGCTGGCGTATCGTGTGGGACTGGGTAGGAAATATCGCGCACCCGAACAAGGATGAGCAGGAGTATGTCGGCGCGACGACCGACGCGAGCGGCGCCATAACCTACGAGTATGGCACGGTGGCAACCTTGTCGGCGGTGGTAATCGGTGTGCCAAGCGAGAAGATGGCCGGAGCAGCGAATAGCGGGACGGCCGATGCAAATGGCCTGATTACCATCGTGATCGACAAGTCGAAGGTCGGAAATCCGCAAACCGGCGACATCCTCAGTGCCATCAACGGGCGTACCTACAACAGCAGCGGCACGGCCGAACGCTCGACGCTGCTGGTCGATCATACCTTCATCAAAGGCAACACCGATAACAGCTATCCGCCGGCTACCTATACGCTGACCGGTAACGTGGGTTGCGGCGCGGCCGCTCCGGCGCCTACTCCAGCGACGCCGGCGCAGCTACTTAACATCTCGACCCGACTCGACGTGCAGCACGGCGATAACGCCATGATCGCCGGGTTTATCCTCATCGCTAACGGCGCCAGCGATAACGTCCTGGCGCGCGCTCTTGGGCCTTCCCTGAGCGTGAATGGTCAGCCGGTCAATGGGCGCCTGGGCGATCCGACCCTCGAGCTGCACGACGGCAAGGGCGCGGTGCTCGCCTTTAACGATAACTGGAAGAACGCGTCGAATGCTTCGGACATTGAGGCAACCGGCCTCGCGCCGACCGATGATCGCGAATCGGCAATCCTGCAGACGCTTGGAGCGGGCGCGTATACGGCAGTCATGCATGGCGCCGGCGACACCACCGGCATCGGACTTGTCGAAGCTTACGACCTGAACAAAGCAGCGGCCATCCAGCTCGCTAACATCAGCACGCGCGGCTTCGTCGAAACCGGCGATAACGTGATGATTGGCGGCTTCATCGCTGGTCCGGCCGATCGGGGTAATACCACGATTGTGGTTCGCGCGATCGGGCCGACGCTGGCGAGCGCGCGAGTACCGAGCCCGTTGCAGGATCCGAACGTGGAATTGCACGACGCAAACGGAGCCGTCATCGCGAGCAATGACAATTGGGAGACCGATATGAATGCGGCGCAGGTCGCAGGCGTCGGTCTTGCGCCAAAGGATCCGAGGGAAAGTGCGCTTTACCGGCTCATTGCCCCCGGATCGTTTACCGCCATCGTCCGCGGCAATAACAACACGACGGGGAACGCGCTGGTCGAAGTTTACAATCTCGAATAACGCCTCCGTGGTGCGAATTGGTGGCCGGCGAATAAGGCGCTATCGTTGGTCATGAAGTCGCCTCCGGGCCAGCCTTTCGGCCGCAGGTTATTATGGTTCGGAGTGGTTCTGGCCGCAGTTTGCTCGGCGTCGGTAATCGTTGCCGGCCTGGCTAGCGCCGTTTCACTCGCGGAACGGCTTCATCCCGTTGCCGGACAGATTGTTCTTTGGATGGCATGTGCAGCCATCGCAGTGGGCGCGCTCTGGTCTGCGATCGCATACGCGCGAATGCCGGCTGCACTCGTTGCACCGGACGAGCAGTCGCCCGATTACCCGCAATACGTCGATGCTCTGCGCGCCCGCCTCCGCGCCAACCCGCGTGCGAAAGAGAGTCGATTGGACACACTGGCCGACATTGAGTTGGCCCTCAGCCAGCTTTCCGCCGAGGCGGATTCGGTCGTGCGGAACACCGCCAGCACGGTCTTTCTCAGCACCGCGCTGATGCAGAACGGCCGGCTGGACGGCATGATCGTGCTCTTCACCCAGATTCGAATGGTCTGGCGCATCGCCCGAATTTATGTGCAACGGCCTTCGCCGAGAGAGATGATCACGCTTTACGCGAACGTCGCCGGCACCGCGTTCGTCGCGAGTGGGCTGGAATCTCTCGACGTCGGCGAAATGTTCGCGCCGCTTGCCACGTCCATCGTGCCGGCGTTGAAAGGTGGAATTCCGGGTCTCAGTGGCATTTCACATCTGCTCGTGCGCTGCGTTTCCACCGGTGCGGCGAACGCATTCCTCACGTTGCGCGTCGGCGAGGTCGCGCGTCGTTACTGTGAGATTACGTCCCGTCCTTCGGCAGAGTTGATCCGCAGATCCGCGACGGCCGCGGCCGTACAACATCTCGGCCGGATCGTGCGTGAAAACGGAATGCTCGTTAGTCGCAAAATTTGGGAAAGCACCGGCGGCGCGCTCGTAGAAGGGGGCCTGGCTAAAGCCGAAGATGTGCGAGACGCGGCGCGCGGCTGGTTCGACCGCATCTCGCAGTGGCGAACACGCGAGGAAGCGCTGACACAGGAGTAAATTCTGGAGACGTCACGCGCGTCGCGCGCTGGCTGATTTCGTCACCGATGTGGGCCTACCTGCTCGTCTTCTTTGCCGCATTCGCGGTGGACACGATCCCGGTTTTCGCGCCGCCTGCCTGGACATTGCTCGTCCTGCTGCTGGTCGCATTTCACCTCAATCCCTGGACTGTGCTCCTGGTCGGCGTGACCGGCTCGTGTCTCGGCCGTTACGTGCTCACCCTCTACATTCCGAAAATCTCCTCCCGCCTGGTCAATCGCCGTGAAGAAGAAAACCTCCGTTATATCGGGGGCAAACTCGGACGCGCCGGCTGGAAAACTGCGGTCTTCGTTTTTCTCTACACCGTCACACCGCTCTCCACGACCGCCCTTTTCACCGCGGCGGCCGCCGCCCGGGTGAACTTATGGCAAATTCTGCCGCCCTTCTTCTGCGGCCGCCTGATCACCGATGGCGCGATGATCTACACAGGTAAGTTCGCGAGCGAGAACGCCGGCAGCCTCCTGCAAGCCCAGCTCTCCTGGAAGACCTGGCTGACGTTGCTACTCGGCTTGGTTGTCATTGCCGCCTTTCTTTTCGTCGATTGGCGCGCGCTGCTCGAGCACAGACAGCTGCGACTGCGCTTCAGGATCTTCAAATGAGCTGTAGGGCGGGTCAGTGAGATAGCCCTGCGGCGGCACCAATACTTAGGCGGAAAGCGATCGCGGCTTTGTCATTCCGAGCGTCAGTCGAAGAGTTAACGTGACGTGTCGAAAACAACCTCGCCACCGATTACGGTCATGGCGCAGGTTGTTTTCGGAATCTGCGGCCCCGGGATTTTCATGATGTCGGCTGAAAGGACGGTGAAGTCGGCGAGCTTGCCGGGTTCGATTGAGCCTTTCTCGTTTTCTTCGAAAGCGGCGTAGGCGCCGTTGATCGTCAGCATTTTGAGCGCTTGCTCGCGGGTAACGGCTTGCTCCGGATGCCATCCTTCTTGTTGCTCGCCTTTGATGCTCTTGCGCGTGACGGCCGCATAAAATTCGATCATCGGTTCGCCGCGCTCGACGGGCGCGTCGGATCCGGCGCAGATCACCGCCCCGGTTTTCAACAAGCTATTCCACGCGTACGCGCCTTTTAGCCGGTCGACGCCGAGTCGCGCAGGCGCGAAAAACAAATCGCTGATCGCGTGTGATGGCTGCATCGATGCGATAACGCCGAGTTTCGCGAAACGGGGGAGATCCTGTTCGGTCAAAATCTGCGCGTGCTCCACGCGCCAGCGCGGATTCGCACATGGCTGTAGGGCGGGGTCGCTGACCTTGCTTTCTTCGTTTTGTGACCGGCTCGGCGGGGCCGGCGAGCCGGCCCTGCAGTTTCGCTGCTCCGGCGGGACAGCTTTGAACGCTTGTTCGTACAGGTCGAGGATCAGTCGATTCGCTCCGTCCCCAATCGCGTGGGTTTCAACCTGGAGGCCGCGCCGTAATGCTTCTTCGAACATCGGGCGCAATTCCTGGGGCTTTTCCGTCAGGTAACCGGAAGTGTCCGGCTTGTCCGAATAGGGCGCCAGCAACGCCGCGCCACGTGAGCCGAGCGCGCCGTCAAAGATCACTTTGATCGTGCGTTGCGTGAAGCGATGGCCAAACGCGTTCAGGGTTGCGCCGTTTTTCAGCAGCTGCTGCGCCGGTTCGCCAGGTCCATACGCGGCGTTGTAAATCCGGAGCTTGATTTTGTTCGCTTCGAACGCGCGGCGGATAATCGCCTGGTCGGCCAACTCGCTGCCGGCGTTCTGAATTTCACACCAGCCGAGCTTGATCTCGCGTTCGATCCCGGCGAGCAGGGCCTGTTCGCGCTCACCGTCTGTCGGCGAAGGGATCTTCGATCCGACAAGGTTCTCCGCGTTGTCGAGCAACATTCCAGTCGGCTCGCCGTCCTTGCCTTTCAAAATTTCGCCGCCGAACGGGTTTGGCGTTTCGCGTGTCACGCCAGCGATTTTGAGCGCGGCGGAATTTGCGATCGCTGCGTGCCCGTCTGCGCGTCTCAAATACACGGGATTATGCGGCGCGATTCGGTCAAGATCGGCGCGGGTGGGGAATTGGGGTGGTTTCCAGAAGGTCTCGATCCAGCCGCGACCGGTGACCCATTTGCCGGGCTCGGTTGCGCCGGCTCGCTCTTTCACTTTGGCGAGGAAATCATCGAGCGTGTTCGTGCCTTCGAGGTTCAGATTCATCTCGCGCTCGCCGATTCCAAAAATATGGCAGTGCGAATCGGTCAGGCCGGGCACGACGGTCTGGCCGTGGAGATCGATCACCCGCGTCGCAGCCCCGCGAAATTTCTGCGCATCCGCGTCGGAGCCGACGAACGCGATGCGATCTGCGTTGACCGCGATTGCTTCCGCGTGCGGCTGCCGCTCACTAACCGTGTAGACGTTGCCGTGAACGAAAATCACGTCAGCCGGTTGAGCGGCGTCCGCGGCGGAAGCTGCAATAACAGTAAAAACGTACGCGAAAATTTCGCTCGTTCGTTTTGCAACCGCACAGCAATTTCGTATGGAGAACTTGCTGCTCGCATGGATTTGCATGTTCAGACAAAAAACTTTTGCCCTGCGGATACCGATTTATAGAGTTGCCGCCTCGTTCTGTTCCACGCCAACTTCAACTTTCTCGACGCCTGAACCAAGCACATCCTACCGACCAGTCTTTCGCGTTTCTGAGTAGGCGGCCGGGGGGTACACGGCGGGGTCGCTGATTGTATGGCGAATTTCTTCCCGAAGTGGTCGAATTGACTGCCGCTCAAGATCACGATCATCGTGGTCGTGATCGTCTGCGGCCTGACGGCTGCGACGTGGTATTACGACACGCCAAAGTACACGCGCGTTGGCTACCAGCCGATCCAACCGGTGCCGTTTCCGCACGACATCCACGTCACCCAGCTTGGAATGGATTGCCGCTATTGTCACAGCTTTGTCGACGTTGCCGCGCATTCGAATCTGCCGAACACCCAGACCTGCATGGCGTGTCACCAACAGGTGCAGAAGGACAACCCCAAGCTCGAACCGGTGCGGGCTAGCTGGAAAACTGGGCAGCCGATCGAGTGGGTGCAGATTCATCGCACGCCCGATTACGTTTTTTACAATCACAGCGCGCATGTGAACCGCGGAATCAGCTGCGCGGTCTGCCACGGTCACATCAATCACATGCCGGTGGTCTATCACGCCAAGCCTCACAGCATGGCATGGTGCCTGGAATGCCATCGCCACCCCGAGAATTTCCTGCGCCCGAACGATCAGGTTTTCAATCTTGATTGGACGCCGGAGAAGGAGAACCCGGCCACTTTCGTTGCCAAGTACGGGCAGCCCGAAGGCGTAACGGACGATTGGTCAAAGAAGAAGAAACTGACGCAGCAGGAGATCGGACAGACGTTGAAGGAACGCTGGAACATCAAGCCGCCGGTCAATTGCCAGGGGTGTCACCGATGAAGCGGGTCTTCGAACATCCTCCGGAAGTGAAGACGGGCCGCCGTTACTGGCGCAGTCTCGATGAGCTGAGCGATACGCCGGAATTCCACCAGTGGCTCGAGCGAGAGTTCCCGTCCGGTGCCGCCCAGTTGAGTGGCGACGAATGGTCGCGTCGCGGTTTTCTCAAGCTCATGGGAGCGTCGGTCGCGCTGGCTGGTTTCGGCCTGACGAGTTGCCGCCGGCCGGAAGCGCACCTCGTGCCGTTTACGAAGAGCGTCGAGTGGACCATTCCGGGCAAGGCACTCTACTACGCGAGCGCAATGCCCCGACGCACCGGTGCGTTGCCCATCGTTGTCACCACGGTGGACGGGCGCCCGATCAAGATAGAAGGCAATCCACTTCATCCGGCCAGCGGCGGCGCGACCGACGCGTTCGCGCAGGCCTCCGTTCTCGACCTTTACGATCCCGCTCGCTCGAAACGTTTCCTCGAGAAAGGGGAGCTGCGCGATCGGGCCGCGTTCGACAAATACCTGGCAGAAGACCTCTTGCCCAAGATCGGCGCGGACGGCGGCGCCGGACTCGCCTTTCTCGCCAGCGAAGTGCATTCGCCGAGCCGGGAGCGGCTCCGCGGCGAGCTGGAGAAGCGCTTCCCCAAGATGCGCTGGTGCGTTTACGAGCCGGCATTGAGCGAAGCGCAATCCTTCAGCACCGACATCAGCTTCGGGCAGAATACGCGCCTCGTTCCGCAACTCGACCGAGCGGATGTCGTGCTCGCAATGGACAGCGATTTTCTCGATTGCGGGGAAGGCGACGTGCGCTCGTCGAAAGCATTCACGTCACGTCGCCGGATCGCGTCGGCAAAGGACACGACCAATCGCCTCTACGTGGTCGAGAATCGCTACACCCTTACGGGCGCGATGGCGGATCACCGGTTGCGTATTCCGGCGAGCCAGATCGCCGCATTTGCGCACGCGCTCGCGGGCAAAATCGCGGTCGCGACGAAGGACGTCGGCCTCTCCTCGGTCATCGCCACGTTGACGAAAACGCCGGGTGCAATGGAGTTCAACGACGCATGGGTGACCGAATGCGCGAACGATCTCATGTCGAAGCCGGGCGCAAGTCTGGTCCTGGCCGGCGCGCATCAACCGGTCGTGGTGCAGTTGATTGCCTACGCGATCAATTCGGCCCTGAAAAACATCGGGGCAACGCTACTCATTCGCGAAGTTCCGAAGAACTCGAAGACAAACAGCATTCTTCAGCTCGCGAGCGAGATGAATGCCGGCCGGATCAAGCAGCTTTTCATTCTCGGCGGCGACCCGGTTTACAACGCGCCGAAGGCAATCACGCTCGATAAAGACACGAAGGCGCCGGTCGACTGGACAGATCTGCAAAAAAAGGTGCCTGACGTGATCCGGGTGGGTTACCACGAGGACGAGACCTCGATGCTAAGCCGCTGGCATGTGCCAGCGACCCATTATCTCGAGACGTGGGGCGACGCGCTTGCCGCGGATGGCTCCTACCTCGCCATTCAGCCGATGATCATGCCGCTCTTCGGCGGCATCTCCGAACTCGAGCTGCTGAACCAGTTGTTAGGCAATCCCGCGCCACCGGGCCCGGAGCTGGTGCAGGAGACTTTCCGCGCGACCGCGCCGCCGGGCGATTTTGCGACTGTTTGGTCGCAGTTTCTCCGCGATGGGTTCGCCGCGCACGTTCAACCAAAAGAGAAGCCGCCGACCTTTAATGGCAATGCGGCCGGTGGCGTGGCCCACAACCTGTGGGCGACGGCAGCGGCACCGACTCCAGACTCACCGGAGATCGTGCTCGTCCGCGACTACTCTGTCGACGATGGCCGTTACGCCAACAATCCATGGCTACAGGAGCTTCCCGACCCGATCACGAAACTAACCTGGGACAACACTGCGCAACTCGCGCCGAGCTATGCCCACCGGCTCGGGGTCAAGAACGGCGATCTAATCAGCATTGCGATCACCGAGACGATGCTCGACGCGAAACAAAAGCCGATCCGCCGTGAGCTCGTGGTTGCGGCCCAGATCGTGCCTGGTCACGCAGAGAACTCAATCACGATCCCGCTCGGCTACGGGCGAAAGATCGGCACAATCAGCGCGGGAATTTCCTACACCGGCGGCCACGAACAACAAGCGGCGAGCATGGAAACGCCGGACGAGCCGCACGGTTTCAACGCCTATCTGCTGCGCACGAGCAGCAATCCGCACTACATCGTCGCCGACGGGAAGACCGTCTCGAAGGTGCAGGTTGCGAAAGTGCCCGGCTCGTATCGACTCGCGATCACGCAGGAGCACTGGAGCATCGAAGGCCGCGGGCTGGTGCGCGAAGCGACGCTCGACCATTACCGCGAGGACAACGAGTTCGTGAAGAAGATCGCCGGCGACGAAGAGTTGCCGCCGCGGCTGCCGTCGATCTACAGCCATCCGGCGCTCGATGCCGCGCAGCAATGGGGGATGGCGGTTGACCTCAACGTCTGCACCGGCTGCAGCGCATGCGTGATTGCCTGCCAGGCGGAGAACAACATTCCGATCGTCGGCAAACTCCAGGTCAGCCACGGCCGCTCGATGCACTGGATTCGCATCGATCGCTACTACGCGAGCGAGGGTCCATTTAACGAGGACAAGGGCCAGTATCCGGAAGACCCGGAGATGGTTCACGAGCCGATGATGTGCCAGCACTGCGAAAACGCGCCGTGCGAGACCGTTTGCCCGGTGAACGCGACCGTTCACAGCGAGGATGGACTGAACGTGATGGCCTACAACCGGTGTATTGGCACGCGGTATTGCGCCAACAACTGCCCGTTCAAGGTCCGCCGCTTCAATTTCTTCGACTATCAGCAGCGGCCGGTCGGGAAGAAGAAAGTCGCAGGCGCCTTCGGTATTTATCAGGAATACCTCGGGCCGCTCACGGAGAAGGGCGCGCCGGACACAATTAAGATGCGAAACAATCCCAACGTCACGGTCCGGATGCGTGGCGTAATGGAGAAGTGCACCTATTGCGTGCAGCGCATCGAGGAGGCGAAGATTTCAGCGATCGCGCATGCAGCCGACTCGCCGAACAAGCTCGTGCCGCGCGACTCCTTCACGAGTGCGTGTGCGCAAGCCTGCCCGAACGAAGCGATCGTTTTCGGCGACGTGGCCGATCCGGAAAGCAAGGTCTCGAAGGTCAAGGCGCAGGACCGGAATTATCGCCTGCTCGAGTATTTGAACGTCAATACCAGGACGAGCTACCTCGCGCGTATCCGCAATCCGAATCCGAAAATGCCGGACGCGAACAAGATCGCGGTCGCGAGTCTCGGCCACGAGGGGAAGGAGAACGTCGAGAAAGGGAAACACGATTTCGAGCAGCACGACAAAGGCGTGCTCAACCCAAACGAGAAACCCGAAGAACATGTGGCCCCGCAGGCGACGGCAAGCGCAACTGTTCCGGCAGCGAAGCCTTAATTCGAGATGGACGGCGCAACGACAGCTCCAGATGTGATTCGCGACGAAGCGAGTTCTTCGGTCGAGCGGCCACTGGCCCGCGTTCCGCTGGTCTTGAACCGTCGGAATTTCCGCTGGATTACAGAGCGAATTTCGGGCGTGGTGGAGGAACCGGCACCACGCTGGTGGTGGGTCGCGTTTTGCATCACGGTCGCCACCGCCGGCTTTGGTTTGTTCTGTCTCGGCTACCAGATCTCAACCGGTGTCGGCACATGGGGTCTTAATCATCCGGTCGGATGGGCGTGGGACATCACGAACTTCGTTTTTTGGATCGGTATCGGCCACGCTGGTACTCTCATCTCGGCGATTCTCTTTTTACTTCGCCAGAAATGGCGCACCTCCATCAACCGTGCCGCCGAGGCGATGACACTTTTCGCCGTGATTTGCGCGGCGATTTTCCCGGGCGTTCACGTCGGCCGCGTGTGGATGGCGTGGTATCTGGCGCCGGTCCCGAACCTCTTCGGCATCTGGCCTAACTTCCGGTCGCCTCTGCTCTGGGACGTGTTTGCGGTCTCGACCTATTTCAGCGTCTCGGTGCTCTTCTGGTACACGGGACTCATCCCCGACCTCGCCACACTCCGCGACCGTGCGGCATCGAAGATCAAGAAATTCTTCTATGGCGTGTTTGCCCTCGGCTGGCGCGGCTCGAACCGGAACTGGCGCCATTACGAGATGGCCTACCTGCTCCTGGCCGGCCTTTCCACTCCGCTCGTCCTTTCGGTTCACAGCGTTGTGTCATTCGATTTCGCGACCTCTATTTTGCCGACCTGGCACACCACCGTCTTCCCGCCTTACTTCGTCGCCGGCGCAATCTTTGGCGGGTTCGCGATGGTGCTCACGTTGATGATCCCGGCGCGCGCCATCTACCGGCTGCACGACATCATCACGGTTCAGCACATCGACAAGATGGCGAAGATCATCCTTCTGACCGGCTCATTCGTTTCCTACGCCTACGCGATGGAGTTTTTCGTGGCCTGGTACAGCGGCAATCAGTATGAGCGCTTTGCCTTCGTGAATCGCGTCCTCGGTCCCTACTGGTGGTACTGGTGGGTGGGAATGCTTTTCTGCAATACGTTGTCCCCGCAGCTCTTCTGGTTCAAATGGTGCCGGCACAACGTCTACGTCGTTTATTTCGTCTGCATGTGTGTGAACGCCGGGATGTGGTTCGAACGCTTCATCATCATCGTCGGCGGTCTGCACCGCGATTTCCTGCCCAGCTCGTGGGGAATGTTTTATCCGACCTGGGTCGATATCTGGACGTTCATCGGCACGTTCGGAATTTTCACATCGCTCTTCCTTCTCTTCATTCGGTTCCTGCCGATGATCGCGATGAGCGAGGTGAAGATCGTGTTGCCTGAGGCCGACCCGCACTATCAGTCGCCGGAGCAGCATCGTCCGGTCCAAGCCGGGGGAGCGCAGCGGACATGAAAACTCCTTCCGGACACGAGGTCTACGGCATCGGGGCCGAGTACCCGACCGCGAGCGCGCTTTACGAGGCAGCCAAACGGGTGCGCGATGCCGGATTCAAGCGCTGGGATGTGCATTCGCCTTTCCCGATTCACGGAATGGACGCTGCGATGGGCCTCGGCAAATCGTGGCTCAGTGCGCCCGTCCTTGCCGGTGGAATCACTGGCCTGCTCACAGCAGCGATCCTCGAATTCGGGCCGTCCTCGATCATCTACCCACTGATCGTGCACGGAAAGCCGCGCAATTTTTGGACGGTGCCGGCGTTCTTCCCGATCATGTTCGAGCTCACTATCCTGTTCTCGGCCTTCACCGCCTTTTTCTCGGTCCTGATCATGAACGGCCTGCCGCGCTGGCATCATCCCGTCTTCAACTGGGACCGTTTCACGCGCGCATCGAACGATGGATTTTTCCTGGTTATCGAAGCGCGTGATCCGCGGTTCACGGAACTGGAAGCGCGCCAGGTGCTGGAGGAGAGCGGCGGCCAGCATGTCACTTTGATTCACGAAGACTAATGACGAAAAAATCCGAACTGCGACGTGGAACGTGCTCCCCGAGCGCGTTTGACCGTGCTCGGAGAGCGCGGTCCGCCACACGCGTGTACGAAAGACCAGAGTAGCATGCTGCGCGGCTTCTTCCTCGTCTTCGCCTTAACCTGTGTCGCGGTTGTCGCGTTTCTCGGCTTCCGCGGCCAGAAAAGCGCCGGCTCTCCGATCGAGGTTTTCCCCGACATGGTGCGGCAGATGAAAGTGCGCGCCCAGGCACCGCTCGGATTCTTTGCGGACGGGCGCGGCTCGCGTCCGCCAGTCCCCGGCACGGTTCCGATGGGTTACGAAATTCCGATGCCGGAATCTCAGGCGAAGAATCCGGCGCGGATATCGGCAACTCCGCCGCAACTCGCCTTCAGCGGGGCGAACGATTACCTCAATACCGGGAAGATGGGCGCGAACTGGGGCACGGGAATTCCGGTCCCGGTGAATCCGACGCTGCTCGAGCGGGGCAAACAGCGATTCACGATCAACTGCACAGCGTGCCACGGAGTTCTCGGCGACGGCAACGGGATCGTGAAACAGCTGGGGCTGACCACCGTCCAGAGCCTGCAACAGGACCGGATCCGCACCATGGCGGACGGCGAAATTTTCAACACCATCACGAACGGCAAGAACACGATGATGTCTTACGGCCCGAACGTGCCGGTGGATGAC
>JBJMWX010000071.1:0-7465 GCA_045809925.1 Chthoniobacterales bacterium
ATCGTAATGCGAAAAATCGAGCGTGGCCTTCTCATCGTAGCTCTCGATCGGGAAAACTTCCCTGAACACGGCCTGCAATCCGGTGTTCTTGCGTTTGCCGTAAGGAATGTCCTTCTGGAGGAAGTCGACGTAGGAATTGAGCTGCACCTCGATGAGGTTTGGCGGCTCGAGCGCCTCTTTGATTTTCCCGAAGTGGATACGTTCTGCGGTGCGTTCTGCCATAAAGTTGACCTGTCGTGGCACCCGCCGGCACGGGAGACACTGAGAGGTTCTGGAGGTGGTTGTGCTCTATCGCATCGGCCGGATGCGAAGACGACAAAACTGGCAGCGAAACAGCTGCATGTCAAATCGACCGCTGCTGTCCCGTTGCCAGTTCTGGATTATTCCGTCGGTGGCCGGGTTAAAAATAAATCTCGTTATCTTTAACGAGAAGCGTTTTTGCCACAGATGCGTCCGCCGCGCAAGAGTTTTCTTCCGTCGACCTGCTGTACCGGCCGCTGTCTCAGGCCTTCGGCGCGACGATCGCCGTCATGATAATTGTTGGAGCGGCCGATGTTTCTTCCCGGCGAAGCGCGCCGCGAAAGTCGATCCGGTTCGCGCGCTACGGACGTAAGCGCGCGCCGAAAAAGAAACGGCGCGCAGGAAAGCTCCCGCGCGCCGTTACAACTCTGCAGGGTAGGCGCAGTGCGCCGACCGCGGACGCCGCAAGCAGCGTCCCTGCCAAAACTATTTGATTTCGACCTTCGCGCCGGCCGCTTCGATCTTCTTCTTGATCTCTTCGGCTTCCGCCTTGGTCACGCCTTCCTTGATCGGCTTGGGAGCGCCTTCCACGAGCGCCTTCGCCTCGGCCAGGCCGAGACCCGGCACCGCGCCGCGCACTTCCTTGATCACGCCAATCTTGTTCGCGCCCATCTCGGTGAGGATCACGTCAAATGTTGTCTTCTCCTCAGCTGCTGGAGCGGCCGCGCCGCCGCCACCCGCTGGAGCTGCTGCGACCGCCACCGGTGCCGCCGCGCTGACGCCCCATTTTTCTTCAAGTTGTTTCACCAGGCCCGCGATCTCGAGCACCGTCAATCCGCTGAGCTGGTCCACCAATGCGTTTGTATCTGCCATTTTGTTTTCCTCCAATCGCCGCCCGCGAAAGCTTCCGCGAGATTAAGCCCGACAGCCGCCGGACCGGACAGGTTGTTTGTGTTGTTAGTCGCCACGCACCGGGCGCAGCGAAAGTTTCGTTAGGCCGCTGCCTCCGCTGGTTTGCCTTCCTTTTCCGCCTTTGCGTTGAGCAAACGAGCGAGGGACGCGCCGGGCTCGTTCAGTAATCGCGCAAGCTGCGTCATCGGCGACAAGAGGAGGCCGAGCAGCTGCGCCAGCAATACTTCACGCGGAGGAAGTTCCGCCAGCGCCTCGATATCTTTCGTCGAAAGCACCGACTTATCGACCACGCCAATCTTCAGTGCCGCGACCTTAAATTCCGCTGCAAAAGTCTTCAGGATCTTCGCGACGGGCGCCACGTCCTTCTCGCCCATCACGATGGCTGTCTGCCCGCTGAGCTGATCCTCGACGTCGGGAAATCCCGAGCCACTCATCGCGCGTTTCAAAAAGCTGTTCTTGACCACGCGCACTTCTGCGCCCGCCGGTGCGAGGCGATTCCGCAGCTCGCTAAACTGATCAACTTTCATCCGCTGGTAATCGGCCACCAGGATGAAAGGCGAGCGGTTCAGCTTCTCCGAAAGGTCTGCGACGATGTCTGCTTTTTCCGGTCTCATTTGATAGGGTGCGTGGACGTTAAATCTTCAAATATGGGGACGGGTCCACGTGGATTCCAGGCGTCATCGTGGCGCTGAGCGTCATCGCGTCGACGAAGCGTCCTTTGGCTGTCGCTGGCCGGGCCCGCACAACGGCTTCAATTACCGCCGTGCCGTTCTCAACCAGCTGATTCTCTGCAAATGAAAATTTTCCGACCGGCACGGCTACGTTCCCGTTCTTATCGAGCTTGAACTCTACCCGCCCGGCTTTCACCTCGCCCACCGCGGTGGCTGTATCATCGGTCACTGTTCCGGTCTTCGGATTCGGCATCAGTCCACGCGGTCCGAGCACTTTGCCGAGCTTGCGAACTTCCGCCATCGCCGCAGGCGTAGCGACAGCCACATCGAAATCTGAAAAGCCGCCCTGCACTTTCGTGATCAGGTCCTTGAACCCAACATACTCTGCCCCAGCGTTTTTCGCCGCCGTCGCCGCGTCGCCTTCGGCAAACACGAGCACGCGCACCTGTTTGCCGCTGCCATGCGGCAACGGACAAGTCCCTCGTACCATCTGGTCCGACTGCTTTGGATCGACCCCGAGTCGAAACGACACCGTTACCGTCTGGTCGAACTTGGTAGGCGGAAACTTCTTCAGGGTCGAGACCGCCTCGGGAAGGTTGTAGGTCTTGCTGCGGTCGAGGAGTTCAGCCGCAGCGCGATAACGTTTCGAGCGATTAGTAGCCATATTCGAAGCAGTCCAAGCGAGTCGTCACCGGCTCTCCTGCAAGGGCGGGGAAAGTAGCCGACGTTTCGGCCGTGTCAAAAGCAATTCTGTGGCTGCAAATTCGGGGATTGCCACCGCCTCGTCTGAATCTCTAGAGTTTCTGTCATGAAACCCCACGTTCGACAAGTACTGCTCTACAGCGCAATCGCACTCACGTTCCTCCCCTTCACCGCCTTCGCTCAGCCCCTCCAGTTTTCCGAGTTGTCCCTCATGGTGCGGGCCCGCGAAAGCGAAGCCTCGATCAGCCGTGAGGTTTCACAGCGGAACCTTGCGCAGAAGCTCTCTTCGGACCAGGAGGCGACCTTGAAAAAACAGGGCGCATCGGATTTGCTGATCCAGACCTTGCGCAACGCCACGGTCGTAACTGCAACGCAAACAGCTCCGGCAGCCGCTCACTCCGCCGCGGGTCGCACCCGGCATGATCGCGACAGCGCCGCGCCGGACGAGCCGGCTCAGGCCGCCTATCGGGAGATGCAACCAAACGTAGAGATCGTAGATGTCGGGGTCGGTGAGCCGATCAACCTGAGCACGTGGGGCGGGGCCGATCGGGAGTTTGTTTTCAGCCCGCGCTCGATTACGGATCTTCGCCGAACCTACTCATTTTACGAGAAGACGAATTTCCCGTTTTATCGCGATCCAACGGCTGAACCGACGCTCGACGAAGTCACGATGGTGGAACCTGCGGGGACCTGGACGCACAGGTCGACGTATTTGGGCGTGGCGCAATGGCAGCCATTGCTCGCCGATTACACGGCGACTACGGATCATGCCTTCACGCGCGCGGTCGAGGTGCAGCGGCACAATCCGGTCTTTGTCCCCGGCGTTCCCTATAGCCTCTATCCAATCTACGGCGCCGGCGGGGTCTCGCTCTACTATGTCGGGCGGATCAGTGCAGACGTCGTCCGGCTAGCGGTGATTTCGAACTGGCGGTGATCCTGATCCTGGAGCGGCGCGCCTTCTAAACGGCGGTGCTGTAGTGTGCGCTGTCCGCAGTGTTCGCCGTATCCTCAGTGCCCTTCCCGGATATTCGGACGCGCATTTTTGGGGAAGAAACGCGCGGAAATACAACAGCTGAAGCTGAGAGGGTAATTGTTCCCACCTACAAGCTCGCGCCGGTTGGCGTTAGCCAGAGTGTTCACGTCATCTACCTAGTCTCTCCAGCGGCTAAGTAGTGGTCGTCAGCGTACCGTTCCCGCGACGACGGCACCGAGTCGGAAGACCTTCGTAAACCGGTAGTCAGAAATCGGCGGCGGCTGACGCGTCGGGGTCGACATTTACTGTCGCCACCGGCGTCGGTGCGCCGCCGTTCCGGAAGATTTTGCCTTCTTTCATCACGAACGAGACCCGCTCCGTCGCGGTGATGTCCTGCGTCGGATCACCGGGGATCGCGATCACGTCCGCCAGCTTCCCTTTCTCAAGCGTACCGATTCGCGCCGCCTGGCCTAACAACTCCGCTGCATTCGCGGTCGCACTACGAAGCGCTTCAATCGCCGGCAGCCCGAGGTCGGTCATCAATTTGAATTCCTTCGCGTTCTGGCCGTGCGGGAAGACGGCCGCATCCGTTCCGAAGCTGATCTTGACGCCCAGTCGCACGGCGTTGCGGAACATGTCGGAACGCGCGTCGTATGCCGCCTTGGCCTTCGCCTGAAGGGCCGGAGGATAAGCGCTAATTTTGCCGATAATGTACTCGGCCGCCATCAGCGTCGGCGTGAGGTAGGCGCCTTTATTTTTCATCAACGTGAGCGTCTCCGGTTTCAAAAACGAACCGTGTTCGATCGAATCCACCCCGGCTTCGATCGCGTCGTGCCCGGCCTGATCGCCGTGGCAATGCACAGCGACTTTCTTGCGCAGCCGATGCGACTCATCGACGAGAGCGGCAATTTCGGCCGGCGTCAGTTGTGGCGTATCGACTTCGTCGGCCAGCGAAAGCACACCTCCCGAGACGGCGGCTTTGATCACGTCGGCGCCGTTCTTCACCTCGTGGCGAACCGCCTTGCGAATCTCTTCCGGCCCGTCTGCGATCCCGTCCGTCCAGTCCGGGACGCGGCCAAAAAGAAAGTCGCGGTAGCCGCTAAACGGATCGAAATGGCCGCCGGTCGCGCCGATTCCGTGGGTGGCCACAAACATGCGCGGGCCGGGAACGATGCCGTGGTTGATCGCGTTCCGCAGGCCTACATCGATAAATTCATGGCTGTTCGTGGCGCGGCTGCCTAGATCGCGGACGGTGACGAAGCCCGCGTCGAGGGTGGCCCGGGCCCGCGGCACGGATTCGAGAGTCAATTCGGCGACCTTCGATTCTAGCTCGTGAATGCGTCGTTTGTTATAGTCGGTGAAATCGTCGGTCACGTGCGTGTGGCAGTCGATGAATCCTGGCGAGAGAGTCGCGTCGCCGAGATCGATGACCTGCGCGCCTTGTGGGATGGCGATGCCGCTGCCGGCGTCGACGATCTTGTCGCCCTCGACAACAACAACCGCGTTGGTGATCAGCGCCTTGCCTTTGCCATCGAACATTCGGGCCGCTTTCAGAGCGATCGTCGCGTTCGTCTGCGCAAAAGCGCTCGTCGCGATTGCAGAAGCGAACAATAAAGACATAGGGCGAGTGAACTTCATTCTTGCCGGATACCGCACGTTCGCCGTAGGGGCAAGGCGCTGCCTCTGTAGAGCGGGGCCCGGTGACCCCGCCTCGCGTTACAGAAAAGCCGGCCAAACGGCGGGGTCAGCGACCCCGCCCTACAGTTCGCCTTCGACTCGACTACACCTGACGCGGTCTGTCACGCTGACACCCCGCGATATGAACCGCCTGCTTCTCTGTCTCGCCCTTTTTCCCTTGTGGTTGAACGCACAGCCAGCTTCCGACGGACCGCTTCAACAGATGGCTGCGGATTTTTGGAAGTGGCGGGCGCAATACGCGCCGTTTTCAGGCGATGACGTCAATCGAATCGAACGGCCGGGCGGAATGCGCGATTGGTCGCGGGCGTCGATTGACAAACGCCGGGCCGATCTCGCGGACTTTGAGAAGCGTTGGAAACAAATCAACCCAAGTGGATGGACGGTCGGGCAGCAGGTCGACTACCGGCTGATCGGTTGTGCGCTCGCGCGTGTGCATTGGGAGCTGGATGGAAATCCGCGCTGGCGCCGCGATCCCACGTTTTACATCGAGCAAACGCTCACCGCCCTTTCCGAAGCCCTCTCCGTCCCCGCGCCCTACGACGAGGCGCACAGCCGCGAAATCATGTCGAGGATCGAGAACATGCCGGCAATTCTCCGCGACGCCGAAACCAACCTGGATCAGATGCCGGCGCCATTCGCGAGCGTCGCGATTCAGGCGCTCGACGGGATCCGCGATCATCTGCAAAAGGTGGCGTTGGCGTTGCGTCCGCAGAGCACGCTGACCGAACAGCAGTTAAGCGGTGCGACCGATGCTGCGGCGACGGCGTTGGAGCATTTTCGCACGACACTGCAGCAGCGTTTGACGTCGCTGCCGCAGCAGACCGCGCTCGGTCGCGAGGCCTATGTCTGGTTCTTGCGCAACGTCGCCCTCATGCCCTTCACGCCGGAAGACCTGCTCGCGATGGGCCGTCAGGAATGGAACCGCGCGGTGGCGTTTGAGACCTATGAGAAGACCCGGAACAAGGATGTACCGCCGCTCTCAATCGCAAAGGACATCGACAGCTGGATCAAAACCAACGTCGTAAAAGAACAGCAGGTCCGCGAGTTTCTCGAGAAGCGCGGAATCCTGACGGTGCCGGCCTGGCTTCAGCACTACACGCTGCGCGCAACACCGGAGTATTTGCGGGCGCTCGCCTTCACTGAAGCCGACGATTTCACTTCTCCCTCGCGCTTGAACCAGAACTGCATCCGCTACATCCCGGAGCCGTCGCCAAACCTCGGCTATTTCCTGCGTGCCACCGCGATGGATCCACGGCCGCTCATCGTGCACGAGGGAATCCCTGGCCACTATTTCCAGCTTTGCCTGTCGTGGAAACACGAAGACCCGATCCGCCGGCACTATTACGATTCAGGCGCGAACGAAGGGCTGGGCTTCTACGCTGAGGAGATGATGCTTCAGGCTGGCCTCTTCGATGACAGCCCGCATACGCGCGAAATCATCTACAACTTCATGCGGCTGCGCGCGCTGCGTGTGGAAGTAGACGTGAAACTCGCGCTGGGTGAGTTCACCCTCGAGCAGGCGGCGAAATTCCTGCAGGACAAGGTGCCCATGGACGAACAAACCGCGCGGCAGGAAGCGATCGCGTTTTCATCTGGTCCCGCGCAAGCCATGACCTATCAAATCGGCAAGCTCCAGATCACGAAAATGCTGACCGAAGCACGAATGAAAGAGGGAGAAAAATTCAACCTCCGCGGCTTTCACGATTTTGTCTGGAAGAACGGCAACGTTCCGATTTCGCTTCAGCGGTGGGAGCTGCTCGGCGACCCGAGCGACCTACCGCGACTGTAGCCGCGGCTCTGTGAGCCGCCGGGAGCGCCTGACCGAGGCGCGGCTACATTACACAACGTTGCGCGGCCGAGCCGACGCCCTGCGTGCCTTACTGCAGCGCGAATACCTCGACCAGGGCGACGCCGGTCGTGTCATTCACGCCCCGAACAATCGCGGTGTAGTTACCGGGCGGCAGGGTCTGCACAATCGCGGACTCTGCGTCACTGCTCGGCGGAACTCCCGTCGCATTGATCTCCGCTTCCTGGTCGGTTCGCCAGTTATCGTTGATCGTCACCCCACCGTTGGCATCGTGCAGCTCGAGCAAAGGATCCGGCAACGCTCCGGCAACAGGCAGCGATGGTCCTATCGCCCTGACAATCACCTTCTTGTTCCCATTCAGCACAATAAAGCCGCCAATCATCACGTTATCCCCAGTCTGGACCAGCCCGCGCGTGCTAATGTTGGCCAGTTTCGAATCCGCCGTGTTATCGAGGTCGAATA
>JBJMWX010000072.1:0-28709 GCA_045809925.1 Chthoniobacterales bacterium
CGTTCTCGAGGAAGTGCCATCCTTTGCGTTCCGCGTAGTAAAAGATGGTCGGGTCCCCGTCGTCTGCCGCTATGAGTAGCGCGCCCGGCGGCGCCGTTCGTTTGAGCAGCAAGCCGACATCCCGCAGCGATGTCGCAGCCGGCCGAAGAAATGGCCGCGTCCCGAAGAACGCAGCCCCGAGAAAGATTGCCACGATGGAGGCGTCCGCGAGCATTCGCCGTACCCCCGGCCGCCGCGCGATCCATTCACAAGCGCAGCCGGCAAACACCGCCGCGATCGGGACGAGCGGTAGCTGATACCACTGGTGCCGATTCCCCCAACCGGCCGCAACAATGAAGATCAACATCGCGGCCAGCCACCAGTGAAACGCGAAGCGGTACTTTGATTGCGGCAGAACGAACATGCCGCCGAGCGCGAGAACCGTTAAGGGAATCGTAAGACTCGAGACGGCTGTCTGCCGGGCGATCCGCGCGTACCAGCTCGGGTTTTCGATCGTAAAGCCGCCGGCGCCGAAAAAATGGTGGGGATAGAACCGGGTGGCGATCTGATGCGCATGCCAGTACCACAGCACCGACGGCACAAGTGCGATCACGGCGAAGAGCCAGAGCCACGGCTGAGTAAATGTCGCTCGTCCAAACCGTTGCCAGGCGAAGCAGAACAAGGGTGCGCCGATCAACGCGGTGGGAATCTTGATGAGCAGCGCCGCTGAAATCACAAGGGCCGAGATAAAGAAGAACGACCGGCGCTGCGCTTCGAGCCAGTGAAGAAAGAAATAAAGGCCGATGATCGCGAGGCTCAGCGACGGAATATCCGGCATGAAGGCGCGGCTGGCCGCGATCGAGAGCGGAGCGAAGCTGTAGAAAAACGCGGCCCAGACAGAAACGCGTTTGTCGAAAACATCCCGGACGAGAAGAAAGAAGAATGGCAGACCGATCGCGAAAAATAGAACGCTTTCGCCGCGGCCGACCCATTCGCGCACGCCGGCGAGTTTGTAGATCGTGGCGGCGGCGAACGGCAGAATTGGGAACTCGGTCCCGACGTAACCGGTCGCGTCGCCGCCCCAGTCGATTTGGGGATAGGCGAACCGGAAGCCATTCGCGAAATAGTTCCGCGCGATCGCGGCGACGTCGCTTTGCCGCCAGCTCCATTCATCAATGAACGGCTGGTTGATAGCAATCAGCCGCACTGCGACCGCGCCGAGTGCGATGAACAGAACGATCCGGTATCGGCGCCACACGCGCTCGCGTCTTGACAAACGGTCTCGGAGAAGTCAATCCGGTACCGGTGCGCGCTGTTGCTTCTACCTTGCTGCTCGTCGGTTTCGTGTTTAGTGCCTGCGACCTCGTCGCGCAGGACGAGCCGAAGCTCGTGCCAGACACCGTTAGCTTCGAGAAGCTGTTGCCAATCCTGCCGGAGGCGCCGACTGGGTGGACGGCCGAAAAGCCGGAAGGTTCAACAACCGATGCTGCCGGCGCGAAAATCACCACTGTTCATCGCGATTACAAAAAGGGCGATGCGGACAACGTTCCGACGACGTCCATCAGTATCATCGACGCGGCGGCTAATCCGGAGATGGTCTCGGCGACGACGTCCAATTGGAACTTTACCCAGACGACCACTGAGGGTTACGCGAAATCGCTCAATGTCGACGGGCAGCCGGGGTTCGAGACGTACGAAAACGAGGGGAAACACGGCAGCCTCTGGTTGCTCGTGGAGAAGCGCTACCTGCTCCAGATCGATCTGAACGGACAAGAGGCCAAAGAGCTTCAGGAATGGCTCAAGCGCGTCGACCTGAAGAAGCTCGCCGCAGTCAAGTAGCACCGGTAGCCGCGGCCCTCTTGCGATCTCTCTTGAGCGCAGCTGTAGCGGCGGCCTCCGGCCGTCGATGATCGCTTCGATCCGCGCGAAGCCACGCGCCTCAAGGCCTTTTCGCCTGTTGTCATTCCGAGCGAAGTCGACGAATGGAGCCGTCGGGCAGCGCACGACATGGACAAAGCCCGAAGGGTGAGCGATTGGGAAAATCGCGAATCAATCTGCCCCGCCGATGCACGACGAAACCTCAGCCGCTGAAGACATTGCCGCCGCCGACGTGCCGCATGCCCACGAGGGTGCTCCCATGACCGAACTGGAGCGCATCCGCCATTCGTGCGCGCATGTCCTTGCGACTGGAATCCTGCGGATCTGGCCGGAGGCGCAGTTCGCCGCCGGTCCGCCGGTTGAGAACGGCTTCTATTACGATGTCGAGCTACCGCACCGCATCTCGCCCGATGACTTTGAGAAGATCGAGGCGGAGATGAAGAAGGAGATCAAGGCCAACCACACGTTTGAGCGGAGTGTCGTTTCCCGCGACGAAGCCCTGGAACTGGCGCGCCGCGGTACCCTTGCCGCGCTGGGCCCGAGAGCCGAGCCGTCCAGGTTCAAGCTGGACATCATTGGGAACATCCCGCCCGACGAAGAGATCTCGCTCTACCGCAACGGCGACTTTCTCGACCTGTGCGCGGGGCCACACGTCATGCGCACCGGCAACATCGGTGCGTTCCGGCTCACGAATGTCGCTAGCGCCTACTACAAAGGCGACGAACGCAACCCGCAGCTCCAGCGCATCTACGGCACCGCTTTCAAGAACAAGACCCAGCTCGACGAATACTTCGCCATGCTGGAGGAAGCCAAGAAGCGCGACCACCGAAAGCTCGGCAAGGAGCTCGAGCTCTTCACCTTCGACGAAGATGTTGGCCCTGGCCTGCCCCTGTGGCTGCCGCGCGGTACTGCCATCATCGAGGAGCTTGAGAAGCTGGCGAAGGAAACAGAGTTCGCCGCCGGTTATCAACGGGTGCGGACGACCAACCTGGCCAGAGAGAGCTTGTACCAAAAGAGCGGCCATCTCCCGTACTACGCCGAATCGATGTTCCCGCCGATGGAACTTAATGAGCACAAGGACGAGATGACGCTTCTTGAAGGGCGAATGGTCTCGGCCCGGGCTCTCCTCGAAGATCATCTGACTTCGAGCGGGGTCGACGTAGGGAGCTTCAATGATGTTCAGTTCGAACAGGCAGTGAACGCAGCGATGCAGGCCGGTAACATTCCGCGCGATGTGGCCGAAGCTTTCGAAGAAAAGAACCGCTGCCAGACCCGCCTCGTGTTCCTGAATCAACAGCCGCGTCGCTACTACCTCAAGGCGATGAACTGTCCCCATCACCACAAGCTTTTTGATGCACTTCCGCGCAGCTATCGGGATCTCCCTCTGCGGCTCGCCGAGTATGGCACCTGTCATCGTTACGAGCAGAGCGGTGAGCTATTCGGCCTGATGCGCGTTCGCTCGCTCCAGATGAACGACGCGCATCTCTACATGACGCCGGAGCAGTTCGAGACCGAGTTCAACGCGGTTAACGAGATGTATCTTAACTACTTTAAGCTTTTCGGGATTGAGAAATACCTGATGCGTTTCTCTACTCATGACCCGGCCAAGCTAGGCCAGAAGTTCGTCGATGAGCCGGAGCTATGGAAGCAAACCGAGGACATGACGCGCCGGGTACTCAAGAACTCCGGGATCAACTACGTGGAAGTGCCTAACGAGGCCGCCTTCTACGGCCCTAAGATCGACGTCCAGGTCTGGAGCGTGATCGGTCGCGAGTTTACCATCGCCACTAACCAAGTTGATTTCGCACAGCCGCGCCGGTTCGATCTTCGTTACAAGGACCGCGATAACACCGAGAAGGTCCCGCTCTGCATTCACCGCGCCCCTCTCGGCACGCACGAGCGCTTCGTCGGCTTCCTTATCGAACATTACGCCGGTAACTTCCCGCTTTGGCTTAACCCCGAACAGGTCCGCATTCTGCCAATCGGTGACGAGCCGCAGCTACTGGACTACTCCAGAGCGATATTTAACGAGCTTAGGTCAAAGCTGGTCCGCGCCGAGATCGACGAATCAACCGATAAGATCAACGGCAAGATCCAGCGGGCCGAACAAATGAAAGTCCACACCATGCTCGTCATCGGGAGGCGCGACATGGAAGCGAACGCCGTCAGTGTTCGCGTCCACGGCAAAGGCAACCTCGGTGCTAAGCCGCGCGATGAACTGATCACTGATCTACTCACGAGGATTCGTAAGCGACACGCAGCATAGTTCAAGACTGCTTCGGCGTGACGTTTATGAAGCCGCCGAAGTAGCGTTTTCTGATGGGACCTGATCTCGAAGCTGGGCTGAAGCAGCATTTCGGCTACGACGAGTTTCGGCCGTTGCAGCGCGAGATCATTACGGATGCGCTGAACGGGCGGGATGTGTTCGCGCTGCTGCCGACCGGCGGTGGCAAGTCGCTTTGCTTTCAGTTGCCAGCGGTCTTGCGCGACGGGCTCACGATCGTCGTTTCGCCATTGATCGCGCTAATGAAGGATCAGGTCGATGGGCTGCGGACGAGCGGGATCGCGGCGACCTTCCTCAACTCGACGCTCGATGAAAGTGAAGCAAAGGCGCGCTGGCGCGGGCTGCATCGCGCCGAGTATCGGCTCCTTTATGTGGCCCCGGAGCGGCTGATGCTGGAGGGCTTTCTCGAGAAAGCTCTGAACTGGAATATTGCGCAGTTCGCTATCGATGAGGCGCACTGCATCAGCGAGTGGGGCCATGATTTTCGGCCGGAATACCGCGAACTGAAAAAGCTGCGGACGCAGTTTCCCGATGTGCCGATGATGGCGCTGACCGCGACCGCAACTGAGCGGGTCCGCGACGATATCGTCAGGCAGCTGAAGCTGCGGGATACGCAGTGTTATGTTGCTAGTTTCAACCGGCCGAACCTGACCTACCGCGTCGCGCCGAAGACCTCAGCTTATCAGCAAACGCTCGAGTTCATCCGCGCGCGCTCTGGCGAGAGCGGCATTGTTTATTGCGCGAGCCGCAAGACCGCCGAGGCGGTCGCCGAGAAGCTGCAGCGCGACGGCATTCCGGCGAAACCGTATCATGCCGGCATGGAAGGCAAGGACCGGGCAAAAAACCAGGAAGCTTTCCTGCGCGACGACGTCCGCGTGATCACGGCCACGATTGCTTTCGGAATGGGTATCAACAAACCGAACGTGAGGTTTGTGGTGCATTACGATCTGCCCAAGAACATTGAAGGCTATTACCAGGAGACCGGGCGAGCCGGGCGCGATGGGCTGCCGAGCGAATGCCTGCTCCTCTTCAGCGCCGGCGATGTCGCCAAACAGATTCGATTTCTCGAGGAGAAATCGGATCGCGAAGCCGATATCGCCCGTGCCCAGCTGCGCGAAATGGTTGCCTACGCGGAGACGCGCGCATGTCGCCGCGCGACACTGCTGAAGTATTTCGGGGAGGATTACCCGCCGGCGGACCGGGAGAGCGACGGCGCGACAGGTAGACCCCCGCTTCAGGTGTCGTGTGAGAGCTGTGATAACTGCCTGGAGCCGCGCGAGACGTTCGATGGCACAATCGCGGCGCAGAAATTTCTCTCCTGTGTCTACCGTATCCGGCAGAAGAGCGGGTTCAGCTTCGGCATGAACCACGTCATCGAAGTGCTCACGGGCGGCGAGACTGACGCCGTCCGAACCCGCGGTCATGACCAGCTCTCGACCTACGGCATCGGCAAGGAACTGAAGCGGCAGGAGTGGCAGGCGATCGGACGCGAGCTGGTCCGGCTCGGCTTGATCGCAGTGGCCCCGGGGAAATTCTCGACCGTCGAGCTCACATCGGCCGGTCTTGTGGCGCTGAAGAGCCGCACGACAGTCACATTGACGAAACTGGCCGAGGTCCGTGAAAAACCGCGCCGCAAACGGGCGGGAGAGATCGAATGCGACGAGGTGCTGTTCGACCGGCTGCGCGCCTTCCGCCGCGACATCGCCGACGGGAGGAATGTTCCCGCCTACATCATTTTTTCAGACGCGTCGCTGCGCGAGATGGCACGACAACAGCCGACCCGGCTGGGCGACTTCTCAAAAATCCCCGGCGTCGGCGAGCAGAAGCTAAAGAATTTCGGCGAGGCTTTTGTCCGGGAAATTGCCGCCTACGTCGCCGAAACCGCGAACCTCGCCGGGAAAATCCCGTAGGGTGCGCTGTCTCAGCGCAGGTTTCGCGGGCCGGGAAGAAATTCCGTTGAGGACAGCGGCGATGTCTTAATGCTTTTTCTTCGACGAGCTCTTCTTCGATGACTTCGATTTGCGAGCGCGGGTTGGCTTACCTTTGCGCTTCGTCTTCGCCATTTTCCTGAGCTCGCTCTCGCTCATCGATTTGGCCATGCTCTTAGATGCCCCGCGAAGTGAGCTCTTCGACTTCTTGCCGCGTTTCGCGGCCAGCGCGGCGCCGGCCGCCATCTGCTGTTTCTTCGATTTTGCTGGCATACTTAAGTTTCGCACGCGCAGATTGATTTGGCCGTGCAAGGGGATGGACACGCGCTTGGCAGACATGCACAATGCGCGCGCATTCCGATTTGAGGTAGACGCATCGTGAACACGAACGAGCAAATCGACGAGAAAAGACGACCGGAACTCACCATCCGTGGATTGATCGTTGGCGTGATTATCACGTTGGTTTTCACAGCCGCGAACGTCTATTTCGGCCTCAAGGCCGGCCTCACTTTTTCAACGTCCATTCCGGCCGCGGTGATTTCGATGGCAATCCTGCGGAACTTTCGCAATGCGACCGTTCAGGAAAATAACATCGTGCAGACCGTTGCCTCGGCGGCCGGCACACTGTCTTCGATCATTTTCGTTCTCCCCGGCCTGATCATGATCGGCTGGTGGACCGGATTCCCGTTTTGGATCTCCTTCCTGATCTGCGCGCTCGGCGGAATTCTCGGCGTGATGTACTCAATCCCGCTGCGCCGCGCACTCGTCACCAATTCCGATCTGCCTTATCCGGAAGGGGTCGCGTGCGCGGAAGTCCTCAAGATCGGCAGCGGCGATAAGACTCACGCGGCTGATGTCGAGCATAGTCGCGCCGGATTGCTTGCCGTGTTGTGGGGCTCCATCGTTTCGGCCGGGTTTGCGATAATCGTCGCGACACAACTGTTCGCAGGCGATGTGGCGCAAACATTACGCATCGGCAAACGCGGCGCGGTTAGCGGTTATGATTTCCTTCTCTCGTTCGCTCTCCTTGGGATCGGACACCTCGTCGGTTTGTCAGTCGGGATCGCCATGCTGGTCGGCGCGTTGATTGGCTGGGGATGGGGTGTGCCACATTACTCCGCGCTAGCAGGAGACCTCACGCACACAGCCGCCGCAATCGCGCGCAGCACCTGGAGCACGAAAGTGCGTTTCATCGGTGCCGGGGCGATCGGCGTTTCCGCGATCTGGACGTTGGTCAAGCTTGTGAAACCGGTCGTGAGCGGGCTGGCGGGCGCGATGGCGGCAAACCGCGCGCGCAAATCGGGACAGGCACATACGCTGCCGATCACTGAACGCGATATTCCCATCGGCATCGTTGGAATTGTTACTCTTGTTTGCATGCTGCCAATTGGATGGGTCCTCGCCTACTTCGCGAACACGAGCGGCCTCGGCAGTCACATGCTTACACTCATGATCGGCGGCGTTTTCTATGTTGTCCTGATGAGTTTCTTCGTTTCCGCCGTCTGCGGCTACATGGCGGGGCTCATCGGCTCGTCCAACAGCCCCCTCTCCGGCATTGGCATTCTGGTCGTGATCGGCGCTGCCTTGCTGCTTGTTTTCGGCGTAAAGCCTTATGTCTCGCCCGATGCGTCGAAGGCACTGATCGCGTTCGCCCTTTTCACCACCGCCGTCATCTTCAACGTCGCCGCGATTGCCAATAACAACCTGCAGGATCTGAAGACGGGCCAGCTAGTCGACGCCACTCCGTGGAAGCAACAGGTCGCGCTCATCATTGGTGTGCTCGCTGGCGCGCTCGTCATTCCTCCGGTGCTCGATCTGGTGAATCAGGCGTATGGATTCGTCGGTGCGCCCGGCGCGGAAACGCGGCCGTCACCGCTGGCGGCGCCTCAGGCGGGCCTGATTTCTTCCCTCGCCAAGGGCGTCATCTCCGGGGATATCGACTGGAGCCTGATTCAGACCGGCGCCGTGATCGGCATCGCGGTTATTGTTCTTAACGAAACACTCTCACGCACGACACGGCACATGAGTATTCCGCCGCTCGCCGTTGGCCTCGGAATTTATCTGCCCACACAAAGCACGCTGATGATCGTCGTCGGTGCGATTGCCGGCTGGTTTTTCGATCGCGCAGCCGATCGGACTGCGAAGCCCAAATCGGCGAAAGACCTCGGTGTCCTGCTGGCATCGGGCCTCATTGTTGGGGAAGGGATTATCGGTGTGGTGATCTCCGCAATCGTTGTCTTCTCGGGCAAGGACGCTCCGTTGGGTCTGGTCGGCCCGGGATTCGAAAAGGCCGGCGTGCTTATCGGCGGCATCGCCTTTGCCGCGATCGGATTCCTGCTCTACCGCTGGATTCTGCGCATGGCTTCGGCACGGCCAATATCTGCCGCCTGATTCATCAGGCATACTCTCAAGGCGCCTGACGTGCCGGCTACCACCAGGCCCCCTAACGAGTATCCTGACATCGTCGGGCAGAAGCCACGCAATCCCCTCGCCGCTTCCTTCCGGCCGTTTATCTCGGCGGGAACGCGGATGCGTGAGCTGACGCCGGTGCCGCTGATTGTCGGGACGCTTCTCGGCATCATCTTCGGCGCGTCGTCACTCTACCTCGTGCTTAAGGTTGGGCTCACCGTCAGCGCTTCGATTCCGGTCGCGGTGATCTCGATCACGCTCTTCCGCCTGTTCTCCAAGGCCGGTATGCGCGACGCGACGATTCTCGAGAACAACGTCGTGCAAACCGCCGGCTCGGCCGGTGAATCGATTGCCTTTGGGCTCGGCGTGACGATGCCGGCAATCATGATTCTCGGGTTCGACCTCGAGATCACGCGCGTCATGCTCGTGGCCGTTCTCGGGGGCCTGTTAGGTATTCTCATGATGATCCCGCTCCGGCGCGCGCTGATCGTCGATCAGCATGGACTGTTGAAGTATCCCGAAGGCACGGCCTGCGCGGAGGTTTTGAAAGCGGCCGCATCACGCGAGGGGGTGGAGACCCGCGCCGGTGATGAGCTGGCCAGCGGCGGCAAGACAATCTTCGCCGGCTTCGCCATCGGTTTCATTTACCAGGCAGCGATGAACGCCTTCAACACCTGGAAGAACACGCCCGAGAAAATCTTCGGCGCGCCATTCAAAGGCGCCTCAGTTGCGATGACGATTGAACCGGCGTTGTTAGGCGTGGGCTACATCATCGGGCCGCGCATCGCCTCCATCATGTGCGCGGGCGGCGCCCTCGCTTACCTCGTTTTGATTCCCGCGATCAAGTATTTCGGTGAACGGGTCGTCGGCCCGCTTCCACCCGGCAAAATCCCGATCGCGACCATGACGCCGGACGATGTCCGCGAAGCGTACGTGCTTTATATCGGCGCTGGCGCGGTCGCCGCGGGCGGCATCATCAGCATGGTGCGATCGCTGCCACTGATCTGGCACGGAATGAAAAGCGGACTGGCCGATCTGCGCAGCATCCATGGATCGGCCAGCAGAAAGACGCCACGGACTGATCAGGATCTGTCGATGAAATTCGTCATCGGCGGGGTGATCGCGCTCCTCCTCGTAATCATTGTCGCGCCGCAATTGCACTTGCAGTGGAACTTGTTAGGCGCGCTCCTCATCGTCGCGATCGGCTTTCTGTTCACCACCGTCTCATCGCACCTGACAGGCGAGATCGGTTCGTCCTCGTGTCCAACCTCCGGGATGACCGTCGCGACGCTTCTCCTCACCTGTCTGGTTTTCCTGATCGTCGGCTGGACCGGACCGCATTACTTCGTCACCGCGCTTTCCATCGGCGGTATTGTTTGCATTGCGTCGTCGAATGGTGGCACCACTTCTCAGGATTTGAAGACCGGTTACCTGGTCGGTTCAACGCCGCGGCTGCAACAGATCGCCATCCTCTGCGGCTCGCTCGCTTCCGCGCTCGCGCTCGGACCGATCCTGCTCCTGCTCAACAATGCTTACACTGTTTATGTCCCCGCGAGTACGTTCCACCGCGTCGACAAAGAGATCCGCGTGGATGCAACCGCGCTCCCGCCGTTCACCGCCACCCTCAGGCCCGCGCCCGAAGATTTCCGTCTGCTCAGTATCGGCGAACGCGGCACACCGCCGGCCGTGGCAGATCTCGATCCGGGCGATTACCTCGTGCGCGCGAATGGACTCGTCGGCTACAAAATCGAGCATAATTTCTCCCCCGACCTGCGCGCCAATCCCTCCGAACTCGGCGGCACCGAAAAACTCCGCGGCACGCAGGCCGTTGGCGACGCCAACTCCTATCGCGTCTGGCAGCGTGCATCGCCGGAAGGTGAAGCCGCTCAGAAATTTCTCGTCCGCGAAGACGGCACCGCCGCCTATCTCGTCGATCCGGGGATCAACGGCACGCACAAGACACGGCCCGACGGCTCGGCCGTGACGAAGTTCGACGCGCCGAAAGCGACTCTCATGTCCTACATCATCAAGGGTATCCTAAACCATCAGCTGCCCTGGGCCCTGGTCTTGTTGGGCGTGATGATCGCAATCGTGCTCGAGATGAGCGGAATTCCCTCCCTTGCCTTCGCCGTTGGCGTTTACCTGCCGCTTGCTTCCTCGGCTCCCATTTTCATCGGCGGAATCGTCCGCTGGCTGGTGGATCGGTGGTTGCGTCGGACCAAGTTCAAAAAGCATGATCTGAGCGAAGAAGAGCTAGCCGCGGAAGGCGACAAGAGTGCGGGTGTCCTGCTTGCCTCCGGTTACATCGCCGGCGGCGCGCTCGCCGGAATCGTGATCGCGCTCATGGCCGGCGTGCCGAGCCTCGCCGATTTCAGCACGCGCGCACAGGAATGGCAGACCGCGCACAATCCGTTCTTTGCCGGTCCGCAAGCAGATCTGTTGGCGCTCGTTCCGTTCCTGGTTTTGTGCGTCCTGCTTTATCTCGTCGGGCGGGATGCGCTGCTCGCGCCGAAGACGACGTCATCCA
The DNA here is from genome assembly GCA_045809925.1 of Chthoniobacterales bacterium. Classification (GTDB taxonomy): domain Bacteria; phylum Verrucomicrobiota; class Verrucomicrobiia; order Chthoniobacterales; family UBA10450; genus CADDYX01. The sequence continues at coordinate 11,006 of JBJMWX010000072.1, forward strand.
GATAACGCACCCGCTCGGCGTCTTCCGGTTCGGTGTCTCGCCTAGACGGCCTGCCAAAATGAGGGATCGCAGAAGGGTGCGCTACGCAGGCCGCTTTCGCCACGCGAGGTATACAGGAATTCCAGTGAGCACGATGAGAATGCCAATGCCGGATGTGGTCGGCGCCAGATAGGTGAGATCGACGATCAGAAGCGTGGCGAGGACGATCGAAACAAGCGGCACCAGCGGATAACCCCAGGTCCGATATGGACGTTCGGCGCCTGGTCTGTTTCGACGCAGGATGATGACGGCCAGGACGAGCAACAGGTAAAAGACGAGATCAGCTGAGACGATGTACTCGAGCAACTGCGTATAGACATTGCCGAAGGTCGTCGCGCCGCTTGCCGCGCTGACGGTCACCGTTCGGGGGAGGACAAGCAGTGCCGTCCAGATTCCCTGCGCGACCAGAGCAGCGGCCGGAACAGCGAAGCGATTCGTGCTCGCGATCCTGCGGAAGAACAAACCGTCACGCGCCATCGCGAAATAAACACGCGCGCCGGCCAGGATCAGGCCGTTGTCGCAGCCGAAGGTCGAAATCAGGATGGCCGCAGCCATCGCAAAGGCGCCGGGCGCGCCGAAAAGCGCGTTCATCATCGCGACCGCGACGCGGTTCTGCGGCGCCGATTGAATGGCGCCGAATGGCAGGACGGCGATGTAGGCGATATTTGCCAGGACGTAGAGAACGACCACGATGCCGCAGCCATATAAAAGCGCGCGTGCCAGATTCCGCCCCGGATCACGCACTTCACTCCCGAGGAATGTCACGTTCGTCCAGGCTGTCTGGGCGAACACGGGACCGACCATTGCGCGGCCAAATAATAGCGCGACCGCGAACATTCCCGCGGCGCCGAGACCGGGCTGCACGGCTGCCGGCTTCCAGCCGTTCGCCCACGAGTTCCACCAGTGTGTGGACAGCGCAGCGCAACCGGCGTGCCAGCCGAGTGCAATCCCGAGCACAACAACGGCGATCAGCGCCGCGGTCTTCGCGAACGTGAACGTGTTCTGCACGATTTTGCCGATCTCGAGGCCGCGCGTGTTTGTCCAGGTCAGCAATGCGATAAGGCCAATCGCGACGAGCTGTTCCGTCGAAAGGCTGATGGCGTAACTACCGAACGAGATCGGAGCGATGAGATACCGATCACCGCTTACCACGTCGACGAAAACGCCTAGAAATCGTGCAAACGCGATCGCAACCGCAGCAATCGTCCCGGTTTGGACGACGAGAAACAGACTCCAGCCAAAGAGGAAACCGATTGACCGCCCATAAGCTTCGCGGAGGAAAACGTAAACGCCGCCGGCCTCTGGCATCATTGTCGCCAGCTCAGCGCAGCAGAGCGCGCCGGTGATCGTCATCAACCCGGCGATCATCCAGGCGAGTAACAGCCAACCGGGTGCGCCGATCAGACGTGCCGATTCGGCGGAGGTTATGAAGATGCCGGACCCGACCATCGAGCCGATCACAATCATGGTGGCGTCGAGCGGGCCGAGCGCGCGACGTAGCGTGGTTTCTTCCGCTGTCATGTCGAGCGAAAGTCCTGCCCTGGGCGAAGCCGAACGGGTCGAGACATCCTCCCCGTCCTCACGCGCGTCCGGAAGTTCGACGATTCCTCGACTGCGCTCGCAACGACAGGCTCACGGTGCAGCGACCTGAATGCCTGCATTTCCGAGCTCGCCACGCAATATTCTCGCAAATTCCACCGCCTCTGGTGTGTCGCCGTGCAGGCAGATTGTGTCCGGTTGCACGCGCACATCGCTGCCGTCCAGCGCGCGAACGACACCTTCTCGCAACATGCGAACAACACGCGCAGCGGCTTCAGCCGGATCGTGCAGCAATGCGTCAGGGCGCGTGCGAGAGACGAGCGAGCCATCCGGCATGTAATTACGATCCGCGAACACTTCCCGGAGGACGCGCAAACCCGCGGCGTCGCCGGCGCGAGCGAGCTCGCTGTCCGGGAGCGCAAAGAGCAGCAGGTCGCGATCCTCATCGGCGACCGCCTTCACGATGGCGGAAGCGATGGCCGCATCCCGAGCCGCCATGTTGTAGAGGGCGCCGTGCGCTTTCACGTGGTTCGGCCGGACCTCCGCTGCTTCGGCAATCGCGCGGAAAACCCCGAGCTGGTACTTCACGGCTTGAAAGACATTATCGCCGCTGACCGGCAGTTCTTTGCGGCCGAAATTCTCGCGATCGAACAGGCTCGGATGGGCTCCAACGGCCACACCGCGATCGCGAGCTGCGGCAATTGCGACGCGCATCGTCTCGGCATCTCCGGCGTGAAATCCACACGCGATGCTCGCCGAGCTGACGAGGGCGAGCAGTTCATCATCGTGTCCGGCGGATTCGCCGAGATCTGCGTTAAGGTCGATCGTCATTTTCATCGCGCGCGCAGCTCGATCCCGACTCGAAACATGGCGAACTCCTCTTCGCGGACGCGGAGCGACGCCTGGGCCTGCGCGAGCGCCACTTCATGAAATCGAACGATGTCGCCAGCGCGAAGCAACGCCGCCACGCAAAGATCGACGCTGATCACGTGTGCGATCTTCGGGTAGCCACCGATCGTTTGGCAATCGTTGAGCAGGAGAATCGGGTGGCCGTCCGGCGGCACTTGCAGCGTGCCCGGCGTGACCGCCTCGGAGACGCGCTCCCGGCGGTCGGTCGCTTCCAACCTCGGCCCGCGCAGACGCGCGCCCATCCGGTTCGAATCCGGAGAAACAGTGAATGGCTCATGGACAAGCGCGTCATGCGCACGAGTAGGAAAATCGTTCCAATCCGGGCCGCGAACGATGGCGAGAAACGGCGGACGTGTCGCGGCTTGCGTCCAGTGAGGCTGCGCCGCCCATGCGCTAACACGCGCCGCGGCGAGGTTATGCCAGATCGCATGCGCCAGTGACGACAGCTCACCCAGTGGTAAGACATCGCCGTCCCGCAAAGCGCGTCCTGAATGTCCGCCAAACGCCGCCCGCAGATCAGTAGATCGACTGCCGAGCACCGGCGGGACGTCAATTCCTCCGGAGATTGCAATCCAGGCGCGTGATGAGGGCTGCGGTGCCGTCGCGGTTAATTGTTGGGTCGCGGAGAGCAGCGCGGCGTGGCCGGGCGGCAACGGTGCGTCGTCGATCCGTACATCAAAATCGCCGCCACACCAGGCGACGATCCGCTCATCTTCTACATTCAGCGCTAGGTGACCGACTGTAAGCTCGAGGCCGGCGGCGTGCTGATCGTTGCCAACCAGCGCGTTCGCGACACGCAGCGCAAAAGGATCGAGCGCGCCGCTCACAGCCACCCCCTGATCGCGCAGACCTATGCGCCCGAGATCCTGCACCGTCGCAAGAAAGCCGGCGCGCGTGATGAATGCCTTCATCCGCGCTGGGCGATGAACTCTTCGCGCGTGATTGACCGAAAACGGACGTTGTCGCCGGCCTGGAGCAACGCCGGCTGAGCCTGACCCGGATCGAACAGCCGCAGCGGCGTTCGACCGACGATATTCCAGCCGCCAGGCGACTCGTGCGGGTAAATACCCGTTTGTCTGCCGCCGATCGCGACCGCACCTGCCGGAACCCGCGTTCGCGGCGTCGAGCGCCGCGGCGTGGCAATCTCGCGCGGCAACCCGCTCAGGTAAGGAAAACCAGGCGAGAAGCCGAGACAACTCACCAGGTATTTCGCGCGGCTGTGGAGGCGGACCACCTCTGCAGGCGAAAGCCGCGCGTGTGTCGCGACCTCCGCCAGGTCGCTCGCGAACTCCGCATCGTAGCAGACCGGCACTTCAATCGTGCGCGGTCGGATAGTCACCGCTCGGCGCACTACAGCCAGCGCGCTGCGTATTTTTGCCACCAACGCTTCAGTATCTCCGGCGCGCGCCGGGTCGAAAAACAGTGCGACTGTTGTGTAGGCCGGAGCAATGTCGGCGATCCCGTCGATCGCAGCCGCGCACAACTGCGCACGGACGTGCAGGACCGCATCGATCGCACGCGCCGGATCGTGCTTAAAATCGTCCAGCACGCGGACAACAATCGCGGCGTCGCCGAGCGGCACTATCTGCATCGCTGGAGTGAAACTTTCGACGGGGGGAAAAGCAACGCTGGTGACAATCCGCAGCTCGGATCAACGATTCGACGACCGCTGTTTCGTCAACCCGGCTCCTTCCGCCTGATCGGCCGCCACGGCGCCCGCGACTTCTTCGACGTGTTCCTGGATCTTCTCGACTCGCGGATGCACCTCGCGGATCAGGTTGTGCTCGGCTTCACTGAGCTGCTCGATTCGCTGTGTCATTTCGTGCAGCTCCTTCAGCATTGCTTCCTGCCGCGACGAGAGCCGATGCATCCACCAGAAGCAGACCGCCCAGCAGACGGTGCCAATCCAGGTGAGAGCGAGTGCCATCATCACTCCGTCCTACTCACGCGCCGCCTCAATTTGAATCGCCGGCGTAACCTGCTGGCCGATGCCGGAAATGCTCTCTGCCGTTCCGCCGAACATCAGGTTGAAATCCTTCCGTCCGATCGGCTCGCTTGTCACCACCCAGCGGGTCCGACCCGGCAAGTCATCGCCCGCCACCGGCGTGACCAGTTTGACATGCAACGTCAGTGGGCGCGTAACTCCCTTCAGGGTCACGTCGCCGGCAATATCGCCCGTGTCCATGCCGCTCCGCCGTACGCTACGGCTGCGAAAGGTAATCGTCGGAAATCGCGCCGCGTCGAAAAAATCTGCACTGAGCAGATGCGTATCGCGGCGGGGTATTTGCGTGTCAATGCTTGCCACCTGGATCGTCGCGGTGACTGAAGATCGCTCCGGATGCTCACGATCGACGACGATACTGCCATTGAATTTGTGAAACTCTCCGCGTGCCGTGCCGAGGAGGTGCGGGACACTGAAAGCGATTTTGGAATGCGCCGGATCAATCTTGTAGGTCTGACCCATCGCCGCGCGCAGACAGACAAAGAACAGAAGCGCAGCGGAACAACGCCGAATTATCATCTCATCTCCTTCTCTGTTGCGGCCAGTGCTTTCAAGAGCGGAGTGCGGGCACGCGGCAGGCGACCGAACAGATTTCCAAGCGCAAAGGCGGGGTTGTCCTTAGTCGAGACGCCGTGTACGCCCGTGATCCGGGCAAGCTCCGTCTCGAAATGACCGATCGCCCGCGCGCTCGGGTTATGTTGGTCGAGATAGCCGAAGGCCCGCTGCAAAAGCTCGAAGAGCTGTGGCTCGTGATGGTCGTTCTCCGTGCAGAGCTCGACCAGCTCGACAAAATATGACGCTGCCTGGGTGCGCTGGAAATTTGTCCGAATTCCGGCGAACGGGTGACGCAACTGCACTTCAGTGAGGGTGTGCAAATTCGATCTGCGACTGGGGGCGAGCGCGATTTCCGCCTCATAGAAGAGATCGAGCTTGCCGGCAAAGGGCGTTTTCGGGCGCCTCGCCCCGCGGGCCACCGTATCGACGCAGCCCAGCGACTCCGTGCACCACGACACAATCAGGCTCGTGTCGCTGAGGTTCCGTTTGCGCAGGAGGATCGCGCGTGTGCTCTGCATCGCCTCTCAACCATCGCGCTATCCTGCACTGCGACAAGCGAAGCACCTTGACCGGCCGCACACGCGCAGAACTGTCACACCGATGGGCTCGATCGAAACCGCGCGTGTCCCGGGCGACTTGCAGGGTCAGCCGCGTCGCGTGCCTACGACCCGGATCACCTGGCGACACACCTTTCGCGCGCTGCGCCACCGCAATTATCGCCTGTTTTTCTACGGACAGCTCGTCTCGCTCATCGGCACCTGGATGCAGCAAACCGCCATGAGCTGGCTCGTTTACGAAATCACCGGCTCGAAGTTTCTGCTCGGGGCAATCTCCGCCGTCGGCTCCGCGCCGATGATGATTTTCGCATTGTGGGGCGGCGCGCTCGCTGATCGATATCCGAAACGTTCGATTCTGATCGTGACACAGGTGGTCGAAATGTTCTTCGCGTTTGCACTGGCAGCCGCGGTTTGGTCCGGCCACGCCACCACTACGTTGATCATGTGGATCGCCGCGCTGAATGGAGTCGCTCTCGGGTTCGAAATGCCGGCGCGCCAGGCGTTCACGGTCGAAATGACAAGCCGCGAGGATTTGCTTAATGCGATCTCGCTCAACAGCTCAATCTTCAACGGCGCGCGGATTGTCGGCCCGGCGGTAGCTGGAGCGCTAATCGCGACGATTGGGACGGCAATGTGCTTTTGCCTCAATGGCGTCAGCTTCCTGGCCGTGATCGCCGGCTATTTCCTGATGGATGTCCGGCACGCGCGCACCTCTGAGGAGGTCGAGGAAAGGCACTGGCTGAGCGGCATTCGCTACGCCGTCGGCCATCCCCGCGTCCGCACGATCTTGTCGCTCTTCGGCATCGTCGGAGTGTTCGGCTGGTCGTACGCGGTGCTCATGCCTGCCTACGCCCGCGACGTTCTGCATCTCGGGCCAAATGGCTACGGCGTGCTCATGTCGGCGAGCGGGATCGGCGCGCTCGTTGGCGGACTAAGCGTCGCGACCTTCGGCCATACGATCACCCCACGAAAAATGGCCTTTGCTGGCCTCTACCTTTTCGCCGTATCTGTTATCGGCCTTGCCGCGACATCCAACTTCTATCTCGCCCTCGGTTGTCTCGTTGTGAGCGGCTTCGGAATGCTGCTCTTTTTCTCAACCTCTAACACCGTCCTGCAAACCATTGTCCCTGACGACATGCGCGGGCGCGTAATGGGTGTCTGGTCGCTGATCTTCGGCGCGATGATCCCGATCGGCAGTTTGGAAGCTGGCATCGTGGCGAAATGGTTCGGTACGCCGGCTGCGCTTATTCTTGGAGCAATCGTGTGTGCGCTTACCGCGCTGGTAACACGCATTATTATTGCCCGGCGCGACGCGCCGGTGACAACCTGAACCCATGTCCGCGTACATCATCGTCGAGATCGAAATCATCGACCCGGCCGGCTACGAGGAATACAAGAAACTCGCCGGCGCCACGGTTGAGAAATACGGCGGCGAATACATCGTCCGCGGCGGCGATCCTGAGAACATGGAGGGCGACTGGCGACCGAAGCGGATCGTGGTGCTGAAGTTTGCCGATCGTGACCGCGCGAAAGCCTGGCTCAACTCCGCTGAATACGCGGAACCTCGAAAGAGGCGACACGCGACCGCGACGTCGAGAATGATCGTGGTCGGCGGAACGTAGGCCTGTAGCGGCCGCCGTCTCCGGCGGCAGGCCGATGTGTAGCCGTTCTAAGTTCGGCCGCCAGAGACGACGGCCGCTACAACGCAGGATGCGTCAACGGTTCCCGATGTGAATGGCGCGCTTATCAACCGCGAGCGCTGCCTCCTTGACCGCTTCGCTCAACGTCGGGTGCGCGTGGCAGGTGCGGCCTAGATCTTCCGAGCTGCCGCCGAACTCGATCACTGAAGTCGCCTCCGCAATCAACTCCGATGCGCCGTGCTGCAACACGTGCGCGCCGAGAATGCGGTCAGTTTCTGCGTCCGTGACGAATTTCACGACACCTTCGACATCCTCGTTGGCCAGCGCCCGACCGTTTGCGCGGAACGGAAACTTGCCCACACGAACGTTCTTCCCCTGCTCTTTCGCCTGGTCTTCGGTCAAACCGACACCGGCCAGTTCTGGATTCGTGTAAATGATGCCCGGAATCGCGTCGTAATTTACGTGACCCGATTTGCCGGCGATGTTTTCCACGCAGGCGATGCCTTCCTCTTCGGCCTTGTGCGCCAGCATCGGGCCCGCGATCACGTCGCCGATTGCGTAGATGCCTTCCACGTTGGTGCGGAAATGCCGGTCGACTTTGATTCGTTTCCGTTCGTCGAACTCCACCCCGATCTTCTCCGCACCGACCCCTGCGGAAAATGGGCGGCGACCGACGGAGACGAGCATCTTGTCGGCCTCGAAAGTCAGCTCGTCGGCACCTTTGCTCGCCGTTGCTGTGACACGGCCACTCTCGACTTTTACGGCCGTCATTTTGGTCTCGAGATGGAACTTAACGCCTTGTGCGGTCAGCGCTTTCTGCAACATGCCGGCCAGCTCGAGGTCGAAGCCAAGCGCAATTCGCGGCAGAAACTCGATCACGGTCACTTCGCTGCCGAGTCGGTTCCAAACCGAGCCGAGCTCAAGGCCAATCGCGCCGGCGCCGATCACGAGCAGCTTCTTCGGCACTTCAGAAAAGGTGAGCGCTTCGGTGCTGCTCACGATCGTGTCGCCGTTGAACTTCGCGAAAGGCAATTCCACCGGAACGCTGCCCGTGGCAATGATGATGTTCTTCGCCCCGATCTCCTGGTCACCGACACGCACCTTCCCCGGCTCCGCAATCGTGCCAAGGCCGTTCAAGCTCGTGATCTTGTTTAGCTTCATCAGCCCACGGACGCCGCCGGTGAGCGTCTTCACGACCTTGTCCTTGCGCTGCAACATGGTCGCGAGGTCGAGCGAAACATCGGCAATCTTGATGCCATGCTTGGCCGCTTCCTTCTTCGCGAAAACGAAGTGATCGCTCGATGTGAGGAGCGCTTTGCTCGGAATGCACCCGATGTTAAGGCAGGTGCCGCCGAGCTCCTTGTCCTTCTCAACAATGGCAGTTTTGAGCCCTAACTGCGCGGCGCGAATTGCCGCGACATAACCGCCCGGTCCAGAGCCGATAACTACAACGTCAAATCGATCCATAGTTTGTTAATGTGGGAGCGGCCTTAGTGTCGCGAATTCCTCGTGCTCTCGGGGCGCTAAGGCCCCTCCCACTTTGCATCAGAAATCGAGTGGTAATGTCTTGGGATTCTCGATCCCCTCCTTCACCTTGACGAGGAAGGTGACTGCTTCTCTGCCGTCGACGGCGCGGTGATCATAACTGAGCGCGAGGTACATCATTGGACGCGGCACAACTTTGCCTTCGATGACGAGGGCGCGATCCATGATTTTGTGCATGCCGAGGATGCCGCTCTGCGGCGGATTCAGAATCGGGGTGCTCAGCATGGAGCCGTAAACACCGCCATTGGAAATTGTGAAGGTGCCGCCCTGGAGGTCTTCGATCTTGATCTTGCCTTCGCGGGCTTTGACCGCGTACTCGGCAATCGCCCCCTCCAGCTCAGCGAAGGATTTCTTATCCGCATCCCGCACCACCGGGACGACGAGGCCACGCTCGGTCCCGACTGCCACGCCGATGTCGTAGAAGTTGTTCTGGATAAGATCGTCGCCTTCAATCCGTGAATTGATCGCGGGCACTGCTTTCAAAGCCTGCACGGTGGCTTTGATAAAAAACGACATGAAGCCGAGCTTCAGCTTGTTCTTTTTCGTAAAGGCGTCCTGCGATTTTGCGCGCAAAGCCATCACTTCTGTCATGTCGCACTCGTTGAAAGTGGTAAGGATCGCAGCGGTGTGCTGCGCCATGACGAGTTGCGCCGCGATCTTGCGACGCAACGGTGACATTCTGCGGCGGGTAATCCGCCCTCCGTCGGCGGCGACCGGCTTCTCAGGTTCCGGTTCTTCTGTCGGGGAAGCAGTTTGCTTCGGAGAGACGCTGGCACTGTCTGCTGCAGGCCGACTCTGAGGCGCTTCGGCTTTATTCTTTGCCGCCGCAACTACATCCCCCTTGGTCAGCCGGCCCCCTTTTCCCGTTCCGCGAATTTGTGACGGATCCAGACCTTCTTCATCGACAATGCGTCGCACCGCGGGCGAGAGCGCAGAGGAGGTTGCGGACTTCCCGTCGCCGGCCGCGACCTGCTGCCCTGAGACGTTCGGGTCGCGCTTCTCCTTTTCGTGAGTCGGTGTCGTTGCGCTTGGGCCGGCAGATTCGTCGATCGTGGCGACAATCTCGCCGATCTTGACCTCCGTCCCCTCCGCTACTCGCGTCTGCAAAATGCCGGCCGCTTCCGCGCTGATCTCGGTCGATACCTTGTCGGTCTCGAGCGTCAGGAGCGTGTCACCTTTTTCAACGCGCTCGCCGTTTTTCTTGTGCCAGACAGAGACGACACCACTGGAAATCGATTCGCCGACGGCTGGAATTTTAACTTCGATGCTCATGCGCGCCTAACCACTATGCGCAAAGCAATTCGCACGTCGAATCGCGTCGAGCGGCTGTAGTCCGATGTGTCGCGCGGGGTCGCTGACCCCGCAAACAGATCCAAGGCAAACTGCCGCGGCGGGCTCAGCGACCCCGCTCTACAGGGTAAACGCATCGCGAATGAGCGCGGCCTGCTCGCGTTTGTGCAGCGCGAGTGCGCCGACCGCCGGGCTCGCGCTCGCGTCGCGTCCTGCGTAACCAATGTCGCGGCCGAACAGCTTGCGCAGGCGCGGCTCGATGAAATTCCAGGCGCCCATGTTCTGCGGTTCGTCCTGGCACCAGACGATCTTCACGTTCTGACCAAATCGCGCCACAGCTTCGCGCAGCTTGTTGTCGCGAAATGGGTAAAGCTGCTCAACACGCACGATTGCGGCATTGGTGATCTTCTGTTCGTTCCGATAGTTCAGGAGGTCGTAATAAACTTTTCCTGAACAGAGGATGACCCGCTCCGATTCCTTCGTGTCGTTGTCGCCGATGATCTCGCGAAAGCTTCCCTTGGTGAAATCCTCACTTCGGGCGCCGGCGGCTTCGAGGCGCAGCAGGCTTTTCGGCGTCATGAGAATCAGTGGTTTGATGAAATCCCGCTTCATTTGGCGGCGCAGCACATGAAAATACTGCGCCGACGTCGTCAGATTGCAGACCTGGATATTATCCTCTGCGCACGCTTGCAGGAACCGCTCCAAGCGGGCGCTCGAATGCTCGGGCCCCTGGCCTTCGTAGCCGTGGGGCAAGAGCAACACGATCCCGCTCGGGCGCTGCCATTTGGATTCGGCTGAGACAATAAACTGATCGATGACCACCTGCGCGCCGTTCGCGAAGTCGCCGAACTGCGCCTCCCACAGGCAGAGCAGGTTCGGGAAATCGAGCGAGTAACCATAGTCGAAGCCGAGGACGGCGTTTTCCGAGAGCGGGCTGTTGTAGATGCAAATACGCGCCTGCTTCTCCGCCAGATGCATGAGCGGGATGTACGAATCGCCGGTCTGCCGATCGTAAACCACGGCGTGACGGTGGCCGAAGGTGCCGCGGCGGCTGTCCTGGCCGGACAAACGCACCGGCGTGCCCTCGAGCAGCAGTGAACCAAAGGCGAGTGCTTCGGCAAAACCCCAATCGTAAGGGCCGCCGGCTTCAAAAACTTTACGGCGCTGATCGAACGCGATTCGTTTCGCCTTCGGCAGGATGTTGAACCCGGCGGGCGGCGTAGTCAGGCCATCGACGATCTGCCGCAGCATTTCTTCGCTGATCGCTGTCGGGTTGCTCCCATCGTGATATTTCGGCTGGAAGACCGCCGCCGCCTCTTTGAATTGCTCCTTGCCCGGTGGGTCGTTGGCGCGGAGCCGGTCGAGCGGCATTTCCAGCCGGAGCTGCATTTCGGTCTCGAGGGAAATGACATCCTCCTCCTCAAGCACTGCACGCTCGAGCAGTTCGCGTTTGTAAGTCTGCGCGACCGATGGCCGCTTCTCGATCCGCGCGTAGAGATCCGGCTGGGTAAACGACGGCTCGTCCACTTCCTGATGGCCGTATCTGCGGTAGCAATACATATCGATCATGAAGTCGCGGCCGAACTCCTGACGGAAATCGAGGGCCAGCTCGGCGGCGAACTGGAGCGCGAGCGGATCCTCGCCGTTGACGTGCAGGATCGGCACCTCCAGCATTTTCGCAAGATCGGTACAGTACTGCGACGAGCGCGCATCCTGCGGCAGGGTCGTGAAGCCGATCTGATTATTCACGACGATGTGAATCGTGCCGCCGGTCGAATAGCCGGGGAGCTGCGACATGTTGAGGGTCTCCATCACGACCCCCTGGCCGATGACCGCCGCGTCGCCATGGATCAGCACCGGCACGACCTTCTTGCGCCTGTCGGTGTCACCACGGATACGCTGACGCGCGCGCGCCGTGCCTTCGACCACAGGATCAACGGCTTCGAGGTGGCTCGGGTTGGCCGCCAGGCGAATCTCAACCTGCGCGCCGTCAGCGAACTTGCGCACCGTGCGATAGCCGAGGTGATACTTCACATCGCCATCACCTTCGACCAACTGCGGAAGATAATTTTCGGAGAACTCGGCGAAGATGACGTTGAGGGACTTGCGCAGGAAATTCGCGAGAACATTGAGCCGCCCGCGGTGCGCCATTCCCATGCAGATTTCCTGGACGCCGGCTGACGGACAGTTGCGCAGGATGATATCGAGAATCGCCATCAACCCTTCAGCTCCCTGAAGAGAGAAGCGTTTCTGGCCGACGTAGTTGGTGTGCAGGAACACCTCGAACGATTCCGCTTCCATTAACGCGCGCAGAAGGGCGAGCTGGTTCTCGCGGGTGGCGGCGCTTTTCGGTCTTCTTGTCTCGAAGCGGTGCCGCACCCAGTTCCGCATGCGCGTGTCCTGGATATGCTGAAACTCGGCGCCGATTGTGTCGGCATAGATCGCCTCGAGCGTGCGGATCATTTCCCGCAGCGACATCGTTTTGCTGTCGAGGAAGAATTTCGATGAAACCTGCGTTTCGAGGTCTTTGTCGCTGAATCCGAGCTCCCGCAGCGAGAGCAGCGGATTTGTTGGACGCGATTCGGCCAGCGGATTGACGTTCGCGATCGTGTGGCCAAGCGTGCGATAGGCGTAAACCAGGCCGTCGATACGGGTTTGCAGCGGTCTTTCCGTTGGCGGCGCAGCCGACGGAGCAAGCGCGGCAGCGCCGTTCTTGAGTTGCAAATCACCGAGCTCAAACCCCTCAAAGAAAGCCGCCCAGCTGCTATCGACGCTGCTCGGATTTTCCTGCCAGCGTTCGTAATTCTCCTCGAGCAGGTCGAGGTTCACTCGGGTGGCGAATGACGGACGCATCAAACAATCTCAGACCGCTGCTCGGCGGCGGCAAGTTGACAGTGGAAAACCACGTCCGTTACTTCCACCGCCAATGAGCAAAGGTGTTCAAAAGCTGATGATTGGGTGCGCGATGGCAATCCTCAGCGCAATCGGCGCCTTTGCTCAAAACGAGCCGGCATCGGAGCCGGGCGTAATCGCGGTCGCGAAAGCCATGCCGGCTGTCGTCAACATCAACGCCGAGCGCGTGGTACGGCGGCAGGTGCGCGATCCGTATGAGGATTTTTACTCGCAATTCTTCGGCTCTTATAGCCGGCCCCGCGAAATCCGGCAGACGCTGCAGAGCCTCGGCTCCGGTTTCATCGTCGATCCTGCGGGCTATATCGTGACCAACGAGCACGTCGTGGCACGCGCGGCGGATTTGAAAATTGAAGTCACCACCAATGATGGGAAAACGCTCAACGCCCATTACATCACCGGCGACGACAAGAAGGACCTCGCCTTCATCAAGATCGATGCGAAGGAGGCATTTCCGTTTCTCGATCTCAACAACATTTCGCCCAACCTGCTCGGGCAAACCCTGATCGTGGTCGGGAACGCGCTGGGCTACGGCAGCTCGATCAGCCGCGGCGTGCTCAGCGGCAGCAAACGCAACATCACGATCGATAACATCGAGTACAAGGATTTGATCCAGACCGATGCGGCCATTAATCCCGGCAACAGTGGCGGCCCGGTGATTGATTTGTCCGCCCGGCTCGTCGGGGTGAGCTCGGCCAAGATGGCGTTCACCCCCCAGGGCGTGCCGACCCAGGGCCTCGGCTTCGCTATTCCAGCTGAAGTAGTCCGCGACAGCGTCGCGCAATTTCGAAAAGTTGCGCAAAATCAGCCGCCACCGAAGCCGAAGCAGGAGCAGGTGGAAAACGGTGCATCAAACGCGCAGCGGTTGTTCGGCCTGCAGCTGCAGGACCTGACACGTGACCTGACGGACGCGCTTGGCTACGCGGCGGGCAAAGGCGTTCTCATCAGCGCTGTCGAGCCCGATAGTCCGGCGGATCAGGTCGGCATGGAGCGCGGCCTCGTTATCTATCGCGTTGGCAAATACAACGTGAACTCGGTCCGTCAGGCCGAGCAATTGCTCGGACGCGCGAAGAGCGGCTCGAAGGTAGACTTCGTCGTCGGAGTCATTCGAGCGGATGGCGGCGGACAGCGGACCGCGACCGCAACGTTAACCGCCCGTTGATTCGAGCGAAAAATTCCTCAACGTGAGAGCGCTTCAGTTGTCTGAACGAATTACCGCAGAATGATCAAGGTCGAAAACCTGACGAAACGCTACGCCGGTCACACCGCAATTCGCGACCTCAGCTTTGAGGTCGGGAAAGGTGAGATCATGGGATTTCTCGGACCGAACGGCGCCGGAAAGACAACCACGATGCGGATCTTGTCGAGTTTTCTGCCCCCAACTTCCGGTCGCGCCTCGATCGCCGGGTTCGACGTTTTTGAGCAGTCGCTCCAGGCACGATCGCGGCTCGGGTATATGCCGGAAAACGTCCCGCTCTATAATGAGATGCGAGTCGATGAATACCTGAACTATCGCGCCGCGCTCAAAGGCATCCCGCATCGACGCATCGGCGAGCGAGTCGGCGATGTGAAGGAGCTGTGCGGTTTGCGCGAGGTGGAGAGAAAGCTGATCGCGACCTTATCGAAAGGCTACCGCCAGCGTGTCGGTCTGGCCGATGCGCTCGTGCACGAGCCTGAGCTCTTGATTCTCGACGAGCCGACCATTGGGCTCGATCCCAACCAGATTCGGCAGGTGCGCGAACTGATCAGAAACCTCGGGAAGCAACACACGATCCTGCTTTCGACGCACATCCTGCCCGAAGTGGAGATGACATGCAGCCGAGTCATCATCATCAATCGCGGCCGGATCGAGGCCTGCGATACACCGGAGAACCTGCTGGGACGAATTCGCACCGCGGGTGGCGTCCTACTCGAGGCTAAAGTCGGGAACGACAACGGTGTCGAGGAACTGAAGAAGATCGGCAGCGTGCGCGATGTTTCGGCGGTAGACGATGGCGATTGGAAAATTTTTACACTGCGGGTGGAAGCGGAAGCCGACGTGCGGGAGGAAGTTTATCGGCTGGCGGCTGCACGCGGCTGGACTTTGCGCGAGCTGTCGCAACGGCGCGCCACCCTCGAGGATGTCTTCGTCGAGATTACACACCAGGACGAGGTATGAGGCGCGGACGCCATCACTCCAGCACTCCACCACTCCAAGAAGCGCCCCATGCGTAAATTCGTCGTCCTGCTGGCCCGCGAGATTCGCGGCTATTTCCACTCGCCCATCGCTTACGTCGTGATGGTGTTCTTTCTCGTCGTCAGCGGAGTGGACTTTTATTTCCAACTGTCTTTCATGAACCAGCGGCCGGTTTCCTACTCGGTCCAGGAGGCGTTCTTCAACTCGGTCTTTTTCTGGTTCGCCTTCGTCCTCATCTTCCCGCTCATCACCATGAGGCTCTTTGCCGAAGAGTTTAAGCTCGGCACGATCGAACCGCTCATGACAGCACCCGTTCGCGACTGGCAGGTGGTTCTTTCGAAATTTTTCGGCGCGCTGATTTTCTATCTCATTCTCTGGCTTCCAACGCTCCTCTACTTCCAGATCTTTCAGGCGCTGACTAAGCAGCCGGCAGCGAACTCAGGCGGAGCGTATTTCGGCGCCTACCTGATGCTGCTGCTACTCGGGATGTTCTATCTCTCGATCGGCTGCTTCGCCTCTGTTCTGACCAAGAACCAGATCGTAGCCGCGATCATTTCCTTCTGCGCCATCACCCTTTTGTTCTTCCTCGGCCTGGTCTCATTCATTCTCCTCGATATCAGCTCGTCGACCCGGCAGTTGCTCGGCTATTTCTCGGCCATCGAGCAGATGGGAACGCTCTCCCGCGGTGAAATCGATACCCGGCCTATCGTGCTCTACCTCAGCGGCACGATCGTGATGCTTGCTCTCACTCATCAGGCGTTTCAATCACGTAAATGGAGGTTGTAAACGATGGCCACTGATTCACCCGCTCAGCCGAAACGGATCCGCCGTCTTCAAATCGGCGTTAACGTGCTCGTGCAGATCGCGCTTCTGCTTTTCCTCGCGCTGATGGTGAACTACCTCGGATTCGAGCACTATCGGCGCTGGGATCTTACCCGGGACCAGAAATTCGCGCTCTCGGACAAGACGAGGCGCTTCCTTGCGGGAATGAAAGACAAGGCGCGGATCACCGTCTTCTTCGCGCCTAACAACCCGATCGCGAACGACGTCGAGACGCTGCTGACCGAGTATCAGTACGCCGCCAAAGGTAAGATCGACGTCGAGAAGGTTGATCCAGAGCGCAATCTGTCGCGCGCCAAAGAGATCGTGGACAAATACAAGGTGGTCAGCGACGACAGTATGCTCATTCTCGACTACGACGGCCGTAACAAAACGGTCAAGGCGGGTGAGATGGCCGAGCTTGATCCGGGCAATCCAATGTTCGGCGAAGGCCCGAAGGTGACCGCGTTCAAAGGCGAACAGGCGCTGACTAGCGCGTTAATCGATCTGGTCGAGGGCAAGAAAAACACGGTGGGTTATATTCTCGGCCACGGCGAACCGTCGATCGCGGACGTGCCACCGGCTTCCCCGATGATGCCGCAGGAGCAGCAGCGCGCCGGCAGTCCGATCTCTGTGCTGAAGACTTTCATCGAGAACGAGAACATCAAGCTGCAGGAGCTCAGCCTGACCGAGGTTGGCGCCATTCCACCGGAGATCAAGACATTGATGATCCTCGGGCCGCAGTACGATTTCTCCGATCGCGAGATGAAGATGCTGCGCGATTTCTGGGATAAAGAGGGTCGCATTTTTCTCCTGCTCGATCCGGCCGCGAAGACGCCGAAGCTGACCGCCTTTGTCAATGAGCTCGGTGTGCATGTGAACGATGACCGCCTCATGGCCATGATGAAGACTGGTATTCAGGAAGTTGCGCTGGTGCGGGACGTCATCGGGCGTTTTCTGCCCGATAGCCCGATTACCAAGCGACTTGCCGACGTCCGCGCCGCATTCGTCGGCGGCACGGCGTCGATCGCCCTCGATCAGCAGCGCGTGCAATCGGCGAATATCCGGCTCCAGCCATTGGTTGAAGCCCAAAAGGGCTACTGGGCCGAGAAAGATTACAACTCGACCGACGAATCGAAGCTGCAGGCAGACGCAGCAAGCGCCGGAAATACGCCGCTGCTAATCGCCGCATCCATCGAGAAAGGCGGAAGCGGCGACGAGCGTGTGCAGACCAACGCAGCGCGCATGATTGTCGTCACCAACGCCAGTTTTGTGCAGGACAATGCGTTGACGCGCGACCAGCAGGCGCTCGATTTTGCCTCCGCCGGCATCAACTGGCTGCTCAGCCGGGAGCAACTGATCGGGATCGCGCCGAAGGTCCCGAAGACCCTGACGTTCAGTCTCACGGAAGAATCGCTCAGGAGTTTGCGCTGGATCGTCCTCGTCTTGCTTCCACTTGTTCCGGCCCTTATTGGCACGGCGGTTTGGTGGCAGCGCCGCGCCTAGCGGGCTTCTCCGTCAATGAAAGCGAGAACGACAGTCATCCTTCTTATCGTCGTCGCAGCGGTGGCCGCCTACATCCGTTTCTACGAGCGGCACCAGCCGAACACGGAAGAAGCACAACGGCGCGCCGGCAAGGTCGTGACCTTCGACCGCGAGAAGATCGACGGCTTGACGATTCAAAACGGCGACGACCGAATCGAGTTGCGGCGGCAGGACAAAA
>JBJMWX010000073.1:0-24592 GCA_045809925.1 Chthoniobacterales bacterium
AGAAACGGTGGCCATTCCTGGGCCTCGCGGCGGCGTGCGTGATCGTCGCGCTGTTTGGCTGGGGCATTTACTACTCACGCGCCGCGCAACTCGAACGGCAGGTCAGTGGCCGCCTCGAACAGAAGATCGATTTGATGCGGCGCGTCGAGGTGCAGATGAATCAGGTGCGCAAGGAGACGGCTGCGCTCGATGCAGTCGCAACACCGCTGCTCAGCGCGGTCAGCGAACGCACTTTCTGGACCGAGCTACTGGAGGATTTGAACACGCGCCTGCCGAAGGAAGACATCTGGATCACGGAGTTGGCCGGTACATCCGCCGGGAGACCGCTTACGATCGGCGCCTCGCGGCCTGGGACTTCCGAACTGAGCGCGAGCCCGACCCCAATAAATGGGCGGAGCGCCGCAATCGAACGTACACTCGACGGCCTGCTCGTCCGCGGACTCTACATGTTCAACCCGCGCCAGCAGGAGGTCGCGGTCGATTATTTTCGAAATCTCACGAACTCACCGTTTTTCGCGATCGACCCGAACAACCAGGCAAAGGCGCTGAAGCCGACGACGCCGACAAGCTCTGAGTGGGCATTTCCGTACGAGCTGCACCTTGATCTGAAGAAGCCGGTAAAGTTGCCGTGACCTGGTTGCGCAAAAATCCACTGTTTGGCGCGGTGCTGATCGCGATCGGCGCCTTGCTGATCGCAGCGGCTGCGCTGTTCTACACCGCGCAGAGCGCATGGGGCGACGCTTCGGCGCGCTACGCTACAGATGCGGACGAGTTAATGCGGTTGCAGCGCCTCACTCCATTTCCGACCGGCGAAAACGTCCGGAAGATGAAAGCGCACGCGGAGGAGTACGGCACCGCGCTCGGTAAACTGAAGGAGGAGTTGAAGCTCCGCGTCCTGCCGACGATGCCCCTCGCACCAAGTGAGTTTCAGACGCGGCTGCGGGTCGCAATTGCCGCAGCAACCGAACGTGCACGTCTGAGCAAGGTCAAGATGCCGGCGCGGTTTTTCTTCGGGTTCGACGAGTTCGCCACTGCTTTACCGCAAACCCAGGATGCGCCGCTGCTTGGCCAGGAGCTCGCCCAGGCTGAACTGCTGACGAATATCATTATCGATGCGCGGGTCGACGCGCTGACTGCATTTCGGCGCATCGCCCGGTCAGAAGGTCCGGCTTCGCCAACGCCTGCGCAAACGGCGCGCGCTGCCTCTGTCACGGGAGCACCGCAGCTGGTGGCGCGAAATGTCATTGAGGCAACCTTCGTCTCGTCGCCCGGCGCGTCCCGACGCGTTCTGAACCAGATCACCGCGGCGGAAAAGCAGTTCTACATCATACGTTTGCTGCAGGTGCGGAACGAAAAGGATAAAGGACCCCCGCGCGAGTCTGGCCCGGAGCCACCGGCTGCGGCCTCCGCAGCGACGCCAACGCCGGGCGGTGCGCCATTGAAATTCATTGTTGGAAGCGAGCACATCGAGACCTCTACGCGCGTGGAACTGGTGCGCTTTAATCTGTAATGAAACCGATCGGCCTGGCGGTAGCGGCTCTCTCTGAGCGCGGGCTTTTCGCTGCGTTCGGCTCTCGACCGCGCCTACAGTGATGGACTGGCTGCGCACAAATTATGATCGCGTGGCGGTGATCGTCGCCGCCCTCTTCCTCGCGCTCAGTGGCGTGCTTATCCTGAAGAACGCAGTTCAGTTCAATGAGCAGTTCGCCGCGCTTCGAAACGCCGGGCTGGCGAAACCTGCAGCGGCGCCGCCGAAGGCAGCCGAGATCGAGCGCGCCACGACGAAACTCAACGCACCTTCGCAATGGCTGACCAGCGGGCGCTCCGGCTTGTTTGTTCCTGAGAAGCATTTCATCGGGGCGAATGGATTGCCCGCTACCCTGCACACCACCGAAGTCCATCCGCCCGTGCCTAACGAGTGGCTCGAGCAGTTCAATCTGCCGATTGCCGATGCCGATGTCCTGACGCAGGACGCCGACAACGACGGGTTCAACAATCTCGAGGAATGGCAGGGTCACACCAATCCCATCGAGGCCGCTTCACACCCGCCCTATGTGAGCAAGCTGAGGATGCGTTCCTTCGTGCAGGAGCCTTTTCAACTCGTCTTCGCTTCCTGGGTGGAAAACACCTTCGCGATCAACACGAGCGACCTCAAACAGCCGACGCAGTTCGTGAAAATCGGCGACTCGATCCGCGGGACGAATTTCAAGGTGATCAATTTCACCGAGAAGTACGACAAGAACCAGTACGGCACGAAGATGGACGTTTCCGAGCTGACGTTGCAGAACCAGCAGACCGGCGACGAGGTCAGCCTGGTAAAGGAGAAGATCATGATCTCGCCCGAATCGGTGGCGAACTTCACCTACCCGTTGGGCGAGAAGCACGAGTTCGCGGTAAAAAAAGATCAGGAATTTTCATTGAAACCGGAGGAGCAAATCAAATACAAGCTACTCGACGTGCAGCCCGACAAGGCCGTCCTCGTCAATGAAAAGACGGGTGAGCGGGTCGAAATTGGGCTGCTAACCCCCGGAACATGAAAAGAATACTCTCGGTGGCGCTGGGCGCCGTCGTGCTTTCCGCCGGCGCGTTCGCGCAGGACGCTGAGCGCATCGCCGAACGCGAAGTGGCGCGTCGACAGGCGGCGTTGCCCTCCGGTAGCGCAGCGCTCGCCCGCGGACAGGCTTCAATGGCAGCGAACAATTACGCTCAGGCGCACGAGGAGTTTCGCGCCGCGCTACTCTCGTTACCTGATGCGGTGACAAGTGGAGATGCGCACGAGCAGGCGCTGAAAGGCTTCTGCAAGAGTGGC
This sequence comes from Chthoniobacterales bacterium, assembly GCA_045809925.1. GTDB lineage: Bacteria > Verrucomicrobiota > Verrucomicrobiia > Chthoniobacterales > UBA10450 > CADDYX01. Next base: position 2,810 of record JBJMWX010000073.1, read on the forward strand.
CTCAAGTTAGCCGAAATTAAAATCGCCGAAGGCAATTACGCCGGGGCGGAAATGCTCTGCCGCGAAATCCTGAGCGATCGCTACGACCCGAATTGCCGGCCGGCCATGGAGCTACTCGCTCACCTGCAAACGCCAGGACACTTCAACAAGACGATGACGCCGAACTTCCTCGCCAAGGTGGACGAGGTAAAGAAGCTGCTCACCGAAGCGGACGGGTTCTACAACAGCGGCCGCTATGACCTGGCCTTCAAACGCTACGATCAGGTGCTCGCGCTAGATCCTTACAACACGGCGGCGCGTCGCGGGCAGGAGAAGATCAACCTGACACGCACCCACTACGGCGAGGAGGCCTACAACGAAACGCGCTCCCGGGCTACCTGGCAGGTGCAGCAAGCCTGGGAGGATCCCGTGCGGCAGTACGGACGGCACGGCGCGTCGGTCACCAATGATATGACACGCGAGGCCACCGGCACCGCTCGCATCACCAACAAGCTAAATTCCATCATCATTCCCCGGATTGAGTTCCGCGATGCCAGCATCCGCGAAGCGATTGACTTTCTCCGTGAGCAGGCGGCCGAGCACGACCCAACCCCTGAGGGCAAGCGCGGTGTTGACATCGTTTTGCGACTCACCGCGATCGGCGGACGCGCGGCACCGGAGACGATAACGACAACAACAACGATCGCGCCCAGCCCTGCTGCGCCACTTCCACAGGGAAATGCGCCTCCGCCGGCGACTAATGAGCCCCCAGTTGCAGCAGTCACCGGGCCCTCGCCCGTCATTGCGGTTCCGGCCGCGCCGGCGGTCGCTCCGGGCGAACCGCGCATTACGATCACTCTTAACCAAATTCCGCTCGGCGAAGCGCTCCGCTACATAGCCGCGCAGGCGAATTTGAAAGTGAAGATCGAGCCCTATGCGGTTTCGATCATTCCGACGAGTGAACAAAGCCAGGAGTTGATCACCAAGGAATATCGCGTTCCGCCCGGATTCATTCAGAGCTCGGTGACGCCGACCAACTCAATGTTGAACCAGGCGGCGAGCACCGCCGCCCACGCTGCCATTCCTGTCGGCACGGCCAAAGACACCGTGGAATCTACCGGTGGTCAGCAGCTCGTCCGGCGTGAAGGCGCGAAGGAATACCTCGAGAGCGAGGGAGTGCCGTTCCCGCCCGGCGCAAGCGCGCAGTTTTTGCCGCAGAGCAGCCGCCTTGTCGTGCGCAACACGCCCGACGCCCTCGAACTCGTCGACGCGATTGTGGAGCAGGCAAACGTCGCCGTGCCGCGGCAGGTCGAAATCGAATCGAAATTTGTCGAGGTCAATCAGAACAATCTTAAGGAGCTCGGATTCGATTGGTTGCTCGGCCAGTTCAACATTGGAAACAAGAAGGTCTTCGGCGGAGGCGGCACGTCCGGCACCGGTCAGACGATCGCCCCCGCGGACTGGCCGTTTACTCCGCCGAACGGGCAGCCGATCGGCCAGTTTCCGGTCACCGCCGGCAATCGATCCGGCAATCTCGCTATCAGCGGGAGCGCAATCGACGCGTTGCTCATGGGCACAGGTGTCGGCCAGGTGCTCGCGCCCGGCATTTTCGGCCTGAGCGGCGTTTTCACCGATCCGCAATTTCAACTCGTCATTCGCGCGCTCAATCAAAAGAAGGGTATCGACCTGCTCTCCGCCCCGCGTGTGACGACGAAGAGCGGTCAGCGGGCGCTGATCGAAATCGTGCGCGAGTTTAGGTATCCCACGCAGTTCACGCCTCCAATTTTGCCGAATTTGAACAGCGGCGGCAACGGGGGAGGCGTCGGAACCACCGTAACGCTACCGGTCATCGCGCCTACCACCCCGTCCGCATTCGAGACTCGCAACACGGGCGTTACGCTCGAGGTTGAGCCGGTGGTCGGCCCGGACGGCATCACGATCGATCTGAACCTCGTGCCTCAGGTGGTCGAGTTCGAAGGATTCATCAATTACGGCAGCCCTATCAACACCGTGAATCCGGCGCTCCTTGGCCTCCTCAATGGGGGCGCAATCGCAACGCAGTTGCTCGGCAACGAGGCTATTCGGCTCACCGATAACGTGATCAACCAACCAATCTTCAGCACTCGCAAGGTGACCACCAGCGTAAGCGTATGGGACGGCCAAACCGTCGTGCTCGGCGGATTAATGCGCGAAGACGTGCAGAAGAGCGAGGACCGCACGCCGATCATCGGCGACATCCCGCTCGTCGGGCGGCTCTTCCGTTCCACCGCGGAGCAGCACATCAAACGTAATCTCGTCATCTTCGTCACCGCGCGGCTCGTCAATCCCGGTGGGCAGCCGGTCAACGTTGCCGACGACGAAGAGGAAATCGTGGAGCCTCCTGTCCTGCCGGAGATCCCGATGTATAAGAAATAGCGCAGTCTGCGGGGTCCGTGCGTTCGTTTCAGGCGCGATGAAGACCAGCGAGATTGGCGTTATCCTGAAGCGATTCGATGCCCCGGACGAAGTGCGAACTTTCGAGAGGGGAAAATTTGAAATCGTGCAATTGCACGGCGTGACAATAGGCCGCGCTACCTACGAGCCCGGCTGGAAATGGAGCGAGCATGTCGGCCGCGCAACCGGTGCGACACATTGCCAGGTTGAGCATCTCGGGCTCGTTCTCTCCGGGACCGCAACCGTGGCCTTCGACGAGCATCACGTGATTGAGTTGCGCACAGGCGAACTCTTTTATGTGCCACCCGTTCCGCACGACAGCTGGGTGGTCGGCAATGACGAATACGTTTCCCTCCACTTCCTCGGCGCCGAGCGTTACGCCAAATGATCTCAGCATTGAAAAAATTGCTGACTTGGTCCTGCTTCGCCGTGCTTTGCGTCGCAGTCGCAGGGCAGCAGCACGCCGTTGCAGGTGGCAGAAAGAAGGCCAAATCAACGTCGGCTCCGCAGCAACCTCCAGCCATCATTGCACTGGGCCCGAGCAGCATCACAGTGGACGAGGGCAGGGGAGTGATCCGCACGTTCACCGTGACGAGCTTCACGGAAATCACCCTCAACGGGCAGCGCGCCAGCCTCCCGGATTTGAAAGCGGGTATGACGGTCGATGTAAGCATGGGCCCAGACCCGTTGCAGGCGAGGCGAATCACCGCGACCGGTAAACCCGCCGGGTCGGCCAAGACCAAAGCAAGCGGCAGGAACTAACGAACGACTTACCGCCCCGCGGTCTCGCCGCCGAGCGCCGCTACTTCACCGCATGACATTGTTTGGCGGCCGGCTGCGGGGACCGGAAAGGAAAAGCGGCAGTAAGCCGGCACGACGGGCAGATGCCTGCCAGCGTTGTTTGGCAGACTGTAAGTAGTCTGATCGCGTCAAAAATTTCGCCGCAGCGGACGCATTCTACGTCAATTTCCCTCAACTGCGGCGCCCTTGCCTTCACCATGGCGGAATCGCATCCCGGCGTCCGACGAGTCGCACCGCATTTTACGCTGGCTGAATAAACGGCAAACCTGTAAGAATCGTCGGTCGTGCACGGTCCAGTTTCGAGACGCGGTCGCAGGCTTATCGCCCTGGCATTCATTGCCGTGGCGGTCGCGATATCACCGATCAACGCACAAAATAGTTACACGATAACGCGCCTGACGTTTACGCCGACGGCTGTCAATGCATCGGGCGCTGTGGTTGGCACTAATACAAGCCACCACGCGTGCATTTATTCGAACGGCCAGACGGTTGATCTCGGGACGTTGGGAGGCAGTACGAGCGAAGCCCATGCGATCAATACTGCCGGGCAGGTCGTCGGAACTAGCCAGACGTCAGGTAACACAACAAGCCACGCGTTTCTTTACTCCAACGGCCAAATGATGGATCTCGGCACGCTCCCCGGCGGAGCTGTGAGTGACGCGAGCGGCATAAACGATTCGGGCATTGTGACAGGCACTAGCGCTACGACCAAGCCTGGAACGACTTACCCGACACCCGACCACGCCTTTGTTTACTCGGGCGGACACATGACTGACCTAGGCAACGTCAGCATCTCGGGACAGTTCGTGAACTTCAGTCACGCCAACGCGATCAACCAAGCCGGCCAGATTACTGGTTGGAGTAACACCGATAGCGGCAATCCTCACGCCTTCCTCTATTCAGGCGGCCACATGATCGATCTCGGCACGCTAGCCGCTCCGTATAACTACGGCGCGTACGGCAACGCCATCGATTCGGCAGGCGACGTTGTCGGGTTTAGCGAAGACCAAAACTTCGTGAAGCATGCCTTCCTTTATTCAAACGGCACGATGAAAGATCTCGGCCTGCCGTCTGGCTACAATAACTCCGTCGCCCTAGGCATGAACGACAACGGCCAGATCGTCGGCAAGATATCTAACGACTTCTACTTTCTGTATTCGACCAGTACCGGGTTTATCAACATCCGGACGTTGATAGATGACCCAAATATCGGAATCGACGGCGTAGCAGGAATCAACAACGCCGGCCAAATCATCGTAACCGGCAATGACTTCGGTCCTGATGGCGGCGACGTGGTCGGTTTTCTCCTCACCCCGGCCGGCGGAGGTCCGACGCCGGCGCCGTCTGCCACGCCAAGTGCCACGCCGTCAGCAACGCCAAGCGCCACGCCGTCAGCAACGCCAAGTGCCACACCCCCACCGCGCAGTCAGACTATGCGATTCGTTGGTCCTGTTGGTTGGTCGAGCCCCGACGGAAAGACAGCTACGCTCACCGCGAACGAGATCAGCTACACGCAAATCGGGAAGACGAGCGGTGCCATCCGACTTGAATTATGGGCGTTCACCCAGGCGTTCAGCGATGGCATTCCAGCCAGTGGTTACCACGTCGCGAACTATTCGCTACCGCCACTGCAAGGCGGCGCCACTTACACGAACGTCAACTCCGGCCCGGTCCCTTTTAACGCGCCACCGAACGGCTGGTGGCACATGGTTATGCTGCTCACCGAATACACCGGTCAATCGTCCGCGGGCGATGGTTATACGTTTAATGACTGGGTAGATTTCGCGAATCCTTATGTTGTCGGCGGAACCTCTGCACCGACGCCGACGCCCGCCCAACTGGCGAACATCAGCACGCGCGGCGTCATCCGCAGTGGCGACGGCGTGATGATCGGCGGGTTCATCGTGACCGGCGCCGCGCCGAAAAAAGTGATCGTCCGCGGCATTGGGCCGTCGTTGCCGGTCGCCGGCGCGCTCGCTGATCCGACGCTCGAGTTACACGACGCGACTGGCGCGATCGCAACGAACGATAACTGGAAAGACGCGCAGCAGACAGATATCGCAGCGACCGGGGTTGCGCCGACGAATGATCTCGAACCGGCGTTGATCGCGACGCTGCCCGGGAATAACGCAGCTTACACAGCCGTCCTCGCTGGCAAGAATGGCGGAGGCGGCGTCGGCCTCGTTGAAGTTTACGACTTGTCTACGGCGTCCGGTTCGACCCTGGCCAACATCAGCACCCGCGGTTTTGTCGATACCGGCGACAACGTCATGATTGGTGGCTTTATCACCACACCCGTGAACGGCGCAGCCAAAATCCTTGTGAGAGGAATTGGGCCATCGCTTGCGGCAGCCGGCGTGAGCGGCGCGCTCGCTGATCCAGTGCTCGAGTTGCACGATGCGAACGGCGCCACTGTCGCTTCCGACGACAATTGGAAAGACAGCCAGCTGGCAGAGATTCAGGCGACTGGCATTCCGCCCGCAGATGACGCCGAATCAGCGCTCGTCCAGACACTTTGGGCCGGCAATTTCACGGCGATCCTGCGCGGGAAGGACAACGGCACCGGTGTTGGCCTGGTTGAAATTTACAGGCTGAAATAGCTGCGCGCGATCGCGCGGCTGATTCCGCTCCGCACCGCTTGCGCGAATAGCGCGATTCTGTTCGAATCAGGCATGAAGAAATCAAGACTTCTGCTTCCTGCTCTGGGAGTGCTTGCCATCGGCGTTTTGAGTTCGTGCGCCACGGGCGAGACGGCCACGACAACCACAACGACGACGCAGCGCCAAAGCACGGCTGCGCCGCCGGCTCAGTCAATGCCGGCCAGGTCGATGGGGTCTGGCGGGTACTAGGTCGGCTGGGCAAATTAGACCGCGATCTTGCGCAACATCGGACGCGCAAAGCACGCGTGGCAGTAATCGGCATCACCGGCGGCGTCGCCACGGGAAAAAGCGCCTTTCTCGGCTGTCTGCGCGAGCTGCGGGCGGGCACGTTTTTCGATGCCGATCGCGCGGTGCACCTGTTGCACGGCGATTCGGAAGTGCGCGGGTTGGTCACGCGGGAATTCGGCGCCCAGGCTTACAGCGCGAGCGGCGACTTGAATCGGGCGTGGATTCGCGGCATAGTGTTCGCCGACGCGGAGAAGAAGCGCGCGCTCGAGCAGATCCTGCACCCGCGCATTCGCCGCCAGTGGGCCGCCGAAGCCGAGCGGTGGCGCAACTCACACGATCTCTTTTTCGCTGATATCCCGCTGCTCTATGAAACCGCAGGAGAAACGCTTTGCGACCGAGTGGTCGTCGTTGCCTGCTCGGCTGAACTGCAGCGCGAACGCCTGATGAAACGCATGTCGATTTCGCACCAGGAGGCGGAAAGAATGATCGCTGCTCAAATGCCGCTCGCAGAAAAGATGCACCGTGCTGATCACGTCGTGTGGAATAACGCATCGGTCCCGGAGTTGTGCCGCCAGGGGGAACTGCTCGTCCGGCGGTGGAAATTATCATGACCGATCAGGAAACAGCGGCAGCTGACTCACGGGAGGTGACTGCGACTGTGCCCGACACGACCGCGGCTACATCGGAAATTCCGGCTGCGTTGCACATCAACGATCTTCAAACGATGGCGCCGGAGGAGATCGATGCCCTCTGTCGCGTTTTCGATCTGCGCGTTACCGGCCACCGCACACGCCACTACCAGACGGTCGATCTCCTTCGAAACGCTCTCACTCGCGGCGTCCGGGTCACAGCGGAAGGATTCTTCGATCCGGCAAGTGACGCGGTCGGGGTCCTTCGTTCGCCCGAGCTGAATTTCCTGCCGGTGCCGGAGGACGTCGCGGTGCCCCGCGCCATCGTTCAGCAGTTTCATTTGCAACCGGCCCAGTCGATCGCGGGCACCGTCCGCCTCCCGCGGGATCGTGAGAAGAGCCTGATGCTCGACGAGGTGACCGCAATCGAGGGAATGCCACCGAACGAGTGGAGCGAGCCGACCGCGTTCGACAACCTCACCCCACTCTATCCGGAAGGCCGTATCTTCCTCGAGAACCCGAAGACAAATTCAATTAGCGTACGTGCTGTCGATCTTCTCGCGCCACTCGGTCGCGGCCAGCGAGGTCTGATCGTCGCCCCGCCACGCGTTGGCAAAACGATCCTGCTTAAGGAAATTGCCAAAGCGATCCGGGTAAACCATCCCGAAATTGTCCTCATTATGTTGCTCGTGGATGAGCGGCCGGAGGAGGTGACCGATCTGGAGCGGGAGGTCGACTGCCACATCTACAACTCGACCTTCGATCAAAGCCCGCAGCGCCATGTTCAGGTTGCGGAACTCGTGCTCGAGCGCGCGAAACGTTTGGTCGAACAGCACAAGGACGTCGTCATCCTGCTCGACAGCATCACCCGGCTTGCCCGGGGTTATAACGCGCTCCAGCCGGGCAAAGGCCGCACCATGTCCGGCGGGGTTGAATCGAAAGCGCTGACCAAGCCGAAGAAGTTTTTTGGCGCGGCGCGCAATGTCGAGGAAGGCGGCAGCCTCACCATCCTCGCCACCACGCTGGTCGATACCGGGAGCAAGATGGACCAGGTCATTTTCGAGGAATTCAAAGGTACCGGGAACATGGAGCTGCACCTCGATCGTGCACTGGTTGAAAAGCGGCTCTATCCAGCCATCCACCCCGCGCAATCTGCCACTCGCCGGGAAGATTTGCTCTATCACCCCGACGAGTGGGAGCGCGTCCAGGTCCTGCGCAAGGCGATGGCCGCGCTGCCGCCGATCGAGGCCATGGAGAAGCTGATCGACAATCTCGAAGCGACGAAGACGAATGCCGAGTTGCTGCTCGCCGGATTACGATGATTGGACGTAGCACGACAGGTTGCGCCGCCCTCCGGGTACGATGATCGCCACCGCGCCACAGCTCGATAGCCTTGTCGCCAAACTGAAGCCGTTCGACCGCATAGGAGTCGACACAGAGGCCGACAGCCTCCACTGCTATTTCGAAAAGCTCTGTCTCCTCCAGTTAAGTTTCGGCGGAGAGGATTACCTGGTCGATCCGCTCGCCGGCCTCGATCTGTCGGCCGTCGCCCGAGCGCTGGCAGATAAGGAGATCGTGCTGCAGGGAGCGGACTTCGACCTGCGTCTGTTGCGCCGCAGCATTGGATTCGTGGGGAGCCGCGTCTTCGACACAGTGATCGCAGCACGCCTGCTCGGGATTCGGGCCTTTAGTTTACAGGCACTCGTCGAACGCTATTTCGGCATCACTCTGACCAAAGGTTCGCAAAAGGCCAATTGGGCGCAGCGGCCTTTGCCTGGTGTGATGGAGGAGTACGCGAAAAACGACACGCATTATCTCCTGTCACTAGCCGAAAAGATGGAGACCGAATTGCGCGAGCGCGGCCGCTACGAATGGTTTCAACAGTCCTGTCGGCGCGCAATGGAGCAGTCCGCGATTGAGCGCGTCCGTGACGAAGAGGACACCTGGCGAATCAGCGGTGCGGGGGCGCTGCGCGGCAGAGCGGCAGCGGTTTTGCGTGCTTTGTGGCATTGGCGTGATCAGGAGGCGCAGGCGGCTGATCGGCCCCCGTTCCACATTTTGCAGAATCGTTCGCTGATCGAAGCCGCGGAAGCCTTCGCGGCGGGTGAAACCCCGGACTTTCGACATTTCTCGCCGCGGCGTCGCCGGGCATTTCACGCCGCTGCGGCCGAGGCATTGCAGTTGCCCGAAGCGGACTGGCCGGAGCGAAAACGCCGTAACGGGACGCGACCTACAGCGGAAATCGAACGCGCAGCGGAGTCTCTGCGCAAGCGCCGCGACGCAGTCGCCGATGCGCACGGGATTGAGCCGTCGTTTATTGCGCCGCGCGGCGCGCTTGACGCTGTCGCGGCGGATGCATCCCGGAGCGAGCAGCTGCTCGTCCCGTGGCAGCGCGATCTGCTCGATCTGTAAGCTGCAGGGCAAGCGCTGCCGCTTGCCGACCGTTCAAAGCGGCAGGCAGGAATGCCTGCCTGCAACCTCCGCGTCGGTTTAACAGCTTGACGCTGGAAAACTCGCACGCCACAAAAGGCGCGCATGCGCGGTGTTCTCCCCTGCGTTTTTCTCGCTATGACGGCTGGTGCCGCGTTGGCACAGGCGGTCAACGTGCAGGACCGCGCCCAACTGCTGGGCAATCAGTCGCCCTTTGCGACTGATCCGTATGCCGCCGACGTGAACGGCGTCGACCAGACACATCGCGCTGTCACAACGCCGAATGACCCGGACATCGGCGAACAGGAAATTCTGAAGCGGATCGAGCGCTACCAGCCCTTTATCGCCTCAGTGGCGATGCCGTTCTATTACACGTCAAACGTCGCGCTCGTCCGTCGTGGAGAAAAAGGGGATTTCGTCCTCGCGCCTGTCGCCGGTTTCACCTATGCGCCGCGGATCACCCAAACGTTCTTTGGGGAAATCACGGTCCAGGACCAGCAGTTCTACTACAACAAATACGACGTGTTTGATTTCGGGAGCTTCGACATCCGCGTTGGCGGCACGTATCTCCTGCCGCAGGTGCATAATTTAATTCTGCGCGCGCAGTACGATTACAACCGGCTCAACTCGCGCGACAGCTTTGATTCGTTTTTTGAAGACCATTCCATCTTCTTCAGCGCCGAGCTGCCGTTCCGATTCGGTCGCGCGCAGCAATTATCCGTGGGCCTTGATACTGCGTTAAGCTTTGCGGCGACTCCCGATTTGCCGCAGCGCAACGAGTTTGATCTCTATGCCGGATACAACGTCAACATCTCACGCTCGCTCGCCCTCGGAGCGGTCGGCCGAATCTTCATCCGCGATTATTACCACGGCGATCGCACCGATGTGAGTGAACTGCTCGCGGTGAGCGCGAACTGGCGCATCACGAGATGGCTCACCGCGACCGCCCTGACGGAGTTCGCCTGGAGCGATTCCAATCACGACGTCTTCGATTACGAGGTCGCCAATATCGGCGGCGCGGTGGCCCTAACCTGGAGGTTTTGACGGTGAACCTTCGACAGCTCGCGAAAATTCTGCTGACTGAATCTGCAGGGCATCCGTATCAGCCGCGTGATTCGTCGGCGTTTCGCAGACACGCGCTGCAATGGTGCGCGGCGGCGACGACAGCATTAATCGCGACTGGAGCCCGCGCCGACGTTCTCAAAGAGGCGCGCGTTTCGCAGGTAATCAAAGACGTGCAGCTGTTGCAGTCGAACGGGGCGCCGCGCGCGGCGACAACTCGCGATGTCGTCCGGCAGGGCACGGCGGTCCGGACCGGCGCCGATTCTCGCGCCGAGCTCACCTTTACCGATCTGACGATCGCGCGCATGGGCGCGAACACGATCTTCAGTTTCGATGAAGGGACGCGCACCGTAGACCTCGCCAATGGCGCGATTCTGCTCCGCGTCCCGAAAGGATCCGGAGGTGCCAAAGTGCAGACGGCGGCGGTTACGGCGGCGATCACCGGCACGACGGTGATGGTTGAATACCACAAGGGCACCTACGCGAAGTTCATCTGTCTCGAGGGAACGATGCGCGTCTACTTGAAGGGTCATCTTGGCGAATCGGTCCTGGTCGCCGCGGGACAGATGCTGATCGTGAATCCGAACGCCACGCGTTTGGCAGATCCGGTCGATGTAGACCTCGATCGGCTGGTCAGGACTTCGCTTCTGCTCGCGCCGCCATTCGGGCCGCTGGGAAGTGAGACGTTGATGGCTGGGTCGACGCTTGACCAGCTCGGCAAGAAAACCGCCGGCACACTGCTGGACACAAACCTGGTGATTTTTGGACGCGGAACATTGGTCACGATGGTTGACCCGGCATCGCTCGACGTTGTCGATCAGGCCCGTGCGGCGGGCGAGGAGCCGTCACCGACGGCAACCCCGAGGCCAACTTCAACTCCGCAGCCGACAGCCACCCCAACGCCGAGCCCACAGCCGACCCCAACTCCATCACCGACGAGCACCCCGAGTGCGACTCCGGCTCCTACGCCGTCAAAATTCGGAACGCCGAGCGTGATCACCTCGTTCATCCCGTATCCGATCGATAACGGGACCCTGATCCAAACCGACCCGGCCATTACACGTGCCGGTGTAACCGATTTTGGAAAAATCTACCGCGACACAGCGCAGGACGGCCCGTTCTCTGCCTGGGCGTTCGGCACGACCTCGCCGTTCGATACCTCGAGCAACTTCGACGCTCTGTTCGTCGACACATCCACCGGCAACGTGCCGATGGCTGTTTTCAAATTCGCGAATTTGACCCTCTCCGGAAATCCGAGCGTGACGCTCGCCAGCGGGGGCGTGCCGAATCTCGGACTCGTCAGCGTCCTCGGGATTACTTCTACACCCGCCGGTGATACGACGTTCACGTTCAGCGGAATGCACACGGTGCTGCTCGCGGCCCAGAACGGCTCGATCCAGCTAAGCGGCATCAGTTTTCAAAACATCAACACGCTGATCATGTACGCGCGCGGCACCGGCTCGAACCTCTCGCTCGCGGCGCCGATTTCCGGCGTTACTCAGCTGCGGCTTTTTGCTGAGGGCGACATCCAGATTAACGACCAGGAGAGCGTCACCGCGTTCCGGGCAACCGCAGGGAATGATTTTCTTACCGGCACGGGTCCAATTAGCGCGCAGTCGGTTTTCGTCAGCACTGGGCGCGACATAAATTTCTCCGCGCAGCAATTTTCGGTCGGCGCGGCGACAGGAAACACGCTCTTTCTCGGCGCCGGGCGAAACCTCAATATCGACATCTCCGGCGATCAATCCGTCTTCAGCAACGCCGCGTCGGTGACGCTGAATGGCACGACAATCAATATCATTGGGGAAGCAAACCCAGTGTCGCTCGGGCTCGGCACCGCCGCCGACAACTTCAATGCCGGCACCGGTGGCTTTCAGGCGCCCACGATCGGGTTCGAGCACGCCGCGTTTGATCCGGCTAATGCCAACCAGACACTGAACCTTCGGTCTGCCGGAGACATTCGCGTGTTTGCCATCGCTGACGCGAATCTTGTCCAGGCAAGTGGATCGATCAACGCCAGCGACTCCATCGGGACGAACACGATCACCGCTGGTCAGAGCATTACAACCGGAGGCGATCTGGTGGCCGCAAACTCAATCACGGCTGGAACGACAATCAGTGCCGGCAGCTTTCTTCTTTCACCTCTTGTATCTGCCGGCGGGAACGTTAATGCCGACACGGTGGAGGTGTTGCAACTAAACGCCGCAAATGGCGTTCTGACCGCCGGCAACGGCGGAATAATTCCGTTTCTCGACGCCGGGCCAGGCGCGCAGCATCGATTTACTGTCAACTCGATCGTCTCGCCGAACGGGATCGATTTCAGCGGGAATTCGTACGCGCTGAACGGTTTTCCCGCGCCGCAGGGCGGGGGCAACCTGACGATCAACGCTACGACCCTCACGTTCGATACTGCGACTGGAATTGCTTTCGCGAATTTCAACGGCAGCGACGAGACAGCTGGCATAAACCAAGCCGGTTCGGGCGGAACGTTCACCACATTGACGAGCGGGAACACGACTGTAAACGCGCCGATCACGGCAACGACCGGATTGATCCCGAACAACGGCAGCTTCTCCGGCGCAGGTGGAAACGTATCGCTCGGCTCAACCAACGGCGCCGTGACGGTGAATTCGGTAATCCAAGTTTCCTCAGATGACGCGCGCAATCCGGTTGCAGCACCGCCGGCAAACGTGCGCGAGAGTGCAAGCGGCGGGAACGTGACACTGCACAGCGATCTCACGACCGGCACCGGGATCGTGATCGGTCGAAACGGCCAGGTCCTTTCGCTGCTGAATTCCAAGGCGCCGGGACCCGGTGGGTCGATTCTATTGTCGACCAAAGGCGCCGACATCACGGTATCTGGTCAACTCGTCGCCGACCGTGGCACAGTCACGATTAGTCAGAACGATCCTGCAGGTGTGGTTCAGCTCGACGACAGCGCGACCATCGCCGCCGAAACCCTCGACATCTTTTCGGCCGGTAACGTTGTGCTTGGAACTGGCGCGTCCCCGACAATCAACGCCGTCACGGTGACGGTGCATGCGCCGCAAGACATCAGCGGATTCGGCCTGAGTCTCGATTCGGTCGCGCTGAACTCCGATGGAAACTACATGATCACGGCGGACGGCAACATTTCGCTCGCTGGCGATGTTGTTCTCAGTCACACGAATGGCGCGCGTGCCAACGGACTCGACACGACGTTCAGCGCGGGAGGCACGCTCAGCGTTACCGGAATGCTCACTGCCACCTCGAGTGCGACAACCGACGGAGCGGGACTCTCCGGCGGCGGGGGGAACATCGCCATTGGTTCCGGTGGCGACATGTCTATCGGCAACGGCATGAACCTCTCTACCTTTATCGAAGCCAACACTGGAACGGGCGCGAACATCGATGTGACCGCCGGCAACGCCTTGACCGCTAGTCTTTCACTGAGAACTGAGGTCGACGTTGCCACCCTCAACTCCGGTGCCAACGTTTCGCTGACGACGGGCGGCAACATTCAGGCTGTCGGCGGCGAAGGAAGCGTCGTGCTGTTCGCTACCAACTCGAGTGGCAATATCGGCTCTGGGGCAAACCTGAGCGTGAGGGATGCCGGAAGCCTGACGACTCCGGGCTCCGGGGTTTACAACCTGCAGATAACCAATCGCGGCACGATCGGCACCGGCGCAAACATCAGCTCCTCCATCGGGGGCGACCTCACCGCCGGCGGTGTCTTTGCCTCGATTGATAATTCAGCAGGTGGCCGCATCGGGAGCGGGGCGAACATCGACTGGAAGGTTGGCGGCGACGTGAATGTTGCAGGGGCGGCCGAGTTGACTGTGGTCAACAGCCAGCCGGCCAGCTTTGGCACAATCGATTCACCGATCGCCGTAAATATTGCCGCGAACAGCTTCACGATCGGAGGGTCGCTGAATGCTTATGTCGACAACATCGGTGGGATGATTGGCAAGAGCGAAGACGAATGGACCCTCACGCTCAATTCCACCGGCCCGATCAAGGTCGGCACACTGCTTAATGTTTTCGGCACCGTCACAGCCGGCGGCGACATCACCGCGCAAACGATCGCGCTTACGAATGCGACGACACCCGGAAACATCAACGCCGGCAGCGGTGGCATTACGCGTTTCACGATTCCGTTCGAGCCGATGCAGGGCATCGCGCATGTCCTGAACGCGAATCTCGTGACTTCTCAGAACGGGATTAATTTCGACGGCGCCACAAACGTCAACGGCTTCGGGCCGTTTGATGGCGGCAACCTGACGCTCAATATCAGCGCGTTCAGCACCACGATCGCGGGTGGCGCGGGCGCAAATGTGATCGGCAACCTGAGCTTCAATGGCGGAGGCGATCAAACCACCGTGGGCGCGAACGGCGGCAGCTTCACCGTCAACAGCACCGGTGCGATTACGATCGGTTCCAACATTAGCGCGACGAGTGGGCTGCAGGCTCAGGGCGCCGCCCCGAGCGGCAACGGCGGCTCGGTCGATCTCGGCTCAGCCAATGAAGCCGTGGTCGTGAATGCACCGATCCAGGTTTCATCGGCCGACGCGGCCAGCGGCGCTGCGACTCGCCGCCGCAGCAATTCGGGAGGCCGCATCAACTTGCATAGCGGCGCCACTGGTGTTCCCGGAGCGCAGGCCGTCGCGATTAACATCAGCAACACGGGCCAACTCCTTTCATTACTCGACGCTGCAGCGACCGGTCCCGGCGGTAAGGTCACGCTTCTCGCCACCGGCACAAACAGCTCGATTAACGTGAACGGGAACGCCGCGGGGGCGAATACGATCCAGGCGGATCGCGGTGCGATCGACATTCGTCACACCGGTGACGGGGGGCAGATCACATTCAACAACGCCAACCTGCGCGCGGATAATGTTCGAGTGGGCGCGTTCGGCACAAACGGCTCGCTCACCATCGGCGGCGGCACGATCTCGGCCGACACGATCCTGAAGCTCTACGCCACGGGCAGCAACGGCGCGATCACCTTCATCGCGAACGCGACCCTCACCGGCAACAGCGTGAAGACGATCGCGGCGAACACGGTCACGGTGAATAACAATGTGATCGTGACGATCGGCGGCGGGAAACCGGCCGATGTTTACACGGAGGTGCCGAATTATGCGGCATTCAACGGCGGTAACGGCGCCACCACCGGCCGGTTTCTGCTGGGCGGCGCTAGCTCTCCGACTTCGGGCGTGGTGACGCAGCCTGCCACGGCCACTCCGCCTCCCTTCGGTGGGCCGGGCGGACCGTAAGTTACGAAGCGTTCTGCCTGAGGAGTAACCGGAGAAAACTGCGTCGGCAGTTTATCTGATACGACGGGACCGCACGCGCGATTCAGGGCTACGGTCAAAATATCCGAGGCCGATCGCCATCCCCATCAGGAAGAGTGCTCCGGCCGTCGCGTACGGCACCGGGTCAAAAGGCGCGGGCGGCAATGAGATGACGCCGCTCTCATCTGTTCTCGCCGGCTCGGAGACATAGCGCCCGTGTGCCGGCGGTCGGAATCGTTCCGCGAACGACTCCATCCGGACGGGCAGATCATTTTCCGATCGCGGAATGCCGTGGCCGCACGCGGCGACATTCGGTCGAAGCTTCGCCAACTGTCGCACCGACTTCACGGTCGCTTCCCAGTTCGTGTTGAATGGCGCACCAGCGCGAGCCAGTCGTTGCTTTCCAGTCATCAATCCGCTCCACGATTCCATGTTCATGGTCGCGAATGCATCGCCCGCCAGGAGGACGCGGTCCGAGGCGCGGAACAGCGAGATATGACCGGGCGAGTGACCGGGCGTGGCAAGCCATTCCCATCCGCTCGCGCCGGGTACTTCGTTGGTTTGCAGTTCGCGGATTCTGCCACCGAAGTCTCGCGCGCGTGACGGCATAAAGCGCGAGAGGAAACCAATTGCGCCGCCGGTCGTCGGATCGGGCGGGGGATAGTCGGACAAGCCGGTCAGGTAAGGCAGCTCGAGTCGATGCGCATAGATCGGGATGTCCCAGTGCTCCGCAAGCTGGAGCGCCGACCCGGAATGATCAAAATGACCGTGCGTAAGGAGAATCGCTTCCGGCCGCGCGCCTGCACCGAAGCGCGCTTCAGCTGCTTCGCGAACAAGGCCGGCACTGCCTGGAAGGCCGGTGTCGATCAACGTCCACGGGCCGCCCGGCCGCCCAACGAAGTAGACGTTTACAAAGCTGATCGGCAGCCAGCCGACATCCGGAGCGATTCGTGTGATGACTCTCATCGCGCGGGACTTGCACCTTCTACCCGTTCTGAGGCTGCGTCGAGGCCGGGGTTCATTGTGAATGCGAGCGGGTGGCGCGCTTCGACGGCGTAGAACGCGGCCGCGCAGCCTTGGTCGCTTTCTTTGCCTTCCCCTCCGCGGTCGCGGTTGGGTGTGTGCGCGCCTCATCGAGTTGCTTGCGCAAGGCAAGGTTCTCGTTTCGCAGCCGGGCAGCTTCGGCACGCGGCACAACGGCATCGCCAGAGAGCGAAGTGACAAGTGCCAGCTGGTCGCGCTTCATGAAGTTGTTCACGTCTTTTGCATGCGGTCCGGTCGGGGCGAGCGTCAGGTAGCGCTTGAAATGATGGAGCGCGTGGAGCTGATCGCTCAGCTTGTCGTCGTACAACAAACCGAGTCGATAATGAATCTCGGCCGACCCTGGTGTCCCATCGAGCGCTGTTTCATACAGGTCAACCGCGTGCTGATAGTCACCCTCCGAGACTCTGGCGTCCGCGTCTTTGACCAGTTGCGCGCTCCGGGGAGTGACCATCCGATCGCAGGCGGAGGCCGTGAGGCAAATGGCCAGCGCAATGCACGCTGGCGAACTGCAGCGAAAACGTGCAGAGATGAAATGACCGTCGGCCCGCATGCCGGCACGTCGTTATCCGTGAAAATCTGGCGCGTCCAATGTTTTTCGATCTGCGTCGCCGTCGCAGCGGCTCAGGCGGCTGAACTATCGGTCGGCGAGTATTGCCGCTGCACGCTAACTGATATCGCGCAGCGCACACTTTCGACCGCCGACGGCCGCGTCAGCGTCATCACCACCGTCACGCGCGCGAAGCAGCATGACGCCGTCATTGTCGGGAACCGGGTGCCGCAGCATTATTATGGAGATCCTGCGCTGCGTTTCGTCACGATGGTAAACCTGCAGAATTTTTCCGGCGCATTGCGCGGTATGACTTCGGCATTCGTTCGACGCCGATTTGACTTGGAGATCCAGCGGCTCCAGCCGATTTACCGCTCGATGGGGCGAAATCGCGACCCGCGCGAGGATCTTTTCATCGTTCCCGATTTCGACGGGCGGGCCATGTCGCAACTTGGCATCTCAGGCGGCGCGACGAAGACGAACGTGTTCGTCCTCACCGGCGACGGCCGCGTCGTGGCGCATTGGAGCAAGCTGCCTCCGGCGGAGGATTTGCTCGCTGCCCTGGAGTCAGCGCGCGGTCAGGAAACTCAGTAACGCGGTACGTCCGAGTCGATCTCCGTCGACCACGCGTCGATGCCGCCTTCCAGGTTATAGACGCTGGTCGCGCCGTGTTCGCGCAGGAGCATCGTGGCGCGAGCGCTCCGAATCCCGGAATGACAAAACAGAACCACATCGCGGTCCCGCGGAATTTCAGATTGTCGCGCCTCCAATTCACCAAGCGGAATCAGTCGTGCGCCGGACAGCTGCGCGATTGAGTGTTCAAATGGTTCACGAACGTCGATCAGCGCGAGGTGTTCGCCCCGATCGAGCTTCGCTTTCAACTCCTGCACAGAGAGTGACGGAATGGCGTTCTCTTCGGCGCCGTCCTCTCGTGCGTGGCAAAAATCTTCGTAATCGATCGGCTCGGTAATTGTCGGTGCCTCCCCACAGACGGAACACGTCGGGTCGCGGCGGAGCGCGAACTCCCGGAAACGCATCTTCAACGCGTCGACGTGCAGCAACCGTCCAAGCAGCGGCGCGCCGATTCCGGTGATGAGCTTGATCGCCTCCGTTGCCTGGATCAGGCCAATCACGCCGGGCACGACTCCGAGCACGCCGGCATCGGCGCAAGACGGCGCCGCGCCGGGGGGCGGTGGCTCCGGAAAAATGCAGCGATAGCACGGCGCGTCGAGATGGGGTGCAAATACGCTCGCTTGCCCGTCAAAACGAAAAACCGAACCGTATACGTTTGGTATGCGTGCGAACACCGACACGTCGTTAGCAAGGTAGCGGGTCGGGAAATTATCCGATCCGTCGATGACGAGATCGTAACCGGCAACGATCTCCTGCGCGTTGGCGCCAGTGAATCGTACCGGATGCATGGCGACATTCACGTGGCAGTTGATCGCGCGAATGCGGTCCCGCGCTGATTCGGTCTTGCTGCGTCCGACGTCATCGGTGCCGTGCAACACCTGGCGGTGGAGATTGGAAAGCTCAACCGCATCGGCATCGACGATGCCGATTGTGCCCACTCCCGCAGCGGCAAGGTACAACGCTACCGGCGATCCGAGGCCGCCCGCGCCGATGCAGAGCACGCGCGCCGATTTGAGCAGATCCTGACCCGCCCGCGAGATCTCCGGCAGCATCAACTGACGCGAGTAGCGCGCCTGCTCCTCGCGCGTGAGCGGCTCGTCCATTATTCAGGATAACACCGGGCTGCCAGAGCGACAGCGGCCGCCAGAACGCGGCATTATGTCTTCACCAGATCCCACTTGATCCCGACGATTCGTTGCCCGTCAAAGCGCCGCAATGATTTCGGGAACGCGAAGTAGCGCGCGCCTTGTTGCTGGTGAAAACCGACTTCTCCAAATTCGGTTCCGGTGGGAGAGGGACGAATTGTCATGATTCGCACGTTCTTGATCAGACTTTGAAAATGCCGATCGGTCGCTGGCTTCTGCCATAGAGTGTAGACTTCCGGCTGGCCGGCGCGTCCCACCACATCAGCGAAGCGGACGGTTTTGACCTTGAGCAGCTTCACGTCGGTAATGTCGGAGCACCTGCTCCCTCGGATAGAAAAAAGTCCGCCAGAGAACTACGGCAAAGAAGATCAGACTACCGTTGCTGCATTCCTGCCCTGGCGGGGTTCGTAAGTCCGCAATCCATAGCCCCTGACGGAAGGAAAACGATAGTGGAAAAAGACGAACATCCAAGATTGAATCTTGAGGCTTCCAAAACGGCCCTGCTCACGTTGACAGGTGGGAGGGGTTTTGTTTGCATCGGCGCGATGAAGTCCGTCCTGGGATGCGCGCTGCTCTTCTGTGCAACCGGCTGCATGACTCTCGAAAACCGCCACGATCTCTACAGCCCTGACGTCGAGTTGTGGACGCACCCGCAGAGGACGACTGTGGTGAGCGAGACAACGACTACAACACGCAGAGTTAAGCGAGTGACAACGCCGGAGCTGCGGCCCAGCGCCTCCCAAGGGGCTGAGTCCCGGGAGTTGCCCCCGTCGCCCTACTAGCGGCGCCTACCCGAACGGCAGGTTCGCTTTGATGCGGCGAACGTCCGTTCGATCGACGACCTGCGTTTTCGCCATCTGGCGTTTCCGCTTCGCGCTCTTGGAGGAGAGCAGATGGCGGCGCGAAGCCTGCGAGCGCAGCACTTTGCCTTTGGCGGTGATCTTGAACCGCTTCGCTACTGATTTGCGCGTCTTGGCGCGTGCGACTGGCTTCGGCATAGGGCGCGAAACATAGCGGCACGGCCGCGTGTGACAACTGCTTTCCTGCGAGACAAAACCGCGCGAACATCGCTCCATGCAGAACGGGAACAAACCGATGCCTCACGTCGTCATCGTGGGCGGCGGCTTTGGTGGCCTCGAAGCAGCCAAACTGCTCGAGTGCGAGAACGTTCGGGTGACGCTGATCGACCGCACGAATTACCACCTGTTTCAGCCGTTGCTTTACCAGATCGCGACCGCGGCCTTGTCGCCCGCGGACATCGCGGCACCGTTGCGCGGCGTCTTGAGCGACTGCCGCAACATGGAGGTCATGCTCGCGGAGGTGCAATCGGTCGATGTGAACGGCCGCTGCGTTCACGCCGGCGATCTCAATGTCGAATACGACTATTTGATTCTTGCCACCGGTTCACGCCACTCCTACTTCGGCCACGACGAATACGAAAAGATCGCGCCGGGACTGAAGAGCCTGGAGGATGCAGTGGAGATTCGCCGCCGGATTTTGATGGCCTTCGAATTTGCCGAAAAGACGACGGACGAAGCGGCGCGGAAGGCTGCCATGACGTTCGTGATCGTCGGCGGCGGGCCGACCGGCGTGGAAATGGCCGGCGCGATTGCGGAAATTGCGCGCTACACGCTGGCCAAGGATTTTCGGCACATCGATCCGTCTCAGGCTCGCGTGATTGTGGTCGAAGGAAGTGACTGCGTCCTGGCAGCTTTTCCGCACGATCTGCGGGAGAGCGCGATGAAACAGCTGGCTGACTTGGGAGTTGAAGTCCGCACGGGGACCCACGCAACCAACCTGACGGACGACGGGCTGCGGGTGGGGGACGAGTTCATTCCCTGCCGCGTCAAGATATGGGCGGCAGGTAACACCGCTTCATTCGTCGGTAAGTCGCTCGGGGTCGCGATCGACAAGGTCGGACGCGTGATCGTAAATGCTGATCTCACAATTCCCGGGCATCCCGAAGTGCAGGTGATCGGCGATCTCGCGAATTTTTCGCATGACGACGGCAAACCGCTGCCGGGCGTATCGCCGGTCGCGATGCAACAGGGCCGCCACGCCGCGCGCAACATCCTGTCGATGATCGGGGGAGGGAAGTCAGAACGTTTCCATTACTGGGACAAAGGCAGCATGGCGACAATCGGCCGGAACAAGGCCGTCGCGGACCTCCACATCTTCAAATGGTCGATGCATCTGAGCGGCTTCTTCGCCTGGTGCGCGTGGCTCTTCATTCACGTTCTTTTCCTGGTCGGTTTCCGGAATCGGACTGCTGTGCTTTTCCAGTGGGCATGGGCCTATTTCACCTTCAATAAAGGAGCGCGCCTGATCACGCGTAACTTCCAGGCCGAGCAGCGGCCGCCGGCCTGAAGCGGCTAACGCATTCCTGATCCGCAGCGATCTCCTGCTTTGCAGCCCGGACGGATAAGCACGCGTGGAATGAGCCCGCCGCGCATTACCGTCCACAACCGACAGCAGAAGGTGGATGTCATGCTGGCTGAGTTTCAAACGTTCGCCGAGCGCGCCGTGCAGCGTTGTCTGGCGATCGCGACGCCGCGCCCGGGCGTTCTCCGCGATCTGAATGAAGTCGATGTGGTCCTGGTCTCCGACCGCCGAATGGCCGGGCTGCACCGGCGGTTCCTGGATGCCGGCGGGGCGACCGACGTGATCACACTCGACCATGGAGAGATTTTTATCAGCATCGAAACCGCGAAACGGCAGGCAGCGGAATTCGGCACCACCACGAAGCGTGAACTGCAGTTGTACATCCTGCATGGCCTGCTGCACCTGCATGGGTTCGATGACCTGCAGTCAGGTGACGGGCGGCGAATGGCGGCGATTCAGGATCGGCTGCTCAAACAGCTGGTTGGTTGAATCGAAATACACGTGTGATAGCATTTTCAGGATGAGGTGGCGGCAAGG
>JBJMWX010000074.1:0-9199 GCA_045809925.1 Chthoniobacterales bacterium
AAATGCCGGTCGCGTTTCCCATCTGTTCCTGGCTCAGCAACCCCATCGTGGCCGTGGTTAGCGGGACGAAGATCAGGCTGATCGCAACACCGCTGATCATCACCGGCACGATCACGCTGCTGATGCTGACCTGGAGATTAACGCGCGAGAGGATGAGGCAGGAATAGGCGAGCAATAAAAAGCCGATCCCGATCAGGATGCGGTTACTGATTTTGCCGACGAGCCGCCCAACAATAATTGTGGTGAGAAACGCGCCGATGCCGCGCGGGCTCATCGCCATGCCGGCATCGACCGCAGTGTAGCCGAGCATGTTTTGCATGAAGAGCGGCAGGATCGCGGTGGTGCCGTAAAGCAGCGCGCCGAGCAACAGAATCATGGCCGCGCCGACGGCGAAATTGCGGTTCTTCAGCACGCGCAAATCGACAATCGGATGCTCGGCGACAAGTTCGCGCACAACGAACCCGACGAAAGTTGCGGCCGAGAGGACGGTGCAGATTACGATCGGGCGGGAAGCCAACCAGTCGAGTTCCTGCCCCTTGTCGAGAACGTACTGAAGGGTAGCGAGCCAGATACTGAGCAGACCGAACCCGATGTAGTCAATGTTCGCGGCCGAGATTCGCTTCAGATACGGCGGATCTTCGATCATTTCGTTCGCCATCAAGGCGGCGAAAATCCCGATCGGCAGGTTGATGTAAAAGATCCAGCGCCAAGAGTAATTGTCGGTAATCCAGCCGCCGAGCGTCGGTCCGAGAATCGGCGCGACCACGACGCCCATGGCGAAGACCGCCATGGCCGAGCCGCGTTTTTGCGGCGGAAAACTCTCGAGCAGGACTGCCTGCGAAATGGGCTGAAGCGCGCCTCCGCCCGCGCCTTGCAACACGCGGGCGATGATCAGAAAGCCCAAACTGCCGGCCATACCGCAAAGCGCCGAGGCAATCGTGAAAAGGACGATGCAGGCGATGAGAAACCGCTTTCGACCGAAGAGCTGCCCAAGCCAGTTCGTTGCCGGGAGGATGATGGCGTTCGCAACCAGATAACTAGTCAGGACCCAGGTCGCTTCATCGGTAGTGGCCGACAAATTGCCGGCAATGTGCGGCAGCGAAACGTTCGCCACCGAAGTGTCGAGCACTTCCATGAAGGTCGCGAGCATGACCGCGGCCGCGATCAGCCATGGATTGTGACTCGGGCGCCATTCCGGCCGCGGCCCCCCTGCCCCTGGCCCGGCCATTAGCGATCAGCGATTTGGATTCGGCCGAGCCAGAGCGCGCTCCCGATAATCACGAGCAGGATCGCAATGATCGCGACAACCGCCGTTGTGATTGCGATGCCAAATCCAGGTTTCACTTTAACGTCCGGCTCGGCTGACATCCCGGGGCCAAGGACGCGTTGCACGTCGGGCTGTTCGTCGAGCGCGATTTTCACCGGCACCCGCTGCACTACTTTGACGTAGTTGCCGGTCGCGTTTTCCGGCGGGAGAAGACTGAAGCGCGCGCCACTCCCCGCCTGGATACTGTCGAGGTGTCCGCGCAGCTTGCGGTCGGGATAGGCATCTACACTAATCTCAACAGGCTGACCCGGCCGCATGTTGGCGAGCTGTGTCTCCTTGAAATTCGCCGTCACCCACACGCTCGGCGTTACAAGGGCGAGCAGGTTCTGCCCGATCTGAACGTAGGCTCCAGGCTCGATCGCTTTGCTCGTCACCCGGCCGTCGGCCGGAGCGGATATTTTCGCATAGCCAAATTGCAGCTCCGCCTGATGCATCCCGGCTTCGGCCTCGCCGACCTCCGCTTTCGCGGCATCAACCTGCACTCGCGCAGCTTCGGCCGCTTTCTCGGCCTCTTTCATGTAGGCAGCCGCCGCGTCCATCTGTTTCTTTTTAGACTCGAGCGTGGCCTGCGAGGCCGCAGTGTCGATCGATGAATGTTCGAAATCCTGCTGCGAAATCGCGCCGCGTCGCACCAGTTCGGTGTTCCGGGTGAGATCGCCGCGATTCTTCCTGGTCTCGGCTGCGGCCGCGTTCGCGCTCGCACCCGCTGACTCGTAAGCGGCGTGCAGCGTGTCGAGGTGCGTGGTCGCCTGCTCGGCAGAGGCCTGGGCATTCCGCTCCTTTGCCCGCGCGACTTCCAGCGTAGCGCGCTTTTGCGCGACGACCGCTTCAACATCGGCCGGGTCGATCTCCAGCAGAGGATCGCCTTGCCTGACCTGCTGATTGTCATCGACGTGGACGGCCGTGACGCGTCCGGCGATTTTCGGCGCGATGGCAACGATGTGCGCATCGATGAATGCGTCGTCCGTCGACTCGTGAGTCATTGAATGAAAGACGCCAAGCGATCCATAGATGATTGCGCCGACCACGATCGCCACGATCGCGACTACGACGGCCGGACGATGAAATAGTGGCCGCTTCGCCGCTGTAGGAGGCGCTGACGTGGCCCGCCTCTGCTGCACTGGTGCTTCCGCGACGCTCATTTTTTCCCTTTCTGCGCGTCCCGCGCAGCCAAACCGGCGACGCAGAACGCGATCATCCTTCGCAGCGTCGGCTCGACACTGCCTACGCGGCATCGACCGCCCGACGAGAGCCCGAGAAGATGCGAATTCGCGACGGTGTGCAGGAACACCCCGTACACGAAATGCAGCCGCCAGTGCACCTCGTCACTAGATAAATACGTGAGGGCGCGACGAATGGCCGCGTGAAAACGCGCGTGACGCTCGGCAAAATCTTCGGCGACGAGCGGCTGGAGGTAGGCGCCGGGATCAGCCAGGCACTGGGCGAGGAGGCGAACAAAGTAGCGGCCGCTTCTGCCACCGCGGGCGATCAACTCGAGCGCCGGCCGGATGAGCGCTTCCAGAATTTTCTCCAGCGCAACCGGTTTACCCTTCGCCTCGGCTTCGAAATCGCTGAGCAAGGCGAGGCGCTGGTCATTGAGCGGTTTCATGCGGCGCCTGAGCACGGCGAGAATGAGCGCGTCCTTGCTCGCGAAATGATAATTGACGGCGCCGAGATTGACCTGGGCTTCAGCGGTAATCGCGCGGAGCGAGCTCGACTTGAAGCCATGTGCGGCAAAGACCCGCTCCGCCGCGTTGAGAATGGCAAGCTTTGTGTCGGACCGCGTATCAACCGCTCGATACATCAGACAAATTAATTCAAACGTTTGTATGAATCAAGTGGCCATCCGTGCGGGTCGAAGCTCATCAGCCGACCGGCTTTCCGCTTTCCATCCCCAGCGGTCGCGCTGGATTCAGGCCGCTTTCTTGTGCTTCTGCGCGTGCCTGGCTGATTTGCGCGATTTGGACGCGCTTTTCTTTCCCCCGTGCGCCTTGTTCAGGCTCTCCTGCAGGACGGCGACAAGATCGATCACTTTTGTTGGTGTCGGCGCCTTTTTCGGCTTGGCCTCGATTTCCTTGCCGCCCGCTTCTACCTTTTCCTCGATCACCTCCAGCAGCGCCTCGCGGTAGTCATCGTGATACTTCTGCGGATCCCACTTTGACGACATGCTGTTGACGAGTGCTCGCGCCATCTCCGTTTCTTTTTTTCCGAGTTGCAGCTTGGAGGGCACGTTGAGCTTGTCCACCTCGGTCAGCTCGTCGGCGAAATGCATTAGCTCGAGGACAAGGCCTTTCTCCAGCGCCTTGACCCCCGCAAGATACTGCCGGGTTTTGATCACCACTTTGGCGATGCCGACCTTCTTGCCGTCGGCCAGCGCTTCGCGCAACAGCACGTAGGCTTTGTCGCCCCCTTTCTGCGGCTCGAGGTAATATGGCTTGTAGAAGAACATCGGATCGATCTCGTCCAGATCGACGAAGTCCTGGATGTCGACAGTCTGCGTCGCCTCAAGGTCGACGCGCTGAAAATCCTTATCACTCAGGACGACGAACTTGCCCTTCTCGTATTCGTAGCCCTTTACGATCTGGTCCCACGGCACTTCGCGCCCGTCCTTTTCCGCCACGCGTTTGTAATTCACCGGACTATGATCCGTTGCGCGAAGAAGCCGGAACTTCAGTTCTTCACGACGTGTCGCCGGGTAGAGAGCGATGGGGATGTTTACCAGGCCGAAACTGATGCTGCCTTTCCAAATTGCGCGCATATGTGCTGGTAAAATCGCGGCTCGCGGCGGCAATGCGCGTTACCCGGAGGGTTGTCATCGGCCGTGCCGCCGGCACATAGTCGCTGCGGATCCCTGCGCAATAGTATGACGGGCGAGCGGTTCAGTGAGTTCGAGCGCACCGGCTGCCCACGGGTCGCCGACAAACACGATTCCACATGGGCCAGATCGAAAAGGCTGTGCGGCGCTATGCAAAGAACGGCGGGTTTGCCATTCCCAAAGCACCGTATGTCATAGCGGCGTCCAAGTACTAGTTCGTCTATGCCGCGACCACCGACGCTGCGCGCGAAAATCGCGCGTGTGCTTTTTCGAATTTTCACCAAGCGCCGACCAGCGCCGACGCGCGAACAATTGGGCAGGCAAGCTCGACGAATCATGGGACTGCCACGGCCGCTGAGCGCGGCCTGGGCTTGCCGGCCGGGGATTCGCATTGCGAGCGTTCAATGCGGTGGAGTGCGATGCGAATACCTGAATTGGCGTCGCCGAAGCGGCGTGACGCTTCTCTACTTTCACGGCGGCGGATACCTCTCCTGCTCACCACAAACACACCGGCCAAATACCGTGACGCTGACGCGGTTATTGAAGGCTGACACGTATGTGCCGGGGTATCGGCTAGCGCCTGAACATCCCTTTCCTGCCGCGATTGACGATGCGATGAGCGTCTATCGCGCGATCTGCGCGTCAGGCGCAAGCGCGGTCGTTCTTGCCGGAGACTCAGCCGGCGGCGGTCTCGCGATTGCGACTGCGATTCGCGCCCGCGACGAGAACCTGCCCTTGCCGTCGTCGATCCTGACGTTCTCGCCCTGGGTCGATCTCACGCCCGGCCGCGAGGCGCAGCTGCGGCCGCGCGAACATCTCGATGACATGTTCTACGCCACCAGTTTTTGGGCTTACGCAGATGCTTATCTGCAGGGAGCCGACCCGCGTTCCCCGCTCGCCTCACCGCTGTTCGCCGACCTCTCGAAAACTCTCGCGCCATTGCTGATTGAGATAAGCGACACCGAGCTTCTCTATCCGGAAGCGGTGCAACTGCACGAGCGCTGGGGCAAGGCAGGCAATGGGGTCGAGCTAAACGTCTCCGCCGGGCTCCCGCACGGCTGGCAGGAGGTCACACCTTTCCTTCCAGAGGCGCGCGAATCGCTTGCGCGCGCGGCCGAGTTCGCCCTGAAGCACCGCCGCTACGCCGCGGCTTCCAGCTCGGCGGAGGCAATGCCGCGCAGCTGATAGAGACGAAGCAGTGTTTCTTCGATCAGGTTGTTCGGACATGACGCACCGGCGGTGATACCAACGACAATGTTGCCGGCCGGCAACCAGTCGCGGGTCACGACCTCCTGTTTCTTGTGCAGGTCGTAGTGCTTGATCTCATCGCCTGAGACGAGCCGCGAAGCGTTGAGCACAAAATAGGTGGGCAACTTTTCCTCGCCCATCTCGGCGAGGTGCGAAGTGTTTGAGCTGTTGTAGCCGCCGACCACGAGCAGCAAATTCATCGGTGCGGTGAGCAGCTCGCGCAGCGCGTCCTGCCGCTCCTGGGTCGCGCCGCAAATCGTGTCGAAGAAGCGAAAGTTGTTTCTTGCTACCTCGCGGCCATCGCGATCGATGATTGCCTGCTGGATGCGGCGCTGCACCTCCTCGGTTTCACCGCGCAGCATGGTGGTCTGATTCGCCACCCCGACGGTTCTGAGGTGCAGATCGGGATCAAAGCCCGGCGAGTAGGCGCCGCGGAACTTATCAAGAAACGCCTGCTTGTTGCCGCCGTGGCGAATGTAATCGCAGACATAATCAGTATCGGCGAGCGTGAGCACGACCAGGTAATGACCTTTGCCATCGCCAAGCGCACGCGAGCTGGTCGCCTTGGTTTCCTCGTGCTCGGCTTTGCCGTGAATAATCGACGTGGCCGATTCGCTGGCATACTTCCGGACTCGTTTCCAGACGCTCATCACATCGCCGCAGGTGGTGTCGACGATCTGGCAACCACGTTCTTTGATCTCTTGCAACGTCGCCAGCTCGGTCCCGAATGCCGGTACGATCACGACATCCTCGGGCTGAAGATCTTCGATATTCGCCTGCTTGTTCTTGCCGAGCAGGTTCTTGATCCCTAGCGAGCTGATCTGCTCGTTGACCTCCGGGTTATGGATGATTTCGCCGACGATGAAGAGGCGGCGGTCCTGGAAAACCTTTCGCGCGGCGTAAGCGAGGTCGATGGCCCGCTCGACGCCATAGCAAAAGCCGAACTGCTTCGCCAGGCGGACGGTCACGCCGCCGACCGAGATCAGGCCGCCGGCGCGACGGATCTTATCGACGATGTCGCTCCGGTAATGGGACTCGACCTGCTCCTGCACGGCTGTCATCACCGCCGGGGTGCGGAGATTGACCTTCTCGTGCGCAGTCGTGCCGCTCGAGATCAGGTTCGTTGTCGCGCTCATTGCAGGAACTTGCCTGCGAATCGACTAGTCGACAAGCAGCGGTCCCGGCGGGTCCTTGAACCAGCTGGACGAGAGCAACAGCGAGCGCGGTGGATCCGGATCCCTGCTCTGATCGAGCGGCGTAACCTGGCTGCCGAATTTCGCGTCCTCCGGCAACGACTGGCGGATGTGCACCGGTGTGCCGATTCGCGTCAGGGCAAAGAGCCGGGCGGCCGCTTCGCGATGCATTCGGACGCAACCGTGGGTATGCGGCACCGGCCAGACAAAGCCTTCATGAAAGCCGTAGGCGGGCGCAAACTCGTTCCAATACGCCATCGGATAACCGGCGTCCGGTTCGCTTTGGCGCCGGCGCGTTTTGTCCTTGTTGGTGATATGAAAATCGCCGGTCGGCGTGGCCGCGCCCGGTTTGCCCACGTTTGTCTTCGCCGCCATGAGCAGCCGATCGCCCTCCATCACGTAAACGTTCTCCGTCGCGAGGGAGAGTTTTACTTCGACCGCCGACGGATCGTGCGGCCGGTGCGCGACGACATGATAGTTGCTGCTGCTGGCAGTCAGTCGGCTGACGGAACCGCAGCTGGTTAGGAACGCAGCCGAGGCGATGGCGGCGGCAGCGCCGAAAAGACGGAAGACGATTCGCATGGGTGATTTAAAAGCTTATCACGTGGATTTTGTCAATAAGTCGCTTGTCGGCGGCGGCTTTTGACCGCGCAGAATCGCCGGAAATCCGCTCTCGTGCAGCCGCTCCTCGAAATCTTCGGAGAAATTCGCATAAAAGGGATACTCGGCGCGCTGGGCGACACCGGGGCGGTAGCGCCAGTGCTTGTACATCCAAAGCCATGGTGCCGGGTTCCTGCGCACATGAGGCTCAAATTCATCCCAGCACGCCTGCGCGATCTGCTGCAGCGTGGCGTCCGGAGCGAATTTAGGCCGATGGAGCACCACGCGGTAACGGCCTCGCGGCAACGGCTCGCAATGCGCGGTCACGAGCGGAACGCCCGTCTGCCGATGAAGCCAGGCGTGCGCGAAGGTCACGCTCGTTTTTAATCCAAAGCAGTCGATGACAACCGTGGGTATCTTCGGCGGGATCGTGAGGTCGATCAGGATGGCCACGTAACCTTTGCGCCGGAGGGTCTTGTAGAGCCGCATGATCCCGCCTTCACGCGCGACCATGTTGTGGCCGGAATGTTCGCGTAGTCGTTTGAAGATAGGATCGAGCAGCGGGTTCTTGAATTCCTGCGCGATGATCGTGCCGCGAAAGCCGAGATAGCCGCCGGCGAGGCTCAGCCACTCAAAGTTGCCGTAATGATAACAGCCGAAGACGAACGGCTCGCCTTCCGCCACGCCGATCTCGCGAAACTGCGCGGCGTCGAAGTCGATAAACTTGTGGAAATTCTCAGGCGTGAGTCGTGGACCCCAAAACAAGTCCAGCATCGTGGCAGCGAAGTGCTGGTAAGACTCGCGGATGATACAGGTGCGGTCGGCAACGCTGAGCTCTTCTTTGAAGGCGAAGGTCAGATTGGCGAGCGCAACCTTGCGGCCATGCGCGTCGAGATGCGCAGCCGCTGCGCCGCCAATACGCGCGAGATAGCAGCAGACAACTCGCGGCAGGAGCGGCACGAGGATGGCAAGCGCGGAGACGGCCAGCCATTCCAGTTGGTGCCGAAATCTTTTCCAGCCGGGATGCGCCGCCACGCGCGCGATTCTATGCAGCGGAGCCGCGCGCGAAAGTCATTCTTGCCCGAGAAGGTCCGGACGGTTAGCGCGTGTTCGCCGCAGCGCCTGCTCTTTCCGCCAGGCCGCGATCTGTGCGTGGTTTCCGGAGAGCAGGACGTCCGGCACTTTCCAGCCGCGGAACTCGGCGGGGCGTGTGTACTGAGGCCCTTCAAGCCCCGCGCCTGCCGTACTAAAGGAATCGTCCTGCGCGGACTGATCGTCGCCGAGCACGTTCGGGAGGAGCCGGGCGACGGCGTCGACGAGCACAACGGCTGCAATCGCGCCATTCGTCAGGACGTAATCCCCGATGGAAATTTCCTCATCAATCAGATGCTCCACCACGCGGTGATCGACCCCTTCGTAATGCCCGCAGACCACGATAAGATGTGATTCACGCGCAAGCTCTCCTGCCGTTTCCTGATCGAACCGACGTCCGGCCGGTGACATCAGAATGACCTTCGGCTTCGGTAATTCGGCGTGGAGCGTTGAGCGTTGGGAGTTCGACGTTTGCTTCTCTCTTTGAAGCTCCTCGACCGCGGCGAAGATCGGCTCCGGTTTCATCACCATCCCCTGCCCTCCACCAAACGGCGCGTCGTCGACGACGTGATGCTTGTCGGTGGTCCAGTCGCGGATGTTGTGGATGTGCAATTGGAGCGCGCCGCATTCCTGGGCGCGTTTCATCATACTCTCACTCAGCGGCGCGCGGCAGATCTCCGGGAAAAGAGTGAGGATATCAATCCGCATTGGACTTCAAACTATGATGTCGGGACCGCTTCCAGCACATCGTCGATCACTTCCTTAAAACTGGCGTAGGGCTGTGCGCCGGTCATGACGCGCAGCGCTTTTAACGGCCCGCCCATCGTCGGTGAGGGCCCGATAAAAAACGTCGGCGTGGATGTCACGCCGTTCTTCTGCCCCTCCAAAACGTCCCGACGAATATTCGGAGCGTGCAGCCCGCCG
>JBJMWX010000075.1:0-14547 GCA_045809925.1 Chthoniobacterales bacterium
CGAAAACTAGCTGCGGGCGGGCACCGGTCTAGAGACAAGCTCCGCGCGCGTTTCCAAGCTACGGATGTCGCGCGCTCACAACCTTCCAGGCAGCGCGATATTGCTGGTCGATTTGCTCGGCATCATAGTGTCGGCCCTCCGCGTCAAGCGCGTCGCGCAAGCCGGCGAGTGACCGTCCGTGGCGCGGATTCTTATCCAGGTCGGTCCGGAAAACATTCTCCGCCTCGGCAGCCCTCTTCTGCGCGAGCAGCATCCGGCCGAGCTGCGGCCTGACCGGTGGGTACCAACTCGGCGGCTCACTGTAGGCGAGTGCGTCTTCGGCTCCGACAGCTTGCCTGAGCTGATCGAGCGCAGCGGCCGTGTCGCGGGCATTCTCCGCGACCGCGCTTGCGAGCAGATGCTCCGGAATTTTCAGGACCGCTTCGTTCTTATTCAATTGATCGAACATGCCCTCGCGCGGGATCTTTTCCACGCTCTCGCGCCAGGCGTTCTGTTCATTTCGCGCCTCCGCGGTTTTGCCGAGTTTGGCAAACGCGATTCCGCGCGCGAAGCGCCAGAAGGCAGTCGTCATCGCAAAGGAGCTATCGGGTTGCGGCATTTTGAGCAGCTCATTCCACTTCTCGAACGCGAGGAACACGGCAAGCGGCGTCGGCATGAACCCTTCCAACATCGGCATCGTTTTCACAGCCGGCGCGACGTTCGCAACCAGCTGCGCAGCGGCTTTTTTGGCGCTCTCGAAATCGCCATCCATGCAACCGGCATAGGCGAGAAAATGCAGGTTGTGGCTGTAGTACATCATCGGGTACACGCCCTTCTCGCCCGTGGCGGCGAGATACTTGCGGTCCGCGGCCGCGGCCGCGTCATTCACCTGGGCCGAGGCCTCGTGGTCGCCGAGCCGCGCGTAGATGTGCGCCGGCATGTGGACGAGATGCCCGGATGCCGGCGCTAGTTTCGCGAGCCGCTCAGCAGCGCCGAGCGCCTGCTCGGGGTGCGGGGACGCTTCGGTGGCGTGGATCAGGTAATGGTTTGCGCCGAGGTGATTTGGATCTCGCTTCAGGACCGATTGAAGGACACCAACGATCTCGGTCGTTCCTTCCGCCGGTTTGCCGTCCGCGCTCCAGAGGTGCCACGGCCGGAGATCCATCGCGCTCTCGGCATATAACGTGGCGGCGTCGAGATCGTCCGGGTAACGCTCAGCGACTTTCTGCATTGCGCTTTTGTAGGCGAAATCGAGGGCGTGAAGATCGGCATCGGGGCGATCTGAGTACCGTTCCGCGACGGCCGCGATGTAAGCGCGCTCAGGCTCGCTCGCGTTTTCCTTCAGGGCGATTGCGTGCTGCGCCGCTGCAAAGCCGGCTTTCTCCCGCCCCGGATCGACGGGCAGATTGTAGTTCGGCCCGAGGGTCAGCGCGATTCCCCACCACGCCATCGCCAGCTTCGGATCGAGCTCAGCCGCACGCTGGAACGACCTGCGCGCTTCATCGTGGTTGAATCCGTAAACGAGCGCGAGGCCCTGATCGAAGAACGCCTGCGCCTGCGCATTCTGCGTGGAAAGGGCGTGGTGAACCTTTCCAAGACCCGCCATTAACATCGCGGGGTGTTCCGCTTTACCGTGCGAGTGTGATTGCTTCCCGAGCGCGGCACACGGCAGCGCGACGACCAACAAAATCAGGACGAATACGAGCATCGGTTTCATCGCTCGGATTCTGGGCCCGCGCGGAGCGCTACGGACAACGCCCAAGGTGTGGCTTCTTCGCCTATTTCTCCTCGTCCAGCTTGGCCTTAACCGCGGTTTCGATTTCCTGGTAAAGCTTCGGATCCGCCTTCAATGCGTCCTTCGCCGCGTCCCGTCCCTGCGCGAGCTGCGTGCCTTTGTAGCTCAGCCACGATCCGCGTTTTTCGATGATTTGCTTTTCGAGCGCCACATCGAGCAACGCGCCGGTCGATGAGATTCCTTCGTTGTACATGATGTCGAACTCGGCTTCAGTGAACGGCGGTGCCACCTTGTTCTTCACGATTTTCACGCGAGTGCGGTTGCCGGTGACGACGCCATCGGTCTGCTTGATTGCCCCAATGCGCCGAATATCGACGCGCACGCTGGCGTAAAATTTCAGCGCCTTGCCGCCCGGAGTGGTTTCCGGGTTGCCAAACATCACGCCGATTTTCTCGCGGATCTGGTTTGTAAAAATGCAGCACGTCCGCGCCTTTGAGATCAGCGAAGTGAGCTTGCGCAAGGCGGCACTCATCAGCCGCGCCTGCGCCCCGACAGTGGTGTCGCCGATTTCTCCTTCGAGTTCCGCTTTAGTGACGAGAGCCGCGACGGAATCGAGCACAATCACGTCCAACGCATTGGAACGAACAAGCGTCTCACAAATCCGAAGCGCTTCTTCGCCTGAGCTGGGCTGCGAGACGAGGAGATCATCGAGGTTGACCCCGAGTTTTCTGGCGTACTGGGGATCGAGTGCGTGCTCGACGTCGATGAAGGCCGCGAGTCCGCCGCGCTTCTGCGCCTGCGCGATCACGGTCAGGGTCAGGGTCGTCTTGCCGGATGATTCCGGACCATAAATCTCGACGACACGGCCGCGAGGAAATCCGCCGACACCGAGGGCGCGATCGATCAGGATGTTACCCGTAGGGATGACGTCAATGTCGACGACCTTCTCATCGCCAAGTCGCATGATCGCGCCATCGCCGTAATCCTTCGCGATCTGCTGAATGGCCAGGTCGAGGTTCTTGTTGCGCGCTGCCGTCAGCTTGTCTTCGGCCGTTTTTTCTTCCGTTTTCGTGGGCATAGGGAGGGTCCCTTCTAGCTACGGTGACAGCGGGATTTCGCCAAGCAGAAAAGCAAAAGGCCGGGCGCTAGCTGCACCCGGCCTTCAGCAATCTGCTAAACAGCCGTTACGAAACGGTGATCTTGCGCGGCTTCACCTGCTCTGCTTTTGGCAGCGTCAAGGTGACCACACCGTGCTCGATTCGTGCCGCAATCTTGCCGGTGTCGATCGACGGATCCAGCTCGAAAGCGCGGCGGTAATTATGCGGACGCGACTCGCGATGAACGGCCGTGCCTCCGATCTGAGGCAACGAACGCCGTCCAAGGATCGTCAGCTCGTTGTTTTCCACTGAAATCTCGAGCCCCTCCTTGTTCACCCCGGGCATCTCGATCTGCAGCTCGTAACCGTCCGCGTTCTCCGTCAGGCTCGCAGCCGGGGCAATGAACTGCTCCGCCTGCGCCTGCGCGCTGCCGTTTCGATTTTCACGCACTAATGTCTCCATGATTTTTCCTTTCTCGATTGGTGTTTGCGGGCGAGCGCATCGCCCACCCGCGATTGATTAATCGACGCTGACCTGGATTTGTTTCGGCTTCGCCTCTTCCGCTTTCGGCAGCGTCACCGTCAGAATGCCATCCTTGTAGACCGCGCTGACTTTGCTCGACTCGACGCGAGTCGGGAGCGTGATGCTGCGGCGGAATTTCCCGCTGAAACGCTCGGTCCGTTCGGCGTTCTCACCTTCCTTAGTTTCGCTCTTGCGCTCGCCTGCAATCGTGAGCATCCCGTCATGCAGCGAAATCTCGATGTCTTCTTTGCGCATTCCCGGGAGCTCAAGCAGGGCCACGACATTGTCGTTGCTCTGGTAGAGATCGAGGGCCGGCGTCCAGCCGCTGAAGAGCTGGCCCTGACGGCCGAAGTTCGACCAAACGGGCATCTCAAAGAGGCTGTCGAGCTCGTCGCGCAGGTTCGCCAAACGGTTGAACGAAGGCCACGAGGACATTTCCGGTCTTTGATAACGTATTAAACTCATAAGTGATTTCCTTTCTGTTGAAATTGATTCGTCAATACGACAGCTGATTGTTTAGCGGGCCGAATGCCATCGCAACGTCTTCGGAGTCTCAGAGCATAAGTGCCTGATTAATAACGATTAATCATCAGCAGCCGAGTTTCAAATGCTCGAATGATTGTTACGTAATGTCTCACTTGGCCCACATCTTGGCGGCATCGCACAGAGACACACTGGCGCTAGTCCTGCGAGCGCGATTCGGAGCGCTGAATTGCTCGACACAGCTTGCGGCACTATCTGTCCAACGATGGCTCCGCAGGACGACGATGAACGGTGGATGCGTGTGGCAGTGGAGGAGGCCCGTCGCGGGCTCGGCTCAACAAGCCCAAATCCCGCTGTCGGCGCGGTTCTCGCCGTCCGCGGGAAAATCGTCGCAACCGGCTTCCACCGACGCGCCGGTGCTCCCCACGCAGAAATCGAATGCCTCCGCAACTTTGCCGCGCCGATTCCCTCCGATGCAACCCTCTATGTCACACTCGAGCCTTGCTCTACGCGCGGCCGCACCGGTCCATGCACGACCGCGTTGATTAGTGCCGGCGTGCGCCACGTCGTGATCGGTGCCGTCGATCCAAATCCCATTCACCGCGGAAGGGGTGTTCAGTTGCTGCGCGAGGCTGGTTTGAACGTCCGCGTCGGCTTGCTCGCAGATGAATGCAATGCGTTGAATGAGGCATACAACAAATGGATCGAAACGGGTCTGCCATTCGTCATCGCAAAATGCGGAATGAGTCTCGACGGTCGACTGACCGCGCCGCCCAACGCGAGCCGATGGATTACCAGTGCGGCGGCACGGCGGCATGCGCAGCAGCTGCGCGCGCGCGTGGACGCGATCCTCGTCGGGGCGGAAACGATCCGCGCTGACGATCCACGGCTGACGGTCCGCGGAATTGCAGGCGCAAAGCAACCCTGGCGTGTGATTCTTTCGCGCTCGGGTCGGCTGCGGCGCAACGCCACGGTGTTTACCGACCGTTTCGCAGACAAGACCGTTGTCTTTCGCAACAAATCGCTCGTTGCCGTGCTGCGCGAGCTCGGCCGAAGAGAGATCACGAGCGTGCTCATTGAAGGCGGCGGCGAAGTACTGGGGGCAGCGCTCGACGCGCAGCTGATCGATCGCGTTCAGATGTACCTCGGCCCGGTTCTTACCGGTGGACCGGTCATCGCGTTCAGCGGCCGGGGGTTCGCGTCATCCCAAGTCGCGGCACGACTCGAGGATGTGCGATACGAAAAAATCCAGCAGGATCTCTGTATCAGGGGCCGCCCCGTCTATCGTGCGCCCGCCAAAAATCCGAGCAACTCGCGCGCGGGTAATTTGTTGAATCACCAGAAACTCAACCAAGGATCACGAAAATGAATTGGAAGAAAGTTCTGCTCGTTGGGCTCGCGATCGCGGGCTTTTGCTTTGCGACGCCATCGCGCTCAGACGCCGGTGTCGCGATCGGCATCGGCTTCGGCTACCCGGTCTATTACGGATATCCGGCATATTATCCCTACGGCTACTACCGACCGGTGGTGTATGTCGGGCCGCGGTATTACCGATATCATCGGCATCATTACCGCCCGTACTATTGGTATCGGTAACGCGGGGCAAGATCGCCTTGGCGTTTAAGAAGGCTGACCGGCGATTTTAGAGAATCGCTGTATCGTCGTCGTCGTCCGCGCCGACGACATCGTCCAGGTCTGCGGCCACATCAGAGTCGTCCACCTCAACATGGGCGAGGATCGGAGTAGCCGATGGCGCATGTTTCGCGACCGGGCCGCGGACTACAAGAGCCGCGGCTATGACGACCGCAGCGCAACTTGCGACCGGCAGCAACTTTCGGATGGAAAACCAGGTCTCCCTTGAAGGCCGGCTTTCCTGCTGTCGAATCTCGCGCACCACGTTGCGAGCGAAGAAGGGTGAAACCTGCGGAGCGGCCGATTTGCCGAGCAGGTCCCAGAGCTGTTGGTCGTCGTCGCGTTGCATTGACATGGAATTTAACCTGCCGAGCGAGCAGAAGTTGCGCCCGAGTTACACCTCGGCGGCCTCGAGGAATCCCTCGAGCTGACGAATGCGCGTCGGGTGACGCATCTTGCGCAATGCCTTGGCTTCGATCTGCCGAATCCGTTCGCGTGTGACGCGGAACTGCCGCCCCACTTCCTCAAGCGTGCGGCTGTAGCCGTCGACCAGCCCGAACCGCTGCTCCAAAACCTGCCGCTCACGCTCGGTCAGTGTCTCGAGGACGTCCTTGATCTTCTCCTTCAAGAGAACGATCGCCGTCATATCGCTCGGATTCTCCGCGCCCTTGTCCTCGATAAAGTCGCCGAAATTTGTTTCCTCGCTTTCGCCGACGGGCGCCTGGAGGGAGATCGGCTGTTGGGCCATCTTCAAGACCGCGCGCACGCGGTCGACCGGCAGCAAGATTTCTTCCGCCACTTCTTCGGGCGTAGGCTCGCGGCCGTATTCCTGCACGAGCTGCTTCTGCACACGCATCAGCTTGTTGATCGTCTCGATCATGTGCACCGGGATACGAATCGTGCGCGCCTGATCGGCGATTGAGCGAGTAATCGCCTGGCGAATCCACCACGTCGCGTAGGTGGAGAACTTGTAACCGCGGCGATACTCAAACTTCTCGACCGCCTTCATCAAACCCATGTTGCCTTCCTGAATGAGGTCGAGGAAGGAGAGACCGCGGTTGGTGTATTTCTTTGCGATCGAGATGACGAGTCGCAGGTTCGCCTCCACCATTTCGGTTTTCGCGCGGAGCGCTTTGCGCAGCCAGTTTTTTAGCTCCTGGTATTGACTGGCGTATTCGTCGACTGAAAGCCAGAGTTTGCTCTCAAGTTCGCGCGATCTTTGCAGCAACTGCGTACGGGCCGCGCCATCGCGCGGATGTTTCTGAAGTTCGCTGCGCAAGACAGCCAGAGCCTGAAACTGTTCGTCGGCGAGATGGACGAATTCCTCTGTCACCTTCTGCTTGAAATAGAACTTTGGATACAGCTTCTGCAGCGAACCGACCGATTTTTGAAATGTCTTGAGCTTTTTCGCGTCGCGACGCGAAGTGTGCAGCAACTGCTCGTATTGCTGCCGAATCGTACTGCTCAGTTTCTCCACACTGCGGCACAGCCGCGGAAGCAATTTCATGTAGCGCTCGCGGCTCTCGATTTTTTTATCGAGGATCACCCGATCGAAACGCTCGCCGCCTTCGGCCAGTTTTGCCGCGAGATCGAGATGCGCCTGCGCAATGAACCCGAACCGGTTGATCAGCTTCTGCACCATGATCTCCGCTTCTTCGATCCGCTTTGAAATTTCGACCTCCTGCTCACGCGTAAGCAGCGGGACCTGGCCCATCTGTTTGAGGTACATCCGGACCGGGTCGTCGAGGATGTCGAGTTTTGTCTCGGGCTTCTCCTCTTCTTCTTCGTCGCTCTCTTTTTTCCCGTCTTTGTACCGGTCGACCTCGGACGCTTCGATGATGTCGATCTCCATCCGCCGCAGCCGGGTCAGAATCGCATCGAGCTCGTCGGCATCGGTCACGTCCGCGGGCAACGCTTCGTTCAGATCGTCGAACGTGAGATAACCCTGTTCCTTTGCGAGCTTGATCAACTCGCGAATCCGGCCCTGGATGTCGCCCGAGGTCGCTGGCGTCAGCTCGGCGACGATCGCCGTCGCTGTCTTAGTGAGCGTTGCGACCTTAACCACGAGTTGCTCCGTCGTAGCCGACCGTTTGGAAATCGGCTGTGACGAGTTGCCTGGTTTGCCCTTCGTCACGACGACGCGTTTGGAGCGCTTCGGCTTGGCACGATCTTTTCCCGCGCGGAGCGTGCGTGCGGGTCTTTGCGAACTCTTAGCCAAGCCTTATGCCGTTGCGGACGGTGACGTTTTTACGAAATGAGCTTCGCTGGCCCCTCAGCGACGTCAGGTGTCGAGCACGCGGGTAGACGAAAGCATGGAAAGGTCGTCGAGCTGTTTTCGAAGGTCAACAATTTGTTTCTGGAGCACGACTTCTTCGCCGGTGCTCAACCGGGGGATTCTCATCCGGCCCTCAGCGACCTGCAGTTGCCGGCGCACTGCCGCCTGCTGGAGGCCGGCCCACCAGCCCTGCGCAACCGCGACCCCATTGGGTGGAACCTTCGCGATCACCCACGCCGAGACGAGCGCTTCCTCTGTCGGCCCGAGCTGCGTCATAAATCGATTGAGCGATGCTGCGTCGTCCGGATCAATCTCCGGCTCCAGGATGCGGATAAGCATCTCGGCGTCAGGGGTTTGACCGAGCACCTCTCGCCAATCCTGCGAAAGAAGAAATTCGCGCGCAGCCGAATCGCGCAATGCGAGCAGGCAAAGCATGGCGATATCATGCCGCGGCGGGGGAATTTGCGGCGTCTCCGACCTCCGCTCCTCCGTCACGCGCAGCGATGGCTGCTTGAGCAAGCGCCGGAACTCCGCACCCGGTACCCCGATCCGTGCACTCACCCGGCTCGCGACTTCGCTCCGCATCAACGGGTCGTGAATTCGCGCAACGGTTTCGCCCAGCCGCCGCGCCAGCTGCATTTTCACACCCAAAGAATCGAGATCGGCGCCGGCCGTTTCGCGGTCGAGCCACACTTCGAAGAAGTCGCGTGCCGCTGCGATCCGCTGCTCGAACGCTTCGCGCCCTTTGCTGCGGATCATCGAATCCGGGTCTTCGCCCGGCGGCATCTCCGCCACGCGCACAACAAGATCGTTTTGCAGCAACGCGTCGAGCGAGCGCTCAGCCGCTTTTTTTCCCGCAGCATCGGCGTCGAAACAGAGCACCACGTCGGACACAAAGCGTTTCAGCAGGCGGGCCTGGCTCTCGGTGAAAGCGGTGCCCTGTGGCGCGACGACGTTTGTCAGGCCGGCCTCGAAGATCGCGATCAGGTCGAGCTGTCCTTCGCAGACGATCGCGCTGTCCGCCTCGATCAAGCCGCGCTTCGTCTTATGCAGGCCAAAGAGCACATTGCCTTTTCTAAAGAGCGGTGTCTCCGGCGAATTCAGATACTTCGCCGTTTCCGCATCGCCGCTCAGAATCCGGCCGCTGAAGGCGATCACTTCGCCGACATCGTTGCAGATCGGAAACATGATCCGGCCCCGGAATCGATCGTAGACTTCGCCGTCCGTCCGGCTGTCGTCCCGCAATTTTACGAGTCCGCTCTGCACCAATTCCGCCCGACGATAACCATGATCCAGCGCCCACTTGAGGAAGGCATCCCAGCTGTCCGGCGCATATCCGATCTGCCAGCTCTCCGCCACTCTCTTGTCAATTCCGCGGCTCTTGAGGTACTCCCGCGCCGGCTCGGCAGCCTTCGTCTTGAGCAGATTCTCGCGAAACCATTCCACCGCCTCCCCGTGCAGTTGGAGCAAGATGCGCCGGGATTCGTGCTGGCGATCGTCTGCCCCGCCAAAACTCCTCTCCTCGACCACCGCAATCCCGACGCGCCCAGCCAGCTTTCGCACTGCGCTTGGGAAGTCGATGTGCTCGTATTCCATGACAAATCGAAAGACGCTTCCGCCCACCCCGCACCCGAAACAGTGAAATGTTTGCCGTGGAGGACTGACCGTGAACGAGGGCGTTTTTTCCTGATGAAACGGGCAGAGCGCCTTGAAGTTCGTCCCCGCGCGTTTGAGCGGGAAGTAAGACCCGATCACCTCCACGATATCGTTCGCGGCGGCGATCTGCTCGATTGTCTCGGTCGGGATCGCCATCTCGGGATGTAATTTCGACTCGTTTGCGGCGGCGAGCGATGGCAAAATTGGCTGCGGTGAAAAGATTCAGTGGATTGGTGGCATTTGGTTTTTCGCTCGCCCTGTTGACTGGCGCCGTGCAAGCGCGCGAGGAGATCGGAAAGGGCGACACGGTAGTGGTGCCGTTGCACGGCGAGGTTTCCCAGCCACTCGTTCTCTTCCTGCGCCGCGCGACCAAAGCAGCGGAAGCCGCCGGCGCGGCCGCGCTCATCCTCGATATGAACACCTACGGCGGGCGACTGGATAGCGCAGAGGAAATCACGGCGGTGCTCAATCGCGCCACGATTCCCACCTACACATTTATCAATTCGAACGCCGGCTCCGCTGGTGCGCTTATCGCACTGGCAACGAAACACATTTACATGGCTCCAGTGAGCGCAATTGGCGCCGCCGCGCCTGTGCTCGCCAGCGGCGAAGACCTGCCGCCTACTCTGCAGGACAAGACCGTTTCATATTGGTCGGCAGTCATCCGCGGCTCGGCAGCGCGCAACGGGCACAATCCCGAGATTGCGGAAGCATTCATCAACAAAGAAAAGGAAGTGAAATTGGGAGATCGCGTGTTGCATCCCAAAGGCACGCTTCTCACCCTGACCGCTCAGGAAGCGACCGAAGCGGTCGGCGGCAAACCGTTGCTCGCCGATGGCATTGCTGACACGGTCGATGACGTTATACGCAAGGCAAATCTCAAGGGCCATGTCGTCTCGTTTGGTCCCAGCGGGTTCGAGCGCCTGGCATTCTGGATCACTACGCTCGCGCCGCTACTGCTGCTCGGCGGGATCCTCGGCGCGTACCTCGAGTTCAAAATTCCCGGCGCGAGTCTGCCCGGCATCATCGCCGGGTGCTGCTTCGCCCTTTTCTTTCTTGGTCACTATCTCGCGGGGCTGGCCGGGTGGGAAGCTGTCGCGCTTTTCGTAATCGGCGTCGCGCTGGTCTTGATCGAGATCCTCTTTTTTGCGCACTCGACGATCATCTTCGGCGTTATCGGGGTCTTCCTCATGCTGGCGTCGTTCCTTTGGGCGATGATCGATCGCTACCCCGGCGAAACGATTCTGCCCTCCGGGCACATGCTGGCCATCCCTCTGCTAAATCTCTTCCTCGCTCTTGTCGCAGCGGCAATTGCCATTGCGATTCTCGCGCGCGTATTGCCGCGGACCAGCTTGTACCGGCGTTTCGTTCTCTCCGTCTCCAATCCACCCGGTCCTTCGCTGAATACAATCCCGCGAGAGTTCGCCAACCCGGCTGCCATCGCCACCGGGATGCAGGGCATCGCTGTCACTACCCTGCGCCCGAGCGGCAAAGCGCGTTTCGCAAATCACGTCGTTGACGTTGTCACCGAGGGCGAATTCATTGCCTCGCAGACGGACGTCGCCGTGGTTAGTATCGATGGGATGCGCATCGTCGTGCGCGCAGCTGCCTGAGGCATTCAAACCGCGGTTAAGAGCGGGCGATTATGTGCTTCATAAGGTCGGCTGATCCCGACGCCCGTCGTCCGATGTGTAGCGCGACGCACGTCAGCCACCCGCCGCCACCCGCAAGAGTTCGAGGCGATCGCCTTCCGAAAGCGCGCGCTGCGGCCATTCGTGCTGATGCAGCGCTACCCCGTTGTGCTCAATCAGGACGGTATGGCGTCTGAATCCGAGACTCTCAGCGACCTCGGCGACCGTCTGCGCACCATTAATCTGTGTGAGCTCTCCGTTGACCCAGACGTTCATGCCTGCGCGAGCGCCTGGTCCCAGTCCTTCCAAACCGGCTCGAAGCCGCGCGCTGCGAGAACCGCGGCGATTTCACCGGCTGAACGATTGTCGCTGATCTCAAACTGACTTGTGGCGATCTCCGGGTTGTTGACCTCCGGCGCGATCATTCTACCACGGACCGTGAGGTGCAATGCACCACCACCCTGGCGCGTGTAGCCGCCGGGTTCGGTATGGCTGCCGGCGCTCATCGTGGTGACACCGAGCGGCACCAGCGCGTCGCGCAACGCAGCCCGCTCGCGCGTGCTGAGCACGATTCCAACCTGGGGGAATGTGATCCGCAGAGCGCAGATCAGCTGCGCCAGTTCGCGATCACTCATCGAGAAGTGCGGGTTGAATTCCCCGGCCGCGGGACGGAGTCGCGGCACGCTCACCGTGATCTGCGCCTGCCAGCACCGTTTGAGCAGGTACTCGACATGCGCAGCGAGGGCGACCGCTTCCTCCTGCCATGGCGACAGGCCAATCAGCGCGCCGATTCCAATCCGCCGAAACCCGGCAGCGTAGCCGCGCTCGGCTGTGTCTAGTCGCCAGTCGAAATCCCGCTTTGGTCCGGCGGTATGCATTTCCGAGTAAACCGCGCGGTTGTAGGTCTCCTGATAGACGACGAGACCTTCCGCCCCTGCCGCGACAATCGCGCGGTAATCGGCCGCATCCATTGGGGCGAGTTCGACCGCGATCGACGAAAAGTCTGGCGCGAGAGCCTGGACGCACTCAGCAAGATAACCCTGGCTGACAAACTTTGGATGCTCGCCGGCGACGAGTAGAATCTGCCGGAATCCCTGCCCGGCGAGATAATGCGCCTCAGCCATTATCTGCTCCAGATCGAGCGTGACGCGCAGGATTGGATTGTCGCGCGAAAACCCGCAGTAGCGGCAGTTATTAATGCACTCGTTTGAAAGATACAGTGGCGCGAACAGCCGCATGGTGCGGCCGAAGTAGCGCAGCGTGAGAGCGCGCGCCTGCTGGGCCAAGCGCTCTAATTCGGCGTCGCCTTTAGGTGCGATTAACTCCGCGAAGCCCCGGAGCAGCTCCGATTTCTGGAGCGGCAGATTGTCCAGAATCAATGCGAAGGACATCACAGCAGTTTCGCCCGCACAGACCGCTTCGCAAATTGGCGGGCCTGTAGGACGGAGTCGATGACCCGCCTCTTCTCTGATCTTCTCGCGGCGGAGTCAGCGACCCCGCCCCACAACGCCAAAAAAAACGCCGGGAACACTCGCGGTGCTCCCGGCGTTTTGAAGTTTATCGCTGCGTTGCTTAGAACGCGAAGTTCAGACCGGAACGGACCATTCCGAAGTTGTTTTCGGTGCCGTCCACTACGTTCCAGCTGAAGTCGTTCGTCCAGCCGAAGTGCGGCGTGAAACGGACTTCGAAACCGCCGCCGAATTGCCCGACGAACTTGCCACTGTTGTCGTGGCCGCGTCGGAACACTTCGACGTTATTGGTGTCGAAGAAAACCTCTTCGCGTCCACCACCGCCCCAGATGCCGCCGCCGCCCGCAAACACATATGGCGCGAAGCGGGTGCAGGGGATTGGATACCGGAAGGTCAATGTCCCAAGGATCGATCCGGCTGCGCCGCGATCGTGATTATCCTCAAAGCGCTCTCTGTTGCCATTGCCGATGTCGATATCAAACCCACGCTGACCGTTCAAGGCGAGCCCGTAACCTTCCACGCCTACACCAAAGTAGCGCATGAAGAAGTACTTGGCGTCAATACCGCCGCCCCAGGCGTGATCTACGCCGAGGTAACGATCGTCTCTCCAGTCGTTGGCCGTAAAGGCATACGTTCCCCAAATGTTGAGGTTCCACTCTGTATCCGCGTACCACTGAGGACATGGTGTCTGCTGGACGACGTTCTTGGACTCTTTTCCAGAATACGTCTCAGTACCGGCAAATGCAGCCGAGCCCAGAGCGACGACGGCGCACAGAC
Organism: Chthoniobacterales bacterium; assembly: GCA_045809925.1. Classification (GTDB taxonomy): domain Bacteria; phylum Verrucomicrobiota; class Verrucomicrobiia; order Chthoniobacterales; family UBA10450; genus CADDYX01. The sequence goes on from JBJMWX010000075.1 coordinate 13,257, forward strand.
TAAGGGTAAGTTTCTTTAACATTGCTTTCTCCTTTGTTGGTTAAGTTGCCGGTTTTGCCGGCTTGTCCTGAGAAACGTGTTTGAGCGCTCCTCCGGATGGACGGGAGTCTGTCATGCTCGCAAAAAATTTGCAAGTGCCGACTTTGCGGAGCGTTTACCTGCGGTTCAGGGCTTCAGTTCCGCTCCGGTAGTTGCATCCGTAATGAGGAACTTTTCGTGGTGGTAGCCCGCATCCCCGCGGAACAAAAGGCGGCCGGCGTATCGGCGCTCCAGCTCGATCAGGATCTCCTCGTCTTCCTCCTTTAAACGCTTGAGTACGTCCGGGTTAAGAATGACGCGGATTTCGTGCACCGCGTCCTGGTACTTCCGCATGACGGTGTTCAGCGTCCGGTGAAGCTCCACGCTGGTTGTCATCGACGTCTTGACCACTCCGCGGCCCTGGCAGTACGGGCAGTTCTGATAGATTGAATCGCTCAGGCTCTCCTGCGCCCGCTGCCGCGTCATCTCCATCAGCCCCAGTTGGGAGAGTGGGAGGACGTGCGTCTTGGCCTTATCCCGTTTCAGGCGCTCTTTCATCAAGTGATAGACCGCCTGCTGGTCCTTGCGGTTCTTCATGTCGATGAAGTCGCCGATGATGAGGCCGCCGATATTTCGTAAGCGCAGTTGCCGCGCAATCTCATCCGCTGCCTCAAGGTTGGTCTGGAGAATTGTCTTTTCGACATCGCGGCCGCCTTTGTTCCGCCCGGTGTTCACGTCAATCGCGACCAGCGCTTCCGTCTCGTCGATCACGATGTAGCCGCCGCATTTCAGCCATACCTGCCGATGGAACGCATCGTCGATCTGCTTCTGGATCCCGAACGTCTCGAAGACCGGCGCCGTTCCCTCGTAGTGCTTGATCCGGTTCCGTGCCCGACGCGAAATCTGTCCGACCAGCTGGTTCATCCGGTCGACCGACGCTGGATCGTCGCAAACAACCTCATCAATGTCTTCGGTGAGAAAATCGCGCACCGTCCGTTCGACCAGATCCGGCTCCTCGAAAACGCGACACGGCGCCGGCTCCGCCTTGATCAGTTCTTCAACCTGCCGCCACTGTTCCAGCAACATGCCGAGATCACGGACGAAATATCGGGCGCGCTGTCCTTCCCCCACCGTTCGGATGATGACGCCGACTCCTTCCGGGATTTCGAGCTGCTGGAGAATCTTGCGCAGCCGCTGGCGCTCTTTTGTATCTTCGATCTTGCGTGAGATGCCGCTGCGATCGCTGAATGGCATGAGCACGAGGTAGCGTCCG
>JBJMWX010000076.1:0-11461 GCA_045809925.1 Chthoniobacterales bacterium
CGCGCCAACAATGGCATCACGCGTCTGCTTGCGAAGACGCTGCTCAAAGGCACCACCACGCGGAGCGCTGAAGAAATCGCCGATACGATCGAGGAAGTCGGCGGCAGCATCAGCAGCGAGGCGGGAAATAACAGCTTCGGCGTGTCGCTTGACCTCACCGCGCCCGACCTGAAACTCGGGGTCGACCTCCTCGCCGACGTATTGATAAACGCCACTTTTCCGGAGCGGGCGATCGCGCGTGAAAAGGAAATCCAGATCGCCGGGATTACGGAAGAGGAAGAACAACTGACGGTCGTCGCGCGTAACATTCTGCGCGAAGCGCTGTTTCGAGATCATCCATTCGCGCTTCGCGGAAAAGGTTCTGTAGAAAGCGTCACAAAGCTTACGCGCGAAGACCTGGTCGATTTCCGCGACCGCTATCTCGTGGCGAGGAACGGCGTGATCTCTGTCTTCGGCGATGTTCGTGCCGAACAGGTAAGAGAACTCTTCGAGAACGCGCTCGGCTCAATGCAGGCCGGAACGCTTGCACTCGAAAATCCTCCGCCAACGCCGACGCTGGCAAAACGCGCAGATGTCAAGAGTCTCAAGGACAAGGCGCAGGGCGTGATCATGGTCGGTTATCGCGGCGTCGACATCTTCAGCGACGACCGCTATGCGCTCGAATTGATCGACGAGGCAAGCAGCGACCTCGGCTCGCGTTTTTTCGTGCGGATCCGCGAAGAAATGGGGCTGGCCTATTATGTCGGTGCGAGCCAGATGCAAGGCCTCGTCCCTGGCTTGTTTGTTTTCTATCTCGGCACCGACCCAGCGAAAATCGAGGCGGTGAAAGCGGCTTTGCTCGATGAAATCGGAAAGCTCGCGGCTGACGGTCTGACCGACGAAGAGCTCAGGCGCGCGCAGAAAAAGCTCATCGGCCAGCAACAAATCGCAAATCAGAGTAACGACACCTTTGGTTATATGGCCGCACTGGATGAGCTTTACGGCCTTGGGTTCGCTCACTACCGCGAACTGGAGGCGAAGGTGAATGCCGTCTCGATTGCGGACATCAGGCGTATCGCCGCCAAATACTTCGCGCAGCAACCGTATGTCGTCGCTATCGTGCGACCGCCCGGCTCCGCCAAGGCTCCGGCGAGCAGGGCAAATGAACCAAGAGGAGCGAATTCGAAATAAAATATGGCCGAAGTTCAAACCACCACACAATCCGGCGAGCTTACCCAGCGCTTTATCGAGTTCGTCATGATGCAGGCGCAAAACGCAGCGCTTTTCCTCGGCCAGATCCCTAACCCCCAAACCGGCCAGGGCGAAGTCAACCTCGACCTCGCCAAGATGTTCATCGATCAGCTCGCGATGATTCAGGAGAAAACGCGGGGCAATCTGACGAATGAAGAAGCGGCCGTGCTGCGAAACACGCTGGCTAATCTGCAGATGGCGTTCGTTGAGGTTTCGCGCGGCGGACCGGGCGCCGGAGCGGGCGCAGCGCCGGCCAAACCGCCAGCTACTCCGGAAGCGGAACCGCAGAATGAGCCGGGGTCACAGACGGAGGGGGCGCCCTCTGCGCCAGCCGGCGACGGCGAGTCGCGCAAGAAATTTACGAAGAGCTACGGCGCTTAGTCTTCGCCGCTGCTGCTGCGTAACGGGCGCGAAGGCACGCGTTCTACAGCCTTTTTCGAAGCGACGCGCGTATTTACAGCGTGCCTGGAACAACGCTCGAAAAACCGAAGTCTGTCGCCGACCTGAAGGTGGTGATCGATCCCGAAGAAGCCGCCGAAGAAGCGGGCCTTCGTTACGTCAGTGACAATGCGCCCGGCTACACGCGCAAGCCGAAGGGCGAGGACTTCAATTACTTCGACACCGCGGGCGAGAAGATTACGGATGAAAAGCGCCTCCTTCGTATCAAGCGCATCGGCATTCCGCCTGCCTGGAGGAATGTCTGGATTTGCCCGTCACCGAATGGACACATCCAGGCGGTTGGTCGCGACGCGCGCGGGCGCAAGCAATACCGTTACCACGAGCGCTGGCGGGAAGTTCGGGACGAAGGCAAGTACGAGAAGATGGTACTGTTCGGCAAGGCGCTGCCGAAGATCCGCAAGCGGGTAGAGAAGGATCTGGCGCTGCCCGGTCTGCCGCGTGAGAAGGTGCTCGCCACGGTGGTCGAGTTACTGGAGCGGACCTTTATGCGGATAGGCAACGAGGAGTATGCCAAGGAGAACAACTCCTTTGGACTGACAACTCTCCGCAACAAGCACGTTGATGTAGAAGGAACGACAGTTCAGTTTCGCTTCCGCGGCAAAAGCGGTGTGAAGCACGAGCGCGAAGTGCGCGACCGCCGCATAGCAAAAATCATTCGCAAGCTACAGGATCTTCCCGGCCAGGAATTGTTTCAGTACGCCAACGGGGACGGCGAGCTTCGCAACGTTACTTCGCAGGACGTGAACGCCTATCTCAAGGAGATCACGGATGAGGATTTTACCGCCAAGGACTTTCGGACCTGGGCGGGGACAGTGCTCGCGTCCCTCGCTCTCCTTCACCAGGAGCAATTCGAGACTAAGAAACAGGCCAGGAGCAACATGAAGACAGCCATACATGCCGTTGCGAAAATTCTTGGTAATACCCCCGCCGTCTGCCGGAAGTGTTACATCCATCCCGGTGTACTAGAAAGCTATCTCGATGGGACGCTTACCGAAGGTTTGAAAACCAGGACAGAGGAGGCGCTCGAAGAACAGGTCGAGGACCTGCGCGACGAAGAAGTCAATGTCCTCAGGTTTCTGCGCGATCGCCTGGCGACGAAGGCCGCGTCAGCTAACTAGCGCGCAGCAGCAAAGCCCGCCTGGAGCCACGAGATAGCCTGGCTGGACATCGCATCGCTAACCTCGTGCTTGTTGAAGAACTCACGGTACTCCACCGGGTAGCCAGCCTGGCGCAGAGAAGGCACGAATCTGCGGCTGCAATCGTCCACCGGCAGGATCTCATCGAACACGCCATGAGCGATAAAGATGGCTGGATTTCCGCGGCGCGGTTTGCCGATAAAGTAGCCCGGGGCAAAGGCAATCACATTGGTGAACAGATCGCCGTTCGCGATACCCATGGAAAGCGCATAGGACGCTCCATCCGAGAAACCGCCGATCGCCAGCCGTTTGCGGTCGATCGCGCACCGACTCGCGACGAGGGCAAGGGCACGGTTAATTGCCGCCGCGTCGCCGCCGTAGTCCTTCGGACCGGCGCCCCATGTCTTGTGCAGGCAGTCAGGCGCGGCAACGATGATTCGAGCCGATTCGGCGCGGCGTGCATAGGAGCCGAACCAGTCCGATGAACTGCCGCCTGAGGCATGAAGAAGAACGAGCAAGGGGAGGGGCTCGGATGGCTTGTAGCTCTTCGGAACATACAAGAGCCCTCCGCGCGGGCCGCTCTCGAGAGATTGCAGGCCGGGAGTAACTGAACCGGCCGCTGCCCGGCCCGGCATTTGCAGCCGATCTGGCGAACCAGCGGCCGAAACTGGAGGCGGCTGCAGGCACCCAATCGCGGCCACGGCAAGAATTGCGAGCGTGCTCCGTTTGATAGAATTAGCGGCGTCGGGCCGGAGTCGGACTTGGAGCCGTTCGTTGTGCGCGAGTGGACTTGCGCACTGTGATCGTGTCCTGCGCCGGAGCCGGCGCAGGAGTAGCTTCCTTCTTCTTACTAGGCCAGATCAGTCGCCACGGCTCTGACTTCACGTTCGCGGTAAATTCCTTCACGTTTTCAGCGCTCGCTTTCAAGTCCGGTCCGAGCTCATTCATGGTCGCCTTCAATCTCTGTGAGCTATCGCGAAAATTCTGCAGGGTCACCTGGATGTTGTCGTTCGTAGTCAGGTCATTGCTGATTCGTTCGACATTCTTCAGCGCAATCGAGAGCGAGCTATCGCGGGCGGTCAGGTTCGTTAGGTTCTCGGCGAAGGTTCGAAACTGGGCGAGCGACATATTGAGCTGGGAGTTCTCGTCCGTGATCCGGCTAAGATTCTGTGCGGTGGTTTGCAGTTCCTTGAGGGTGTTGGTCGCTTCATTTGCGACCGGCTTCACGATGTCGAGCATCTTGGCGACGGATTCGCCAAAGTCAGGCACACGTTCGCCGGCAAACATTTCCCCATCCTGCGCTCGGCCGGATGCAATGTTGCCTTCGGTAAAGTCGATGGCTGTCTCGCCGAGCAGGCCGAGGCTCATGAGGCGCGCGCGCGCGTCCTTGTAAACGACGGCGTCCTTGTCGACCCGCACGTCCACGCGTGCTTCAAACTGCGGCTTATTCCCGGGAGTTGAGGTGGGGGTCGGCGTCGCACTGGGATCCTTGGCGCGAAGAGCCTCGGCGGCGGCAATCGCACGCTGCTCCTCGGCTCTCGTTACCGGCGAATAGAGTTTGTCCACCTGACCAATCTTGCGGCCTGCCAGCAGCACGGGCGCACCTAGCTTGATTCCCGCGGCGTTATCAAAGTACAGCTTGTAGGTAACCAGCGGCCGAAAGAGTCCGGGCGCGCCGAGTAGAATCAAGACAAAGACGAGCGCAGCGACGGTCGCGAGGACTAGCAGACCGGTCAGCAACTCATTTCGTCGTAATTGCATCGTGTGTTCCTTCCAGGATGGGTCCTTCCGTGCTGCCGCTCAAGAATTGTGAGACAACCGGATTCCTCGATTGCTTCATCTCATCCGGGGTGCCGTGCTCGATAATCTGACCCTGGTATAACATTGCCATCTTTGTCGCGATCCGAAAAGCGCTGTCCATTTCATGAGTCACGATAACTGACGTGACCTTCGATTGCTCGGTCAGGGTGATAATGAGTTCGTCGATCACTGAGCTAATCACCGGGTCAAGGCCGGCCGAGGGTTCGTCGAACAGGATCAACTCCGGATTCATCACCAGGGCCCTGGCCAGGCTGACCCTCTTGCGCATGCCGCCACTGAGCTCGGATGGCATCTGGTCCTTTGCCTCACGCATGCCGACCAGCTCGAGCTTTTCATCCACAATGCGATCGACTTCATCGCCGGTCTTGTCGGTCAGCTCCTCGAGTGGGAGGGCAACATTATCGCGCACCGTCCGTGAACTGAGCAGCGCAGAATACTGGTAGACCATCCCGATGTGGGCACGGATGCGCTGCAGTTTTCGCCTGTGCAACCGTGAGATTTCGAACTGCTTGAAAAAGACCTGTCCCGACGTCGGTTCGAGTATGCCGAGAATCAACCGGAGGAGGGTGCTTTTTCCGCTACCGCTCTGGCCCATGATGACGCAGCGGTCGAGCGGCTCGACAGAAAGCGAGACGCCGTTCAGCACTTCCTTGTCTTCAAAGCGCAGTTTCACATCCCGCAGTTCGACCACTGGCGGGCAGGGAGGCTCGCCGTTGTTCATGTCGGAAAGAATGTGGTGTAGACGAGGTTGAAGACGGTGTCGAAGCCGATCACCGTCGTAATTGCGGTGACCACGCTTGAAGTGGTCGACGTTCCCACACCCGCCGCGCCTCCCTTGACGTTAAGTCCCCGGTAACAGGCAATCGCACCGATAAGCAAGCCGAAGAGGAAGCTTTTCAGAATGCCGGTCACGATGTCGCGGATCAGGAGGCTGTGAATGACCAGGTCGGTGAAGTAGACAAAGGCAATGTTAAAGTAAGCGCGCGAGACGAGGCTGGTCGCTGCAATCGCGGCGATGCTCGAGATCGTGGAAAGGCAGGGCATCAACGAGAAGAGCGCCAGCATCCGCGGGGCGACGAGAAAGCGCAACGGACTGATGCCCATGGCTTCGATCGCCTCGACCTCTTCCGAGACTTCCATCGTGCCGAGCTCGGCCGTAAAGGCCGCGCCGATCCTGGCCGCGAGCATGATCCCGGTAAGCAATGGGCCGAGCTCGCGAGTAAAGGCTATCGCCACGAGTCCAGGCACCAGCCTCTCGGTGCCGAAGCGTTGCAGCTGGTATCCGGTCAACAACGCCATCGTCAGGCCAAGAAAGAACGAGACCAGGGCGACGAGCGGAACGGAGCCGACCCCCGCACGGTCGGTGTGGCGGAAAAAACTCGCCGCTCGAAACGGAGCGCGGCCGCGTCGCACGTTGTCCCACGTCTCGACCAGCGTGCTGACAATGAACCAAAACATGCTGCCGATCTGGCGCAGAAAGCGGCTGCCCTTGACGCCGATTTCCTGCACCACCAATACCGGATTGGTCTCGAGTGTTTCAGCGCCTTCAGCCTGTGCGCCTTCATTTTCGGCCATGGTGACGGGAAGTTGCCTTAGTTCGCGCAGGGGAAAAAGGAATATTGGTAGCTCGCGAGGGGAAACCCGTCGACACCAAGATGCTCGCTGCTTAAATTCGCCGCCGATGAATCGGGTGAGAGCGTTGCGTTTTCAGATCGCCGCCATCTGCTTTGTCATGGCTGCGGCGCAGGCGCAGGATAACAATGCAACTCCTGCCGGCTCAGCGCGCCCGGGAGATGCGATCCAAAACCAACCGATGGCGAAATCAGCAAAGGCGGGACTCGTCGTTCATGGTGGCGCCGGAACCATCGATCGCGCGAAGATGACGCCGGAAAAAGAGAAGGCATATCGCGCCGGGCTCGAGGCAGCGCTCCAGGCAGGTTGGGAAATCCTGCAGCGCGGTGGCAGTGCTCTCGACGCAACCGAGGCTTCAGTCCACACCCTGGAGGACAATCCTCTCTTCAACGCTGGCCGCGGCGCAGTTTTCACGAGTGCCGGAACGAACGAGCTCGACGCCTCGACCATGGAAGGAAAAACGATGCGGGCGGGCGCGGTCGCGAACGTGAGGCACGTCAAGAATCCCATTCTGCTGGCGCGCAAACTTCTCGATAGCGCGGAGCGGCCGGCGGGGAGCGAACCACGCAGCGGACCGGTTCTGATGGTGGGCGACGGAGCCGAAGCTTTCGCGAAGGAGAACGGCATCGAGCTGGTCGATGCGAAATATTTTTTCACGCAGGAGCGCTGGGATTCCCTGGAGAAGCTGAAGAAGGCACAGGCGGCGGGCGGTCACGCCGCCAAGCAGTACATCATTTCCCCGGATGAACGCCACGGCACTGTCGGCGCGGTCGCGCTCGACGCCGGGGGCACTGTCGCGGCCTCGACCTCCACCGGGGGAATGACGAACAAGCCGGCGGGGCGCCTTGGCGATTCGCCGATTATTGGCGCGGGCACTTACGCGAATAATGCGACCTGTGCCGTTTCCTGTACGGGAGACGGCGAATATTTTATTCGCGCCGCGGTTGCGCACACCGTTTCAGATTTAATGGAGCTTCGGGGAATGAGTGTGAAGGAAGCCGCCGAAACCGCGTTGCAGCGTGCGCATAACCTTGGCGGCGAGGGGGGCCTGATTGCAATCGATCGCAATGGCCAGTACGCGCTGCCGTTCAACTCCAATGGCATGTATCGCGGCTACATGGATGCGAACGGCAAGCCGGTCGTCGAAATTTATAAATAGAGCGCGGCGAGATTTCTCTCGGTTGATCCGCGGCATATAGGACGCTGGCCATGGTTCCTCCGTTCTCTCTTGTCATTCCAGCATTCAACGAGGCGAATCGTATCGGTGACACCCTTGCCGAGGTGCTCGCGTACCTGCGCCGCGAAAGCCCGGAAAGCGAACTGATCGTCGTGAACGACGGCTCAACAGACGCAACCGCAGGTGTGATTGAGGGCGCTCTTGCCGCCGCGGATCCGATTGCAACCCAACTCATTACCCATTCGCCGAACCGCGGCAAAGGCGCGGCGGTACGGGATGGAATGCTCGCCGCTTCGCGGCCGATCGGACTGTTTTCCGATGCCGATCTTTCGACCCCAATCACCGAGACACCGAAGCTGATCGAGCCAATCGCGCGGGGCGATATCGACGTCGCCTTCGGCTCGCGGGCCTTGAATCGCAAGCTGATCGGGAATCGTCAGCCGTGGCGGAGGGAGCAGGGCGGTCGGGTTTTCAATTTACTGGTCCGGCTCTCCACCGGGTTGCCATTCTGGGACACTCAGTGCGGGTTCAAGGCGTTTCGCCTCGAAGTCTCTCGCAACATCTTCACGCAGTCGCAGGTCGCCGGCTTTGGATTTGACGTCGAGCTCCTCTTCCTCGCTCGACGCGCGGGGCTGCGCATGCGTGAAATCCCGGTCCGCTGGAATCACTGCGAAGGCAGCAAAGTCCACTTCCTCCGGGATAGCGTCGCGATGCTCCGCGAAGTGATCTCGCTTCGCGCTAGTTCTTAACGATTTCCGCGTTCTCGATCATGGCGACACCGCCGCGCTCCGCGATTTTGCCCCTGAGCGTGATCGTCTTGCCGGCGAACTCGGCCAGCTCGTCGTTCATCGGCTTATGCTCGCCGACGACGAGGTAGGCTTTGCCGTTCTCAACAATACCGACTGGTCCATTGCCTTTGATGCATTTCGCAGCGCACCCGGCGTGCTTTTCGCCCGTCGCGTTGTGATCGACGTAGCACATCATGTCGACCACTTCGCCCGTGACCGTTTTCGTCGCGGCGGCGTCGAGTGCGTCCTTGCCATGTTCATGTGGATCGTGCGCCAACGCGATCGGCGCGAGAGAGAAAACGATCATGGAGGTGATCGTGATGATGAATTTCAACATGTTCGACTCTCGCCCGCTGTCCGACAGCGTCAACGGCCCACAGGCGCGAGCGGACCGGCACTTTACGGCTTTGTCGATTCGATCAGCTCGGCGAAGTGGGAGAAAAAATAGCTCGCGTCATGCGGTCCGGGCGCCGCTTCCGGGTGGTATTGAACGCTGAAAATCGGCAGCTCCCGGTGTCGCATTCCCTCGACCGTTCCGTCGTTGAGATTGACGTGCGTGACTTCGATTTCCTTCGGCAATGACTCGGCGTCGACCGCGAACCCATGATTCTGCGATGTGATCGCGACCTTTCCGCTGCGCAGATCTTTCACCGGCTGGTTCCCTCCGCGATGCCCGAACTTTAGTTTGAACGTGCGGCCGCCGAACGCGAACCCGAGCACCTGGTGGCCGAGACAAATTCCGAAGATTGGCGTCCTGCCCATCAGGCCGCGGACCGATTCGTGCGCGTAGTCGAGCACCGACGGGTCGCCGGGGCCATTCGACAGGAACACGCCTGCCGGATTCATCTTAAGAACTTCGTCAGCGCTCGTCGTCGCCGGCACAACCGTAACGGCGAACCCGTTTTGGCGCAGCCGGCGCAGGATGTTCTCTTTCATCCCGTAGTCATAAGCGACAATGTGGTGTCGCTTCGCCGGCAGCTCGTGCCGCACGATCTCGTTTAATGTTCCGCTCGCCACCGCCCATTCCGCGCTCCGCGAATCGTCAGGATCCCATTGGTAAGGCGCGGCGGGCGTTACTTCGCGCACGTAATCCATTCCATCGACGCCTTCGCCTTTGGCCGCACGCTCGACAGCGTCTCGTTCCGACATCGCCTCCGTGGTCAGGCAAGCCTTCATCGCGCCGCGGGTGCGCAGATGGCGGGTGAGGGCGCGTGTATCGATGCCCTGCGCGCCGGGGATATTCCAGCGCTTCAGATAATCGTCGAGCGACATCTCGCTCCGCCAATTGCTCGCCACCTCGCTCAGTTCTTCGATCAGGAAGCCGCGGACGTGCGGCTGACTGCTTTCCTGGTCGAGCAAATTTGTGCCGTAATTGCCGATCAGCGGATAGGTCATCGCAACGATCTGCCCGCGATAGGAGGGATCGGTAAGCACCTCCTGATAGCCGGTCATCGAGGTGTTGAAGCAAATCTCGCCGACCCGTGTGCCCTTCGCGCCAAATGATTCGCCGTCGAAAATACGGCCGTCTTCGAGTGCGAGAATCGCGCGCATGTGCGGTCGCACTTTGCGCGCGATCGCGACGTTTGTCATGTCGACCGGCCTTGGGAGATCTTGCTTTTGCGAGAATTCCTCGACTGCACGCGGAATGCCATGCCGTGCGACTGGAACAACAAAAAACCCGGGCAGCTTGCGCCGCCCGGGTCTTTTGAGTGTCGCCCCGCAGGTGCCGTTTAGGTGGATATCCCGTTCCCTTTCGGTAACGGGCGGACGACCGTCGCTGAAGCATCTGACTTCCAATTAAGGCATGTCATAGCGTCCACGCGACCCAGCCTCCTTTGGTTAACTGCAGTATCGGTTCGGGAATCACACCTGTAATCTCGAACATCGCAGGGCAAGTTCGTTGAGAGTCTTCAATTGAGAGCTGAGAGAAATCTCCGGAAACACTGGTTCCGGCTCTCAACTCTCAACCGAGAACTCTCAACTTCTGGCAAAGAACTATTCCCGCAGTTCCGCTCCCAATTCGCTCTTCAACCGTCCGCGAACTTTCGCGTCCACCGCGGTCACTTCATCGCTAGTCAGCGTGCGGTTTTTGTCGCGATATGTCAATGAATAAGCGACCGACTTTTTCCCGGCCGGGAGCGATTCGGCGCCCGCGCCGGTGAATAAGTCGAACAGTTGAACGTCGGCAAGCAGCGGCTCGTTGAGCGACCTGATCACACTCAGTATTTTGCCATGCGGCAGAGAGTCGGGCACGATCATCGCGATGTCGCGGGTGATCGATGGAAAACGATCGATCTCCTCGAAGCGCGGCGCACGTTCGGCGGAACGCAAGAGCGACTCGATCTGAAGTTCGGCGACGATGACCGGGCCGATCGCGCCGAGGCGTGTCGCTTCGGCGGCGGTAAGCTGGCCGATGAACCCGAGCATTTCATTGCCGATGAGGACCTGAGCGGCGAGAGCGAAATCATCACGGTTCGCGCGGCGGAACGAGATTTGCGCGGTGCCGAGTGCTTCGAGCGCGCCCTTGCCATCGAAAAAATCGAGCCGGCGCGGTGAACTGTCCCGCCAGTGTGCATGCGAGGCGGCCGAGCCGTTGAGGAGCAAGGCGAGGGCGCGATGCTCGGTCGCGTCCGTTCCGCCAAAAACGCGGCCGAGCTCGAAGAGTTTCACGCCCGAAGCGCCGGGACCGTACGAAGTCGAGGCTGACCTGGATGGCCGCCCCTGGACGACGTGGCACGTGCAGGTAGGCGCGGGAGACCCGGCGCCCAAGCCGGTCCAGGCGCCGGGCGGCTTGGCGGCGCGGCTCTACCCGGCCAGGGTCGTCGCCGACGTGTTCGCCGGCGAGCAGGCCGACGTGGATGTCGTCGCCGAAAACGTGGGTCAAACGCTATGGGATGGGCAAGTGCGGCTCGCCTACCGCTGGTCGCGACTCGACGGCAATGCGGGCGGCGCGAACAGTCCGGTCACGCCGGCCGCGGCGGCAAGCGCCGGCGGCGCGATCGCCGATCTGCCGGCGCTGACCGGCCGCGTCTTTCTGGGCAAGGACACGCCACCCGGTTGGAGCTATCGCTTTACCGACCGGATTACGACCCCCACGGCGCCCGGTGCGTATCGCCTGACCATCTCCATGCTGGCCGAAGGCATCACGGACAAGACCTGGAAGCTCTACCCGCCCCGCAACTGGGGCTTCGTGAGCCAGGTCGACGGCGGCATCACCA